>CAMZEO010000101.1 GCA_947305735.1 uncultured Planctomycetales bacterium | reverse complement strand
TGGCGCGTTCGGGTTTTTCCCGCGCGATTGCGCCGACTTCGCCGAGTCGGTCGTTGAGAAGCGCCAAGTCGGCTAAATTCGTCTTTTTGATTTCGCGGAGTTGCGAGACAAGCCGACGTTTCGCAATATAGACCAGTTGCTGTTGAATCGTCATGCCTTGTCGTTGTTGTCCGCTCCATTTGCGCCACATATTGTCTTCCGGACGCGTTCCGCGCGTCGCGACGTCGGACAGCCGACCGTATTGAAAGAAATCGGCGGTCTTCGCGTCGCCTCCGTCGGCGTCCAACGATTCTTCAAAAGCGGCAAGCTCGTCGGACGTTCCGGTTCCAAACAGAATAATAAACGCGCGCAACTGTTCGAGTCCTTTTTTTCGATCGGCGGCGACCGCTCCGCGCGCCTCGAGATACGCGCGTTCAACCGGCAACTTCGTCGCTCCTCGTCCCGTGTTTTGCGCTTGACGTTCGAGACGAAGCTCCAGCTCTTCAACCTCCAGTTCGCTCAGGAAATAGTTGACGCGCCCGACTCGCGCGTCGTTCGGATACGTATTGACGAACTTCCGCATATCTTTTTCATATCGGCGCAGAACGTTTTCCAGATCGGCCGGACGGCACGCTTGCAACTTCCGATCGAACCGTTGAAATAATTTGTCGGGACTTGGCGTCTTAAACAAATCGGCGACAAGCGCCACGATTCCCAAGAAGATCAAGAGCATGACCGGAATGCGAATCCAACGATATTTCGTTTCCTCGTCGTCATGTTCTCTGGGCAAACGATCGAGTTCCGTTTCGTCGACCTTCGTAAATTGGGAACGTTTAAACTTTTCGAGCGGAACGACTTCCATTTCGTCGGTCGATTGCGAACTCGTCGAATCGATTGGCGGGACGACGGGCTCCGGCGGAGTTTGCGTTTCCGCCGGTCGTTCGTCGACGACCGTCGTCGCGTTATGTTTTTCCAGCGGCGCGCGAGAACCGTTTGATTCGCCGGTCGCCGTTTGGGTTGGCAAAGACTCGTCGGCTCCGGAAAGGGTGAAGTCGGAGTCGTCCGCCGCGGCGTTCGTTTCCCCGCTCGCTTTGGTCGACGTCGTCGAGGACTTCGAAGAATCTTTGCTTAACGCCGTCGACGTCCGCAAATCGAGCGGGGATGTTGGAAAGGTCTCGCCTTCGAGGGCAAAATCGTATTCGCGGGGGTCTTCTTCCGGAGCGCTCGGTTTGGTTGGTCCGGATTCCGGCGACGCCTCGGTCGTTTTGTCGAACGGAGAAGCAATCTCCGGTTCCTCGTCGGAAACAGGGCAGTAAGGAAAATCGGGCGCGGGATCCTCAAAACAGGGTTCGGACTCGCGCAACGTCGTCTTGCTGGGATTTTCCAAATCGACTCTGGACGTCTCGACTTCTTCCGGTTCCGGCTTGCGTTCCAACGAGAATTTTTGTCCCTTGAAAGGATTGCCGTCCGGACAATTCGACGACGTTTTAAGAATCGCTTCAAGCCGACGTCCGATAACGCGCGCGTCGCCGGGACGTTTGATCGTTTGTATTTGAAGCAGATCGAAGATGACGTCGTCGACGACTTTGGGCGTTTCCGGTCGCGTTACGCGCGTCGATTCTGGCGGTCCTTGACGATATTTCTGGAGAAGTTGCGTAAGATCGCGCGCCGGATAAGGCGGTTTGCCCGTGAGAAGAACGTACATCAACGCCCCGAGAGAATACATGTCCGTATGAGGCGTCAACGCCCCCGCTTGAGCCTGTTCCGGAGCCATGTATTCGATCGTGCCGACCACTTGATTCACGCCCGTGAGGCGAGAACTCCCGAAATATTGCGCGATTCCGTAATCGGAGACTTTGACGACTCCGTCGTCCACGAGCAGAATATTGGCCGGTTTAATATCGCGGTGGACGACTCCCCGATCATGCGCGTGTTTGAGCGCGCGACAGATTGATTCGCCGATGTAGACGACTTCTTCCCACGTGAACCGTCGACCGCGTTTGAGCAACGTCGACAGGCTTGGTCCGTCGACGTATTCCATCGCGTAATAAAGGATTCCGTCTTCCTGACCAAATCCGTAAAGTCGAACGATGTTGTCGTGCCGCAACAACTTCATCGTCGCGATTTCCGCTGAAAAACGTTCTCGTTCCTGTTCCAACGGCAATAGGAGCGCTTTGACCGCGACGATTTCGTCCGTGTCCTCGCGCCTTGCGCGATAGACCGCGCCCATGCCGCCGCGACCGATCATGCGCTCCAAAATGAACGGACCAAATCGTTTCGTTTTGTTCATAACTACTCCAAAAACGGGATTTTTTTTGGCGTTTCATCGCGTCCGATTCAGCTTTGCCTCCAAACGCGTTTACTTCAGCGGGGAAAATTTTACCTTATCGACCATTTTGACAACCTGATCGTCGACATTAAGATACCCGGTGACGGCGGTGATCGCTTCGACGGCGTATTCGTAGCGCAAATTCGAGTCGCAGTCAAGTTCGACTTCAAGGTCGTCTCGAAATTCGGGAACGGCGCCGCCGCGCGCTTCTTGAAAAGAGAGATCGTTTTTAATCACGTAACGAAAAACGGCGGCTCGAAGCGACTTCATGTCGTCCAATTTATTTTCGCCAAAGATAATGCCGGTAAGATTGCCGTTGTCGTCGGACGTCAATTTGACGGTAACGGGCGCGAGTTCGTCAAGTTCGGGCGCGGCGTTCGACTGCGCCTCGGCGGGCATGCGGATATTGAAATCGCCCTCAATTTCCGGAGTCTTATATGTGACGACAAAAAACGCAAGTAGTAAAAAGACCACGTCGATCATCGAAGTCATTTGCAACTTCGACTCGCTTTTTTCGATCTTGATCCTTCGATTGCTCATAACGTCGACCGCTCCTTTCCAATCCCGCGCCGCCCGACGCCGCGCGCTCCAACGTCGCCTATTATGACGATGTTTAAGCGCTCTTACAAGGCGACGCTTCGAAAAAATAAGAAAAAGCGCGATTTTTTTCGCAACGCGACGCCAACAGAAAAACGCCGGAAGACGAACCTTCTTCCGGCGTTCTAACGAAGCGCGTTCGACGGTCGGGATTACGAGCCGAATCCCGAGGTCGCGCCCGCGTAGATCGACGTCATCGACGCGGCTCCGATCGACGACGAATCAAACGTCGGCGCGTAGCTGCTTTTAACGTCTTTTTTCGCTTTGGAATCGCCCTTGACCGGCGGTTCGACAACATTTTTCGACCGTTCGGTCGTCGCGTTCGACTCCGACTCAATTTTGGGCGAACTCGTCTGACGCTCGCCGGAACCTTCGAAAAAGCTGCGCAGGGAATTAGCGCGAATCGGATGACGCAATTTGTTGACCGCCTTCGCTTCTATTTGACGCACGCGCTCGCGCGTCACTTTGAAAATCTGCCCCACTTCCTCGAGCGTGTAGGCGTATCCGTCGGCAAGTCCAAAACGCAGTCTGACAATCTCGCGTTCCCTAAACGACAACGCGGAAAGAGCTTCGTCAAGCCGCTCTCTCAACGCCGAACGGTTGATTTCGACAAGCGGGTCGTTTTTCTTAGGATCCTCGAGGAAATCGCCGAAGAAACTCTCCTCGCTTCCCTCGACGGGTCGATCCAAGGAGAGAGGCGGACGCGACGCCTGAATCGCGGCTCGAATTTCGCTCAGCGTCAAACCGGAAGAATCCGCGATTTCCTGCGGAGTCGGAGCGGCTTGAGAATATCGCGACAGCTCGCGCGTCGCTTTTCGCACCGTTTTAATCGTTTCGAGGAGATGATTTGGAATGCGGATCGCGCGGCATTGTTCCGCGAGCGCCTTAGAAATAGCCTGACGGATCCACCACGTCGCGTAGGTTGAAAATTTAAATCCGCGTCGATATTCAAATTTGTCGACCGCGCGCATGAGTCCGGTGTTTCCCTCCTGAATAAGATCAAGGAAACTTAACCCGCGGTTGCGGTAACGTTTGGCGATACTGACTACCAGGCGCAAATTACCCGCCGAAAAGGCGCGTTTCGCCGCCTCAAATTCTCGGCGGAGCCGCGCGACGCGTTCCAGCTCTTTCTCATACGAAGAAAACGCGTCGGCTACGGCGAGCCTCCGACGGCGGAGCCATGACGTCAGACGTCGATATTCTTCGCGCAATAGATCCCAATTAGGCTCGGCGTCTTGTTGCGAAACCAACGTCGCGTCGCAAAACGCGGAGCGATTTTCCAGACGGAACGAAACGGAGCGTTTGTCCATCGCAAGATCTCGCGATTCGACGCGTCTGGCGGCAGTCTTCGCTTTCTGTTGCGAGTCAAAATAGTCGCGCTTTTTCCAGCCGCCCTCCATCGTCCAAAAATCTTCGTATTTGTCGACGCTTTCGGCGTCGTTTCGCGAGGCGTCCGGAGATCGTTTTTCCGCTTCGCGCCGCGCGAGAAGCGCGCGCAATTCTCTCGCGCGCGCCAGACGTTCTCGAGTCTTTTCCTGACCGCGCGTCGCCTTGTCGAAAATTGGTAAAAACGACTGGGTGCGAAGATCGAGTTCGTTCAAGAGTCTGGAAGCGCGAACGCGGCGCGCGCGGATTGCGCGACGCAACTCGATCCGTTCTTCGCGCGAAATTTTTTTCGAGCGAGACGCTCGGAAATCTTCGCGGTTTTTCGCGAGCATTTTTTTCAAGGTGCGAAGCGTCGGATCCAACAGCGCGAGGAAACGTCGTTTCGCGTTAAGATCGGAGACGGAAACGTCGATCGTGCGATCGAGTCTCGCCTTTCCCTTGCGGATTTTTTCAAGCAGTTGGACGAGCTCGCGAACGACGAAGTCCAACCTCAGGACGACGCTTCGGAAGCGGCGTCTCGTTCGTTCAATCTCGTTGGCGGCGCGACGTTCCTGTTCGCGCGTGAGCATTGGGATATCGCCCATCTGGACGAGATAGATTCTAATAGGATCGTCGTAGAAATCGGTCGCGTAATCGTCTTCGACAATGGCGCCGGATCGTCGCGCGCCGTATTCGGGGGAGTCGATTTCGTCGGAGTATCCTCGTCGATCGTCGAAGTAGATTTGATCGTCGTCCAAGACAAAGTCGTCGAGGTACGCCGAATCGACCGAATAGCGTTCCGTATCAAGATAAGACGAATCGAAACTCTCTTCTCGGTCGAAATCGTCAAAATCGCGTTTCATTGAAAACGGCGCTCCTGTTCGTCGCATATTATTTCGTTGTTTCAGTCTTGCGTAGTTTTGGCTTTCACGCTACGCAAAGCTTGCGGGCGCGCGACGTCGATAGTTCGTTCAAGCAAGCGGAGAAAACGCGATATTCGCGCCTCTCGCAAGTAAGACTCCAAGAAATACGAACCCCCGTTCGGGCGCTCCCGCTTGATTTTTTATCGGCGTTCCCAAATAAAGGCTCAACCCCTTTAGGTCAAACAATGAGAAGACTTGAAACGCTTGCGCCGCTTTAATAGTCTCATTTGTAACGTTTGCAAAAAAGCCTTAATCGCAAATAACTGATATAACCCGTCGTATGCTCGATGAATTACACAGGACGTTTGAATATAATCAAAAAAGTTTCGCCAAACCGACGCCAACCGGACGCGAAAAAAACAAGTCGTTCAAACGCCTTTCTGAATAAACGATTCCAAAGATCGCAAACGCCCTCAAGCCAAACCAATCGGCGGTCGCGAGAATCCGCAAAGGGAAACGACAGTCGGAATCCCTTAAAAATTTTTCGTATTCTATTTAGGTTTTCTATTTTTTCAACTAAAAAATTAATGATTTCTCCACATTCTTTGTTTTGTTAAAATTGTTTAATTAGAGATATTCTTACAATCAATTTTATTGGAATTATTCTTCCTTAAAAAAACGTTCCGGCGCTGGAGTTTTCTTCCTTAATCGTGTACAATCGCGCCGAAGGGTTCTCGAACTTTTTTGTTTGGCGCGGCTTTTTTTAGAACGTTCGCGCGAACGTCATTTTGCAGGAGACGCTTCGTGGAATTGATCGACGTAATTACGGTTGACGGTCCCGCCGGCGCGGGGAAAAGCGTAACGACGCGGAGTTTGGCGACTCGACTGGGCGTCGAATATCTCAACACGGGAGCGATGTATCGCGCGATCGCGCTCCAAACGATCCGGCTGGGCTTGAGTCTTGAGGACGCCGACGCTCTTGAACGCGTCGCGAGAGAATCGACGCTGGAATCGCGTCAAGGACGAACGTTTCTCAACGGAGAAGACGTTACCGACGCCGTCCGTTCTCAGGAAATCTCGCAAGCGGTTCGATACCCCGCCAACGCGCCGTCGGTTCGCGCGATCCTCGTCGAGCGTCAGCGTCGTATCGGGCTCGAGCGTCCCGTCGTTACGGAAGGACGCGATCAAGGCACGGTCGTTTTTCCTGACGCTCGTTGCAAATTTTATTTGACGGCTTCCCCCGAAGAGCGCGCGAGACGTCGCTTGGGAGAATTGCGGAGCCGCAGAGAGAACGCCCCTTTTGAAGTCGTGCTGGAACAGATTCTCGCTCGCGACAAAAGCGACATGGAACGCGAAATAGGTCCGTTGCGCGAGCCGAAAGACGCGATCCGCGTCGAGTCGGACGGCAAATCGATCGAAGAAGTCGTCTCGGAAATGGAACGGGTCGCGCGGGAACGGCTCGCGTTTTTACAGTAAACGAACGTCCCGTCGTATAAGAGTCATGAGAGTGGAGGAATCGACATGTCAGGTTTTCGTATCGTTTTTGCCGCCGCGCTGGCGGTCTCTTTTGTTTGTCCCGCCGTATATTCCGACGAGCCGCTCGATCCGGCGCGTCTGAAAGTCAGCGTTTCGGATTCCGACGCGCCCCAGACGGTTACGACGACCGACGGGCGAACGTTGAAACTCGTTTGGCAAGACGAGTTCAACGGGACGGGTCTCCCCGACGAGTCCAAATGGATTTACGAGGAAGGGTACGTCCGCAACAACGAAAAGCAGTTCTACACAAGAGCTCGTCTGGAAAATATCTTCCAGAAAGACGGGTGTTTGACGATCCGAACGATCAAAGAAAAGTATCCGATTGAGGGTAAACCCGGTTCCAGAGGCAGAAAAGAAGCCGACTACACCTCCGCGGCGATTGAAACGCGCGGAAAAGCCTCTTGGCAATGCGGTCGTATCGAAGCGCGGGCCCAGTTACCCAAAGGAAAGGGAATTTGGCCCGCGATCTGGATGATGGGCGACAACTCCTCAACCGTCGGACATCCTTTTTGCGGAGAAATCGACGTTATGGAATATGTCGGGCACACGCCGCGTCGCGCTTACGGCACGATCCACTTGCACAAAAAAGGCGGACGACGATCGGAAGTCGTCAGCAAGGGCGGCGACGTCCTGCTCGATCGACCCGAAGAACAGTTCTACGTCTATACGCTCGAATGGACGACCGAGAAAATGATCATTCTCGTCGACGACCGGGTCGTTCTCGAATTCAACAGAGCCGAAGAAGAGCCGAAAACGGAAGAGTGGCCGTTCGATCAGAAATGTTATATGCTCATTAATACGGCGCTCGGCGGTTCCTGGGGCGGCGAAATTGCCGACGATACCTGTCCGACTGAATTCAAGATCGATTACGTTCGCGTTTATCAATGATTGTATGCGTCGCGCCGTCGTTCTCCGAAGACGATCAAGTCGCAAGAGAACGACTCGCGTTTTTTCGCAATTCAGCGCGCGTCCGAGGACGCGCGATTTCTATAACCCGCCTTTTACCAGATAAAGGAAATCGACATGTCGAAATATCGCCTTTTCTTTGCCGTCGCATTGGCGGCGTCTTTTATTTGTCCGGCCGCTTTTTCCGACGAACCCCTTGATCCCGCGCGTCTGAAGATCAGCGTTTCGGATTCCGACGCGCCGCAGACTGTCAAAACGACCGACGGGCGAACGTTGGAACTCGTTTGGCAAGACGAATTTAACGGGACGGGGCTGCCCGACGCGTTCAAATGGAGCTACGAAGTCGGATACGTCCGCAACAACGAACAACAGTACTACACCGACGCTCGCGTCGAGAATATCTTTCAGAAAGACGGCTGCCTGACGATCAAGACGATCAAAGAGAAATACCCAATTGAAGGAAAGCCCGGCTCGCAAGGTAAAAAAGAAGCGGACTACACCTCCGCCGCGATCGAGACGCTTGGCAAAGTCTCGTGGCAGTATGGTCGCGTCGAAGTTCGCGCGCAGCTGCCGTCGGGCAGGGGGATTTGGCCCGCGATCTGGATGATGGGCGACAATATCAGGCGGGTTGGCTGGCCCGGCTGCGGCGAAATCGATATTATGGAGTACGTCGGGCATACGCCTCGAACGTCGCACGGCACGATCCATATGCGCCAAAAGGGCGGCGAACGCTGGCAAAACGTCAGCAAAGGAAACAAAATCGAACTCGATCGACCGGAAGAACAGTTCTACGTCTATACGCTCGAATGGACGCCTGAAAAGATGCTGATTCTCGTCGACGACCAGGTCGTGCTTGAGTTCAATAAAGCCGAAGAAGAGTCGAAAACCTCAATTTGGCCCTTCGATCAGAAATTCTATATCATTCTCAACGCCGCCATCGGCGGCTCCTGGGGCGGCGAAATCGCCGACGGAATATGCCCGACCGAATTCAAAATCGACTACGTCCGCGTTTACCAATGATTGTTAGTTAACGCATTGATCCTTCAAAAAACGCGTCCGACCCAATCGAGTCGAACGCGTTTTTGAACGACGCCGCGCGAACGTTCAATACCGAATCGACGGCGTTCCGTCTTCGTCAAAATCGACGTATCGCCAGAAGACGGCGCGATCGCTCCAGCCGCCGTTGCGATCTGTTTTCGCGTGATAGACGTATCTCGTTTGGCCGTCTTTGTCGCGAATGAACGAGCCGTGCCCGACGCCGAACTGGAACTCGTCGCTTTGGAACCACGGCTTGTCGAATTTTTTCCACGACTCGGGTTTCATCGGATCGTCGCCGACAAGCTCCAGCATCCCGATTTTGTACGTCGGAAGCCAGCTCGCCCCGCACGAATACGTCAGGAAAATCCGACCGTTCGGCGCTTCCAGGATCTCCGGACCTTCGGCGAGTCCGCGCGTTCCGAGCCGTTCTTCCACGCGTTCCCAGAGATAATCGGCGTTATGGCAAATCTTAACGCGCGGACCGGCGGTTTCCGTCAAGTTCTCTTTTAACGGCGCGATGTAGAGATACTGGACGTCCTGATCGTCTTCCCAGCCGGACCAGATCAAATAGAACTTGTCCTTGTGCGGGAAGATCGTGGAGTCGATCGCCCAATGATTGTCCGACTGACCGTCTTCGGAGTCGCCCGTATAGACAGGGCCATGCAACTCGTATTTGGAGAACGGATCGTCGCTTTCCGAAACGAGAACGTACGTTCGGTGATTCTTGTTTTGACCGTCGTCGGCGGCGAAAAGGACGTAGAACTTTCCGTTATAGTGGTGAATCTCCGGCGCCCAGAGTTCTCGCGAATACGGACCCCGTCGCGGCGCGCGCCAGATCGTATGGCGTTCGCCCGGATTGTCGGGCGTCTCCGATTCCCAGACGCAAATCGATTGAGCGGGGTTGTTCGACTGACTCCAGTAGTATTTGCCGTTAAACTCGATCACCCACGGATCCGCGCCAGGACGTACGTAATTTGGTTCCAGCCGCTTCGTTTCAGGTTGCGTCGGCTCGTCGGCGTTTGCGGTCGGACGGGCAAACAACGTCAGACAAAGCGTCAGAGACGCCAGAACGCTAAAATATTTTCGTTTCATAATTATCGATTCAATTCCAAGGTTTGTTCAACGAGCGATTTGTACGACGCCCTCGGTAAAATTCAAGCGAGACAGGTCGGATCCCCGCGCGATAAAAATAAGCGGTCGTTTTGTCGGTCATGATTAGGGACACGGCTTGTATTCCGCGATCTTCCACCTGAAACAAATAGCCGAACCGGACTTTCGTATGATTCAACGCGTTATAGTCTTCGCCCGGATTTAAAAACCCCGGCGCGGCGTCGGCGAGTTTTTCTTTGAGCTGTCTGTTCTCGATCTCGTTTGTTTCGCGCGGTTTCTTTTTTTCGCTTTTCTTTTTGAAAAAACTCATTTCGCCGCCCTCGTTGTTATTGATCGCGGGAAGTCTTTCCGAAGATTTGAAGCGCGCGCAATTTCAACCATGCGCTTCTTTCATATGAGCGACCGTGTCATTGAACGCTTCTTCCGTAAAATCGAGGCGCAACAACTTGTCAAATTGAACCGCAAAATAAACGGTCGTCTTGTCGGTTATGACTTTGAACAGCGCCTCCGTTCCGCGATTTTCGACGTCGTACAAATAGCCAAACTTGACTATGGTATTAACCAGATCTTGATAATCTTTGCCTTGAGTCAGAATCGCCAACGCGGCTTCGGCGATATTTTCTTTAAGTTGTTTGTTCTCTATTTCATTCGTTACGCGCGGTTTCTTTTTTGCGTCCTTCTTTTTGAAAAATCCCATGTTCCGTCCCTCTTTTGATCAGTCGCGGAATTTCTTCCCGTCGATTTTAAACTTGCGCATTTTCGAGCGCAGCGTGTGCGGGTTGACGTCGAGCAATTCGGCGGCGCCCTTTTCTCCGTCGACAATTCCTCCGCTGAGTTGAAGCGCTTCCTCAATATGCGCGATAATCGCCGCGTCCAGACTCTGGAAGGGCGCGTCTCGATCGACGGGTTTTTCCGCGCGGCTCGGAGTCGGCCGAGGCGCGGCGACGCTCAATACGACCGGCGACACGACCTGTTGCGGAACCGCGTCGTTCTCCGCGACGTAGGCGACCCGACGCCGCAAGTCGTCCAGATTCTCGGGGTAATCCAGATCGTTCAATGCGCTCAGCTCTTTATTTGTCAGCGACCGCGGATACGCTCCGATTTCCGACTGAGCCTCGCGGAAAAAGGTCTGCGCCAGTTCCGCAAAGTCGTTCGTTCGTTCGCGTAGCGCGGGCGCTTTAATTGGATACGACTGAAGTATCGCGTCGAATTCCGAATCCCAAAGTTCGTTTTCTCGCGACTCCAGATACGGTTTCGACGAACCGAGCAGGAACCGCGCCTTGACGCGTTCGTCGCGGATCGCGCGCGCCAGGCGGCGTTGAATCGGCTTCGGAATCGTTTCGACGTTCGTCAAATAAAGCGTTCCCAACGCGTCCGCGACGAGCGCGTTCAATTCGTTTTCCGTCAATAACGCGTTCCAACGCCGCGCCGAAAGCCGCGCGCAGTCGAGTTTGACGACTGGCGTCGACGCGATCAGGCGCGCGAACGTTTCCTTGCCGACTCCGACCTCGCCCCAGAGCGAGACCGGAATCTCCGATTGCGCGGCGACGTCGGCGCGTTCAATCGCCGCGCGAAGCGTCGTCGTCGCGCCGATCAAGTCGCTTTTAGATAAAACAGCCGTCATTTTGTTCTCATCCGCCGCGTCATTTGACGACAATTTCGTACCAGATCGTCTTTTGTTCCGGACCGAAACTGAACTTGCAACCGTCGCCGTTCGCTTTGACCGTCAGCTTTTCGGCGCGATCGCCGCGATTGTTCAACGCGTAGACTTCGACGTTGCTCGCGGAAACGCCGGCGAGCGCAACCGTCGCCGGAACCCCTTCGCAAAGAATCGGCGCGCGACCGGGCGAACCGCCGAAATGTCCGGCGGTCGTCACGTTATTGTCGTCGACTTCGACCATTTTCGCGTCCGTGTTGTGCATGAGTCCGGTCGCCGCGAGCAAGTAGGATCCCGACGTCAATTTGCCTGATTTCTTCGCGCCTTTAACGGCGTTCTTGGCTTTCACGAGCGAAACGGTCGCCCAGCCGAGCTCCGTTTCGCCAATATCGAGCGTCACGCCGTCAAATTGTTGCGGGGCGCCGACAAAACCGCTGAAGACTTTCGTATTCGCCGTGTCGACGGTAAAGAAGCTCTTGTCTTTTTCCTGATAGTTCCACTTGATCTCCCCGAAGTCGTTGACGATCTCTTTCTTTTCCGCCGATCCGAATCGCTCGGGCAAGTCGCTCCACGCGTCGATCTTTTTAGCGTTTTTGAGCGCGTCCGACTTCGCAAGATTCAAGTCTGGCAATTCGACCCCGGAAAAAACGGCAAGGGACAGCGACGGATCGATTCCCAGCCCTCGGACGAGCGGACGGTGATAGTCGCTAAGCAGTCCGCCCATGATTTCCTGTTCTTTTTGTTCGGTCATAGACGGCGCGTAGTAGAATTCGCCCGGCCCCGACTGAACGTCGCCGCGAACAAACATCCCGTAGCACGCGGGCAGGTGCGCGATCTTGACCGTCTGCGAACATTCGTCAAAGAACGAGCCGCACGCGTCGCGGTCGAAATCGTCCCCATGCGACCACGCGAATTGGAACGTCGCCGACCAGTCCTGGAACGCGGCGACGGCGGCGAGCATGACGTTCCCCTCGGCGCAATACTGGTTCGGATACGGATGGTCGTACTCGGAGCAGGTAAAAGGCCGCCCGATCACGCGAACCGCCGATAAATTCGAGAGCGTTCCGGTATCGGGCGAATTTGCCAGACAAGTGTTTTTCACGAGCCAGTCGTTGCCGTCCCATTGACGGCGCGGGAAGTTCGGATGATTCCAATACGCGTGAATGTCGCAGTAGTCGAGCCGCGCCTGATTGTGCCAGAACCCGTATTGGAGTTGCGTCCCGGTAACGAGCGATTTGACGCCGAGCGACTTGACGTACTTGTACATTTCCTGCCAATACGAGTTTTCCAGATCGTGCAGGAAATCGGAGAAGTCGGCGAGCCCTTTTTCGCCAAACAGCGTCGGCTCGCCCTTTTTCCTGGCGACGGGAATTGTTCCATCTTCGATCGTTTGGTCTTCCGCGAAGCCCAGGTCGCCCCCTTCGCGGAACGTGACGTCGGCGATTTCAAAGACGTCGCCGGCGTGGAATCCGCTGAACGAAATTCGCGTCATGTCGTCGTCTTCGGGCGCGATAAACGCCGCCTTGACCGTCGTCCATTCGTCGGACGCTTTTGGACGCACGCTGAATCCGAGTCCATGCCAGGGATCGTGCGCCTGAGAATGACCGACGTTCGGCGCTTCCCCGGCTTTTACGCGCAACTTGAATTCCAAAAGATACGGCGTTCCTTTTTGGATTTTCAGCCCGGAGAAGTTGAATTGCGGGTGCCACGCCACGTCCCCGATCTGTTCGACGCTGAACTGAAGCGCGGGCGAGCCGATTCCAGTCTCGGACGCGGGCACGATTTTATAGCTGTATTTCGCGTTGGCGTCCGACTCGAGTCGCCAGCCGGCGTCGAATTTGAAGTTTTCACCGATCGCGGCGATTTTGTTCTCGCCAAAAGGAATCGACTTGCAGTCCCACGCCTTGCGCAAGTTGGCGGTCGACCCGTATTTTTTCCGCAGCCACTTGTTCCACAACGCGCGGAATTCGTCGCAATACGGCTCCGGCAAGTCGTCCAGCTGCCCCCACG
>CAMZEO010000100.1 GCA_947305735.1 uncultured Planctomycetales bacterium | reverse complement strand
ATAAGCGGAATCAAACTTTGAAAAATAGGCGGCGCCTCCCAAATCGGGATGCGTCTGATAAAGCCGTTCGAGATCGCTTTCGGCGTCTTTCAGCTGTCTCAATTTTTCGTCTTTGTCTTTAATTCGTCGGATATAAAGGATTCGACACCTCGTCTTGGAAAGACACGCGTTGTAAAAGACGTCCTTAAATCGCTGATCCTTGTCGATAGACGGAGCGACGCGCCTGGCGATTCCGTTCCATCCCCAGACGTAATTTTTTCCCTTGGGATCCGGCGCGGCGCCAACGATCGCCGTCGCGTAATACTTCGAGTCTTTGCGTCCCCACGCCTGCAAAATATTCGCCGCTTCGATCTGAACGTCGAGATTGTCGCGGTTCTCTTTAATCGTCTTTTTCAGCGTCTCAAACGCTTTTTGATATTGACCCGCGCCGCGCAGACATTCGACCATTTTCACGTCGATCGCAAGACTCGCGCTCGCGCTCGGGGCGAAAGAAGAATCGGCCTCGATTTTCTTTTTAATCGACTGATACGTCTTGCCCGCCGCGCTAAAATAGGTCAGAGCCTCTTTGGAAGGATCGCTCGTCGCGTTCGTCAAGCCGTTTCCAAGCGCGAGATACGTGTCCGCGACCCAGCGCAACGAGTTGTAATTGTTCCCCTCGTCGCGTTCGGAAACGCGCTTCAAAAACGTCTCGAACCCTTTGGCGAGCGCGTTAAGTTCCGCCGCTTTCTCTTCGTCGCCCGAATCCGCGTCCTCTTTAAGCGCCGTCATGCGGTCTTCAAGCCGTTTGCCAAGGCGAATGTAAACGCCGGTGAGTCTGCCCGCCGCGTCCTCCGATTTCGAGGCGAGTTCTTCGAGCGTCGCCATAATCGTTTCCGCTTCTTCCAACCGCGCGGGGTCGGCGGCGACCGCGCCAAGCGCGAGCGCGTAGACGGACGTTTGGAAATTGTCGTCGACAAACTCGGGAATCGCGGCGTCTTCGTCCCCCTCGGCGTCCGCTTTCGCCGCGCGTTCGACGACCGTCCACGCTCCGATCACCGGATGTTTCAGCCATTTTTCCGTCTCGTCCGTTTGACCAAGACGCTCGTAAACTTGCGCGAGAAGATACGTTCCGTAAATCGCGAGATAGTCGTTTTCCGTAACGCCCGAGGAACTCGTCAACATGCGTTCGAGCCCGGCCTCAAGAGCCTGACGCGAACCTTCGAGCAATTCGTCGAGCTTCGCTTTTTTTTCGGCGAGCTCCTGGTCGGACGCGTCGTCGCCCCGCGACGCGAGACGCTCGGCGTTGCGCGCGCTCCATTCGTTCCAAAACGCCTGACCCAACCTCAACTCCGCGTTCGCGCGACGTTTCGACGTCTCCGGTATCTTTGCGAGAAGCGCGCGCGCAAGCTCGGCGTCGCCGGACGCGACGGCCGCGTCGAGCCGAATGAGCGCGACCTCCGTCGAGACGGCGGAATCTTCCGAATCCTCGCCCCAACGCTCGACGACGTAGTCGGAAAACTCGTCAAGTTTCGTTCGAGCGCCGGAGATCGTCGTCTCGGACGCGTCTTCCGCGCGAGCTTTGACGAGTATCGATTGGAGCGCGCGCATCGCGACGATCGCCGCCTCCGGCGCGTCGACGCCTTCAAACCGACGACGCGCGAGATATTCTCCGACGACAAACGCGTCTTCGTAACGCTCCATCGCGTAGCACGCGAGCGCGTATTTCATATAGAGCTTGTCGAGCTCGTCCTGGGCGGCGGCGAGGTCTTCGACCTTTAGTTTGCCTTTTTTGTCGGGTCGAACGGCTTTCGCGCTCCAGTCGAACGCCGTTCGAAACGCGTCGATCGCGTCTTTACCAGCCTCGTCGCGCGCTTTTTTCGCGTCCGCGGCCGCGCTCGGCGCCGCGTTAAGCCATTCGGAGTTCGCTCGCGAAAACGCCGCCGCCGCGCGAGTCGCGGCGGAGACCGCCGACGGAAAATCGTCGACTTTTTTCGCGAACGAATACTTGGAGACGTCAATTCCCTCGAATATTTCGTCCTTTAAGAGCTCTTGCGCCTCCAGGGCGACGGAACCGCGTCCGGCGGCGAGTTCCGCCAGAATTTTGAGCGCGTAAACGACGATCGCGTTCCCTTTCGAGCTTCTCTTTGCGGGAACGTCCATCGTTTTAAAAAGAGGCTCGGTCTTGTCGACGAAGGTCTTTTTCGCGGCGTCGGCGAACGCGTCGTAGTCGGTTCGGCGCGTTTTTTCGAGTCGAACGACCGCGCGCGCCGCGAACAACGAGATTCTCAATCCCTCGGAACTCGAGTAATATTCGGACGGCAACCTGTCTCCATTTTTCCACGCGTCGTATTTCCGCGCCAAATTCATATCGTAGAGCGGTTTGTTCTTTTCGGCGGCAATTTCCGCGTAGAGAAGAAGCGCCTGCGTCTTGATCGCGTAGAACTGTTCTTCAAAGGGCAAAACGCCGAGCTCGTCGAGAATCGCGAGCGCGCCGTCGGGATCGCCAAGATCGCGAGCGCATTCCGCCTCGAGATAACGAGCCTTGAACGCGCCCGCGTATTGACCGTAAGTCGCGTAGACTTTGCCGTAAGCGGCGCGCGCCTTCTCAAGCCCCGATTTGTATTCCTCGGAATCGGGAGCAAACGTTCGAGCCGTTTGCGCCTGCAACGTCGCCGAACGGACAAGCGCGTCAAGAAACAACCCTTGAGCCTTTTGCAACGCATCGACGCGCGCATGGTCGTCCGACTGAAGCGCTTTCGCCTTTTCGCCCGACAATTTCAGCGCCGCGTCAAGATAAGGACGCGCCTCGGAATACGCGACGCGCGCCTCAAGAAGCTTGGCGTCGCGCGTCTCGGGAGTCGCGCCCGGCTTCTTGGCGACCGCGAACGCTTTGTCCGCGTCGGCGATCCTCAGGCGCGCGAGCCCCAAGTTCGCCTCCAGCGCCGACGCCCCGTCGGGAGCCGACGAGAGGTACTTCTCCAACGCCGTCCGAGCCTGGGACGCGAGTTCGTCGCGCGCGTCGGACGACGCGGTCGCCCACGCCTCAAACGCGGCGGCGCCGATTTTATAATCAAGCTCGTCGTTAAGCTCCGGCGGCGCGGACTCGCTCGCCTGAAGTTGCTTCAAGTAGACGAGCGCGACGTCGTCGTAACCGCGCGCTTTCAACGCGTCGAGAAAGGCGGACCAGTCTTCGGCGCCGGGCGAGGATTGCGGGCGAACGACAAGACCCGCGACGAGACCAAGAAGAAAAACGCAAACGAGAACGCGCGCGCGGCGCGCGCGAACGTTACGCGGAGAGCGCCGCGTCGACGCGGACGCGGCGAATATCGATTGACGACGAATTTGACTCATCTGGCGATCTCGCGTTAAAACGCGAATCCGTTCGGAAACGCGTCAAAAAAAAGGAACGCCGCGCTTGACGCGAACGGCGCGCAACAGTCGGCGCCGTCGAAACGACGCGTCCCCATTATACGGACTTTGACGCAAAAAATCAAACGTTCTTTGTCAAAAAACGCGATTATTGGAACAAAAAGACGTCGGAAGCTAACGGGCTAATTTCCGACGTCGCCGGCTAAAGAAATCGCTCGAAAAGCCAAGTCTTTGTATAATTCTCATCCGGAGCGTCGTCCTCCCGCGCGCGTATTACGGAATCCCCCCGACCGCCTCATTATAACGAACAAATTTCCCGCCGTCAACGGTTTCGAACGACGACGTCTCGCAAAAAGCGCGTTTTTAGTGTATAATCTCGGCGTCGCGCGTTTCGCGCCGCTTTTTATACGAACAACCGCCTTGTTAAAAACGCTATGCCCCGGATCCGTTTAACACTCGCCCTCGCGGCGCTTTTTATCGCGTTTTTCCGCGCGTTTGACGCGTCGGTCGCCGCAGAATTCGACGTCGGCTCATGGTCCGACGACGGTTATCCGCTCCTTCGTCAAAAAGACGCGTCCGCGCTCGACGCGATCTGGTCGGCGCTCGCGTCCGACCCCGACGTTTCGAAACCGTTCGGCGACGCGCTCTGGTTCCAACTCAGTCGCAAAGGTCAACGAAAGGCGTCGCGGGGCAAGACGCTGACCGTTAAAGGACGTCTGCTCCGCGCCGTCTTCGTTCAGACCACCCCCCCCGACGCGGAAAAAGTCGACGGTTACTATGATCTCTGGGTTCTTCCCCCCGACTCCAAACGCTCCCCCTTGCGCGTGATCGCCAAGCGCGCCCCCGTCGGGTTCAAGCCGGACGATAAGCTCGAAAACGAAACGCCTTACGCGCCCGACGTCAAATACCGAAACGAAAAGTTCCTGGCGGTCGCCGTCTACTACCGCGCGACCGCCTACTACGCGGGCGACGATTTTTACACGGTTCCAACGCTCGTCGCGCTCGATTTCCAGGCGACGTCCGCGACGGCGAAACCGACGCCGCCTCAATCGGGGAAAAACGCTCGTCGGCTCCGTAAAACCGCGCTGGTCGTCGCGCTCGTTTTGCTCTGGTTCCTGGCGCGTCGCGCGTTTAAAAGAATCAGTCGGACGGCGAAAAAACCGAATACGACGACTTCCCCGCTCCTTCTCGCCGCAATCTTGACCGTCGCGACAAACGCGTTCGCCGAAGACAAAAACGACGTCGCTTTTCAAGCCCTCGCCGTCGGACTTAGCGAAAAAGACTGGACGCGCGAAATCGGCGGCGTCCGACCTAATCTCGCCGACGAAACGCTCGACGAGGACGTCGCGAACCGCCGAAGCGCGGCGCTGACCGCGCTCGGCAAATTGTCGGGGCTCCTTTCGATTTCCGTCCTCAAAGAACTCGGAGACGACGCGTTTCGCCAAACGACGCTCGGAGAATACTTTCTGCAAAAAGAACGCGCGAATTTCGCGTCGAGACCTCTCGTCGGCTACTTCGCGGGCGTTCCGCGCTCGTTCGACGCGATCGACCTTAACGAAACGGAAAAAGAACGAACGGGATTCAAGCGGCTCTATCGCGTCAAACTCGGCTCCGGTCCCGCCGAGACGATCGTCTACGCGCCCGACGCGCCTGATTTAACGAATCTCGAACGTTTCGCGCCGTTCTTCGACCGAACGCCGATCGTATCCGAATACGGAGGTTACGGCGTCTTCTTCGGCGTCGAGTCCGAGAACGGGGCGGAAACGCCGGTCGTTCTTTCGCCGAAACTCGGGTTCCGCAGCGACGCGTCGCCGTTGTGTCGCGCCGCCGGACTCGATCTGGGGGCGTTCCGCTCGTTCCGCGTCTATCCGATCAAAACGCTGGAAACGGAACGCGACGCGAGCCGCCGCAGAATCGTCGCGCGCGCTCTGCGTTGGACGACCGACGATCGCGAGCCGTTTTACGAGACTCTTGCCGCCGTCAAACGTCTAAATCTTAGGGACGATCCGCGCGAGCCGATCGTCGACGTCGTTCCGCTCTTTAACGCGCCGGAAAAGCTCCAAGGCGCGAAAGCGAAAATCTCCGGCTGGGCTCGCCGCGTCAATATGATCTTAGTCGACGACCCCGACGTCAGAGTCGCGACCGGAATTGACCGCTATTATCAGCTTTACGTCTATACCGACGACTCGCAGGGCTGGCCGCTCGTCTTGTGCGTTCCGGAACTTCCGGACGCCCTTCCTTGCGGAGGCGGCTCGAACTACCGACGCGTCGTCGATTTCACGGGTTATTTCTACAAGACGTGGGCGTATAAAAACTCCGAAAAACACGACGTCAATTCCGACGAAACGCCGACGTCGTCATGGACGCGCGCGCCCGTCCTTATCGGCAAAATTACCAAGGCGTATCCGGAAGACCCCCCGGCGCCGTCTCCGCCTTTTTCCGCGTCGACGCTACTGACGGTCTTCGCGGTTCTCGCGTGCGCGTGGATCGTTCTGCGTCGCCTCGCGACGCGACCGCCAAATTATTTCTCACGTTGTTCACGATAATGATCACCGACAATTTCAAAGGCAATTCAATGAAGCTCGCTCTTTTCGCAACCTCCGCGTTTTTGGCGCTTGCGGCGCTCCTACCCGCTCGGGAAACGACGACCGTCAATTTGACGGACGACGGTCGCGCCCTGATTAATCCCGACATGGGTTGGACGATGCATTTCTATTCCAACGTTACGAGCAACTACGGAAGCCGCCTCGAGCCGTCCGACGCTCTCGACTGGTTCGAAGGCTGTTCGACGATTTATCTGCGCCTCCCCTGGGCGTATATCGAACCCGAAGAAGGCGTCTTTAATTGGGCGATCGTCGACGCGCCGGCGCAAAGATGGATCGACAAAGGCAAAAAAGTCGCCTTCCGTTTCACCACCTCCGAAAACTGGATGGAATACGCGACGCCCAAATGGGTCTTCGACGCCGGCGCGGAGTCGATCCGCTATACGTGGGGCAAAGGACCCGATCCAAACGGCAAGACGGTCGATCCGGTTTTTGACGATCCGATCTATCTGAAAAAACTCGAGAATTTTCTCGCCGCCGCCGGAAAGCGGTACGGCGACAATCCGAACGTGGCGTTCGTCGACGTGGGAACTTACGGCATGTGGGGAGAAGGTCATTCGTCGCTTGGAGTGTTCAACACGGACTCGTTTTCCAGAATGACGCCCGAAAGAACGCTCGAAGTCGTCAAGACGCACGTTGATCTGCACTGCAAATACTTTCCAAACGTTCAGTTATGCATAAGCGACGACGTGGCGGGCGCGGAAAAGCCCGGCGCCGATTTTCCGGAAACGGACTATGCGTTGTCCAAAGGCGTCTCGTTGCGCGACGACAGTATTTTGGTTCAGGCGCCCCCGAGATCGTGGTTTCATGCCGACATGGCGCAAAAATTCTGGCCGACCATGCCCGTGATTTTGGAACACGAGCATTTCAAACCTTCGCAGGAACGAGGCGCATGGAACAACGACAAATTGATCGAATCGGTCGAAGCGTATCACGCCTCGTATATGTCGATTCACTGGTTTCCCGACGTGGAATGGGCGGAACTATCCGATACGGTCAGGAAGATTAACAAACGCCTGGGTTATCGGCTTCTTCCGTCGCAAATCTCCTATCCGTCCGCTATTAAGATCGGAAAGCCGTTTGAAGTCTCGTGGACGCTTCAAAATCTCGGCGTCGCCCCGTGCTATCCCGGCGGATTTGTCGCGCTCACGATCAAAGACGAGAAAGGAGGAATCGTTTCCGTCTTGACCGACGAGTCGTTCGACGTCCGCGACTTGCAAGTCGCCGCGCCCGGAGAAGCCCCGAAAGTCGAACGAAAAGCGACTTTTCGCGTCGGCTTGATCGCTCCGGCGACCAAGCCGGGAACCTACGACGTCTACATAAGCGCGGGTCAACGCGACGGAACTCCGGTATTTGAACTCCCGATTCCCGGCGACGACGGAAAGAAACGATATAAGATCGGAACGATTCGGATCGAGTAAACGACGCGCGCCGGAAAGGCGTTTTACCGCGCTCCGGACTCCGGACGCGCGGTCTTAATCGTTTTCTCCCAGCGATCTTTACGATTGGGATCGCTCGGATCGGTTCTTGTGAGCCAGAGCGTTTTAAGCATCTTTTCCGCCTGATCTTTTTTGCCAGACTTGCAATAGATTTCGACGCACCTCTCTTTGGCGTTCCACCAATCCGGCGAGGCGTCGGGTTGCAAGTCGGCGTAGTCGCTCCAATATTTCAACGCGAGCGCGAGCGCTTTGTCGTCGGTCTGGGTTGAGAGAAGCGTCGCGAGCCCTTTGAGAACGCGCGCGTTTTTCCGGTCTTTTTTGAGCAGTCCGGCGTAAAGACGCAGAGCTTCCTGACTCTCGCCGGACAGTCGCGACGCGTCCGCTTTGACAAGAACGACGCGATCCGCGTCCGCTTTGTCGACGGCGAGTTTGTCGATCGAATCGAGCGAGAATCGCGCCAGGCGTTTCCGCGTCTCGTCTTGCGCCTGTTCGGCGAACGAAACGAGACGATCGAGCGCGTCAAGCGACGACGACGAGGCGCCGTCGACGGAATTGAAGATCTCGACGATCTCTTGCGGCGATTTCGTATCGACCGCCAACGAAAGACGATACGAACGTATTTTCGCGATCGTCGACGCGTCCGTCGAGCGTTCCTCCCACGCGTCGAGCAGTTCGTCGAGCGCGGCGGCAAACCCGGCGTCCTGGCGAGCGTCGTCGTCAAGCGCGAGTTCGACGATCAGCGCGAGAATCGACGAGTCCGCTTCGGTAAAATCCGACTTCGACATGGTTCGCGCCCGTTCGATAATCGCGTCGCTTAACTCTTTCAACGAAGCTATTTCCGTCGTGTCCAACCCGCTCGTTTTGCGAAGGAGTCGCGCCGCCGTCGGAATAAACGGCGACCGTTCCGGCGCTTGCGCGCGGCGGCTTTTATAGAGCGAACGTTCCAACTCGAGCGCGTCGGACAGAACGGAGTCGTCCGCGGCAATCGCGTCAAGCGCGGCTTCGACGCCGTCGCGGTTCGCGTCCGCCAAAAGCCGACGCGCGAGGTCGAGCGCGTAGACGCCGCGGTTCGGCGCGTTGGGAAACAACTTTAAATAATCGAGCCGCAACTTGTTAAGAGCGGATTCGTCTTCTCCGGCGCGGCTCGCGTGTTCAAGCGCCAGCAAGTAGAAACTCGGCGCTCGTTCGTCGTTCGGATTCTCCAGGGCAAGCTCTTCAAAACGTCGACGCGCGTCCTGTTCCCAAGCGACGGAATCCTTGTTGGTCGTCTGTTCGAAAAGGTTTTCACGACACACTTTATCAACGACTCCGGCGGCGGTCCCTCGCAATCGAAACGAATCCGCCTCGGCGCCCGAGGCGGACGCTTCTCGCGACGCGAGGTCGTATCCGGCAATCGCGTCGTCCCAGGCTCCGGTTCGATAACTTTCTTCCGCGGACGCCTGAATCGCAAGCCAGTCGCCCGAGACCTGCCCGGACGCGTTGGCGCGCAGGGTCGCGCGCGAGCGTTGGACGTTCGTCCGCGCCGTCGACGCGGCAAGTCGCGCCGCGTCGACAAGCGCGCGTTTGTCGAACCGATTCGTCGGAGGGTCTTTCTCCTTTCCCTCGGGCGCTTTTTCCGCCGCTTTCCAAAACGTTTCGACGCGCGTCAACTCCAATTCTGCGAACAGATCGGGCAACTTGTCGACGTATCGTCCGCGATCGGTCGGCAACGGCGCGTCGAGCAAATCGACGTTTTGCGCGGCGATTACAACCGCTTCGTCAAGTTTGCCTTCCGCGGTCAGAGTTTTGACTTCTTCGGCGACAAGTCCGACGGCGGCTTCGACGGGCGCGTCTTCCTTCCGCGCCGCGGCGGCGAGCGCGTCGAGCGTCTCCGAAATCCGTCGCGACGCTTGTTCGAACGCGCCTTGTTCGCGCGCCGATTCGACGAGAAGAAGCCGAGCGTAAAAGTAGTATTCGTCCCGCGTCGCGCTCGAGGACTTCTCAAGCGCGGACGCGACTCTTTCCGCCTGTTTGAAACGGTCGGGGTCTCCGCGCCGAGACAACGTCGCTTTTGCATGCCAGTAGAGGAACGGTTTCGCGTCCTCCTTCGACAGAGCTCCGACCGCCGCGCGCGCCAACGACGTCGTCGCGTCGAGATAACGCGCGCATTCTTCGTCGTTTCCCGACTCCGACGCCAGGAGAACTAACGCGGAAAAGCCGCGAACGAACGCGAGCGCGAAACCGGACGTCTCCGCGTCGATTTCGCCGCCGAACCGTTCCCAAACCGACGCGATCCGTTCGGCGGCGTCGGCGCGACCTTCGGACGTCGTCAACCTCGACGTTTCGAGCGCCGCGCGTATCGAAACGAGGCCGTACAGCGCGCGGTTGGTTCGCGTCGCGTTTAGCGCCTCTTCTTCGGAAATATCCGCAAGTTCTTCAACGGCAAGTTCCGCGAGTCCGCGATCGATTAACGCGTTTGCCAATCGAAGTTTTTGTTCGAACGCGTCGAACGAGGCGAAGGGCTTCCAAACGACCGTCGACGAGGAGGTCGGACTCGCGTCGGCGGAATAGACCGGCGCGGAAACAGACGTCAGGAGACCGATCGAAATAGCGGCGGAAACGGCGGCGTGTTTTATCATAGCGCTATGCGTCTTTTAAGGGTGAAAGTCAGCGCGCGTTCGCGAGCGCTTCGGGCGAGGCGACGAATTTTACTTTGCCAAGACCGGCTCGGCGAGCGCGGTCGTAAACGTCAAGAACGCTCTCGATCGGCGCGTTTCCGTCCGGATCGACAATCACGGGAACGTTCGGATCGATCTCCCGCAACGCGTCGAACGTCGCCTCGACGTCTTGCAAAGAGTCGACGCGTTTGCCGTCGATCGCGTATCCGATCTTGCCCGACGGATCGACGATCACTCTCGCGACTATCTTGCCAAGATCGCGTTCCTCCTGCGTTTGCGCGGTCTCGCTTGAAATCGCGCCGGAACCGTTAATGTTCGTCGGCAACAACTTTTCCGGTTCTTTGAAATCGGAGGTTAGGACGAAAAAAATCAGGAGAAGGAAAATAACGTCGATCATCGACGTTAAGTTCAACTCAATGGAATCGTTTAGTTTTGCGCCGGTCGTTTTCATCGCGTTTCATCCTCGTTGTTCGTCCGTCGCGAATTGCTCGTCGACCAGACGCGGCGTCGCGTCGACAAGCGTTTTCATCATCCATTTGCCCTGCAGGAATCGGAACAGAAACACGACCGTGTTGGTCGCGAGATAGCCCGTCAAGATCCACCAACACCAGTAAATGCCGCAACCCATAATCCTTACGCCGACAAAGAGCGCGCCCAACGCAAGCGCGACGACGACGAACGTCGCGTTCATAATAAATCGAGCGTCTCCCGCCCCGCGAAGAGCCCCGGAAAGTATTAAATTGCACGCGTCCACGAAAAGGTAGACCGCCACGATCCGCAAAATATCGATCGCTATGGGACGAATATTCTCAAACGCTTCCGAAGCGCCGAAACCGTAGACGTCGACGAAAAAACCGGGCGCGACGCCAAACAGGATAGAAAAAACGCCCGCGAAACTCGCCGCGAGCGCGATCGACGTAAACGTCGCGCGACGTCCAAGACGCGGCGTTCCCGCGCCAAGGTGGTTTCCGACAAGCGTGGTCGCCGCCAACCCCATGCCTGCGGCGGGCATATAAAGCAAAGAATTGAGATTGTATCCGATCGCGGTCGCGGCGCTCGCCTCGTCGCCAAACCAGCCCATCAAGAGCGTAAAGACTCCGAAGAAGACATGTTCGACCGACTGTTGCGCGGCGCTCATAGAACCGTAGTACGAGAGTCGTTTCATTTCGGAGACATTGATCCGACAGCCCGACCTGAATCCTAATTCGCCGGTCGCGTCGCGCCTGAACGCCGCGTAAAGCAAGAGGAGAAACATGATCCAGAAGGAGGTCGCGCTCGCGATCGCGGCGCCGACAAGCCCGAGCCGCAACCAACCGCAAACGCCGAAAATCAAAATCGGATCGAGAACGACGTTGACGCCCATGCCGACGATCGCGACGACCATGACGGTTTTTGGTTCGCACAGTCCTTCAAAAAAGGAACAGAGCGATTCGAGACCAACCGCGGCGACGGCGCCCAACGAAAGATAAGCCCAGTATTTTTGTTCGAGAATCGAAGTTGACTCGGAAGCTCCCATTTCTCGGAAAAAAGGACCGATTAACGGGGTAAGCGCCATAATAACCGCGCCGGAGGCGACTCCGATAAAGACTCCCTGCCAGACGACCGGTCCGACGCGTTTGCTCCGCCCGGCTCCGTTGTATTGAGAGACAAACGCGTTCACAAAGGAGCCGATTCCCGTCGGAAAGACGGTCAGCGTCCAGAAGAGACATCCCGACTGAAACGCCGCGTTCATTTCATACGGATCGCGCCATGAGAGGCATAACCTGTCGGTCAGCGTCACGATCGTGATCGTTCCGAACGAGACCATAAAGGGAAACGTGAGGCGCAAAACGTCCCTTGCGCCGCAAGGACGCGAATAAAAAACGCGCCAGAATGCGATCGTAAAAAAATTGGCCCATGACAATGTCGAGCCATATGTCGTGTTTTCTTCAATCTTAGGACACATTGCTAAGGTTTGCCGTTGCTTTCCGCGTCAATACGGCGTTCGAGATTCGCGCCGACGCGACGGTTCGATTATACCAATTGAGCGCCGTTTTCGACAAGACCTTTCTCGCGCCATTGTCCACGATGAAATCGAATTGCGAAAATTCCGACGTTGAGTATCAGAAAAAGGACCTGAAGGCTCCAACACCAGTAGACTCCGTATCCCAAGCCGAAAACCCCGACGAAAAGGGCCGCGATTACAAATCCGACGACCGCCAGCGTCGAGAGCATAATGAAACGAGCGTCCCCCGCCCCGCGAAGCGCCGACGAAAAAATCAGATTATACGCGTCGAGGAGCAAGTAAAGCCCGACGATTCTCAAGACGTTGATCGCGATAGGACGCGACGACGCGTAAGACTCCGGATCGAAAACCGCGTAGACGTCGACGAAAGGCGCCGGAAACGCCAAAAAAGCGATTGAAAAAAAGCCCGCGACGAGGCTCGAAAGAACAAGCGACGTATGCGTCGCTCGACGCGCTCTTTCGTAATCTTTCGCGCCGACGTAGTTTCCGACGAGAGCCGCGGTCGCGACGCCAAACCCGATCGCCGGCATATAGACCAAACCGTTTAAATTATAGGCGATGGCGGTCGCGGCGTTCGCTTCTTCGCCGATCCAGCCCATCATGAGCACGAACAGCGTGTAAAACCAGTGTTCCGCCGTCGTCTGAATCGCGCTCATCGACCCGAATTTGCCGAGCCGCTTCATTTCCGGAAGATTCGTCCGAACGCTTGTCCGCAGCGCGAATTCACCTTTCGCGTCGCGTTTCCACGCCGCGTAAAGAAAGACGGCGAATTTGAGCCATAACGCGATCGACGTGGCGAGCGCCGCGCCGGCGACGCCGAGACGCAATCGACCGCCGACGCCGAAAATCAGCAAAGGATCGAGCGCCATATTGACGACAAACCCCAGAATCGTGATTTTCATAACGATTTTCGGCTCGCGAATTCCGTTGAAAAAGGAAACGATCGGCTCGAGCCCGAGCGTTGCGATCGTGCCCCAAGCAAGATAGCGCCAGTACGTCCGTTCCAGAATCGAGGCGGGTTCCGACTGTCCGATCGCGCGAAAAAAGGGAGCGATTAACGGCGTCGCCGCCACGAAAAAAAAACCGCAAACCAGCCCGATAAAGATTCCCTGCCAAACGACCGAGCCAATCCGTTTCTTCTCGTTCGCCCCGAAATATTGCGCCACGAACGAGTTGACGAACGCCCCGACTCCCTGCGGAAGAAAAAGAAACGCCCAAAACAACGCTCCCGCCTGAAACGCCGCGTTCATCTCCTCCCGACCAAACCACGCGAGACACAGACGATCCGTAGTCGTCATCACGACGACGGAGCCGTACGAGATAATAATTGGAACCGCCATCCGCAAGACTTCGCGCCCGCCCCCGGCGCGGTTATGCCAGGTTCGCCAAAAAGCGCGCGTAAAAAGGCGAGACAATTTCAGAACTTCCTCGCGCTGTCGG
>CAMZEO010000099.1 GCA_947305735.1 uncultured Planctomycetales bacterium | reverse complement strand
AGCGGCAAACTGGCGAAGTTCGAGGCGTCCCTGGCGGCACTCGGCGAGGACGCGTCGCGTCGTTTCGTCCCATTTCGAGTAACTGCGGCGCGGAACGTTCGACGCGTCGCCCGGGTCGCCCCCGGCTCGCAACAAGTCGCGCAACCGCGCTCGAGGCTCGGGCAAGTCGAGGTCGGCGTCGTATGAAAAGACCGGATAAATCGTCAAACCAGATGCTTGCGACAATGAGTTGAGCGCGTTCGTCCAATCTTCAAGACGTTCGGCAACCGCGTTAACCTGTTCGCCGAATTTCATACGCAACCTTTCGCTTCCCGTCAACACGACGTATACGATCGCGTTCGGAATTGCCGGGGCAAGGACTTCGCGCATAAATTTCGTATAGTGTTTGGCGGGAGAAAGTCCGACGTCGGTGACGTAGACGCAAAGCGAGACCGTTTCCCCGTTCGTCGTCAGAAACTCCTTAAGTTTTCTCTTCCGGTCAAAATCGCCCGCGACGTCCCCAAAAAAACGAGGTTCTGGATTAGGGGGCAATATCGCGCGCCATTGATCGGAGGTCAGTTCGGCGTCGTATCCAAACGCCAAAATCCGGGACGGAGGAGTCGGTTCTGGCTCGGGCGCCGACTCAAGTTCTGGCTCGGGCTCTGGTTCCGACTCGAGATTCGGAACGACCATCGACGCGACAGGCTCTAACGCGAACGTTTCCGACGACCGCGTCGCGCTCGACGATTCAACGTTCGTCGATTTGGGGGAAGGTTGATCTTGCGTCGAATCGACCTCGCGCGCCGGCAAAACGTCCGTAGCGTCGACCGACTCGGGCGCGTCGAGCGTCAAGACGGGCGTTTCGAGCGGATCGTCGACAAAAGTCGAATAAGTCGTCGACGAATACGTTTCCGCTTCAGCGATTAACTTCGCAAAAAAAGGATCGTTCAAATCCGGCTTATAGTCGCGCAACGCGCGTCGAAACATGAAATAATAGACGCAAACGAGAATAAAACGCGGGGTCACGCACCATGCAAACACTATCTCAAGCAAAAAAAACGACCATTTCGCGCGCGTTTTCGCCGCCGCTTTTTGCTCTTCGGTTCGTTCGGTCTTCGCCCTGCCGCCGGTTCCCGCAAATTCGTCGGCGCAAACGCCGCGGTCGTCAAAAAGCCGGGACACGTCGTCTTCATCCGGTATTGAAGCGCCAAGCTTCCGAATCGGCGCGCCAAGCAGGTCGACCGCCTGTTTGACAGCCGTTTCGTCTTCAAGGGACGTGCGCCAGCGGTAGTCGTACTGATTACCCTGCATACGCGCGAGAAGAACGATCAACACGCAAAGCGAACAAGACGTCCAAAAAAGATGAGATAGGAAACCGCCCCAGAAGAACAAGAAGCGCGGACGTGAAAAAAGAACGTCCCAAAAAAGCGAGGCGCCTTTTCGCGTCGCTTCAATCGACGGCTGCTTCGACGGTACGGAACCGTCCGACGCGCCTTTCAATTCGGATTCGCGGCGTCGACGCCGCGCGAAACGTTCGGTTCCTTTGCGACCGAACGCCGCGTAAAAGACGGGCGCGACGCGTTGAAGCGCGAATAAAACGACCGCGCCGACGATACCGGAAAGATTTGCAACCAGTTTTTCCGCAAACGTCAGAGGACGTCCCTTCCCGAAAATACGACGAATCAGCGATTGGAAACAAACCGCGCCGATTAAGACGAGAGCCCACGCCAAAAAGAAAAGTTGTCCGAGAATGAAAAAGACAAAGGGACCGGCAAGATTCACGTCTCCGTCAAGAAGACGGTCGACGCGCGCGAAAGGAAAGACCAACGCGCCGAGGGCGACGACAAACAAAGCGGAGGCAACCAGAGCGTTTGTCGAACGTTCCGTCCATCTCTTGCCGGAAAGATTGAGCGACGCGAGAACTTTTTCAGCGCGCGAAGACAAATAGAACGTCGGATCGACCAAGCGTCCCAAATCGTCTTTTTCCGCGTCAAGAGTCGGTTCCACACGGTGGAAATCGACAATTCCCGACTCTTCGCAAGAACGCGACCACTGAATCAGCGCCCAGTCGTAGGGATTCGTCTTCGCGCGTTTCATAGCATACCGATCCTATTGGGACAAAAAAAATCGCGCGACGCGTCCACTCTTGAACGCGTCGCCGATATTATACCAAATTTTCTCGCCGTAGACAAGATAAACGACGCGCGTTCAGACGTCGACGACGGCGGTGACCGCCGTTCGATCGTCCAAATTTGGCCGAAAAACGGTTAAGATCACTAACGGCAAATACCACGACATATACAAGCCGCCCTGACGTCCCATCCAGAATTGAACGCCAAGCATAAGCGCGGCGGAACATGAAATAAGCGTCGCCAGATTCTTGCGCGGAATCCAAATGGCGGAGCCAAAACAAAAGACGCCAAAAAGACCGATAAGCGGTATCCTCCAGTAGCGGGGCAAAAATTCCCAAAGTCCATCCGCTTCGGCAAGAAAAAACGAATGCCGTCCAAACATCGAACCGAGGCATTTTCCGTATAAACCGATCTCTGGATCTTGAACGAACAACATGGCGACGGCGAGCGTCAAGACGGTCGCGGAAAGTCCCAACGCGAACCTGGCGGCGCCCTTTTTCAAATAAAAAGCGAACCATATCGGAATGAGGAAAAACGGGTAGAAGACGAGCGAACCGGCAACTCCAAGCGCGATCCCGGAAAAGACTGGGCGGCGGTAAAGCAGGACGGCGACCGCGAGCGCCAACGCGGGAACGATGTGATCAAGTTGAGCCGAAAACTGATTGATATACGGGTGCAACAGGTAAAAAAGCGCGCACGCGCACCCGGATTGCAACGAACCGAAATGAAAACGACCGATCAAAACAAGCGCGACAACAAGCGCGATTTGAAGGGACGTCACAAGCATAATCAGCGCGAAACCATCCAGAGACAACGGCTGAAAAACGCCGCGCGACGCCGACGTCGAGGAAGGGTTCAAATTCGACGCCGCGCGCGCGGCATGATCCTTTTCCACGGGGCGAACAGAAACGGAAGAATCTCGTTCGGAAGAAAAATCGCCGGAAGCGGAAGGAGTCGTCGGCGCGGCGGGAATCGTTGGCGCCGCCAACAGTCCGTTAAGGCTTGACATAACCTCCGAGGTCTTTTCTTCGGACGTTAAAGCGCCGGAACCGTCGTCTTCAAAATCGAACGCGGCGCCGTTGGTGACGCCGGCCGCCCATTGCACGGCGCGCTTTGCGGAACGCCGCCTCTTCGAATCGTTCGTGTCAAGTCGGAACGCGACGCCAAAAATCTCGATCATATCGTCGTCCCGATTTCTCGCGCGAAGTTCGGAAACGGCGGCGTTCCAGGACTCTTGCGAAGGCGCGAAAAACTTGTTCGCGCGACGCGTCGCCGTCATAAAAGGTCGGTAACCGGGCCAATTCTTGAGAGTGAAGGACGCTTCCGATTCTTCCGCCGCGGCAAAAATCTGTTCGAGCCGCCACGCCCGCGGAGACTCGCACGCGTCTCCGCGGTTGATAAACAAATTGGGAATCATGAACGCCGACGCCGCGACGCAGGAAAAAGCAAGTCCTTCAAAACCAAGATTAGGATCCAGCAACGGACGACGACGCAAAAAGACGTCCAGAACCATTCGAAAGAAGAGAAAGATTCCAACGACAAAAAGCCACGCGTAGCCTTGAAGCGAGGCGCCCATCGCCAAATAGACCATGCCCGGAGTCAGCGCGATAAGAGCGAGCACGTCGAGATTGCGGACGCTGAAGACGCGGTTAAACCTAAAGAAAACGGCCAATATCAGCAACGACGACAGGTAAAACCACGTCGTTGGGAGCATCTCGTATTGAAAAAGTGACGTCGGCATAGTTGGATCAGGTCAAAGATTGAACCAAAAGTCGAGTCGACGCGCGTCGACCGTCCGTCTGGCATGCGGCGCCCGTATTATAAAATTCCAAACGTAAATCGTCAACTCAAATCGAAACGCGTCTCTTTCGCCTCTATTTTTTTTATACCAAACCAACGCGGCCTCCGGCGCGGAATCGATTTCAACGAGCGGCCCGCGTTCGGCAAGCTCTTTTCCAGAAACTTCGCGAATCTTGCCGGAATCAAGGTTCGCGAATCTTGCCGGAATCAAGGTCCTTAACGCGATAAACGGCGGACGTATCGAGCACTTTTAACGGAAAACGCGAAGCGACGGTTTTCGAGTCGCGGCGGCGAAACGCCTGGACGACGCCTTCCCCTTTATCTTCGACGTTGTACTGCCACGCGATCCAGACGTCTCGATCAAGGGAAACGCGCGTCAAAGGATAGTAGTCGGCGGCGTAATAAGGAACGACATATTCGCGCCATAAGTTCAGATTCTTACGTACAATATCCCAATCGGAATCGTCGACGCGAACGTCGTAGAGGGCGTCGATATACGGAACGAACAACGATCGCGTCTCATAATCTCGAAACGATTGAACGTCGATTACAAAGAACGGCGCCCATAAAGCCATTCCGTAGCTGCGAACCTGCCGACTAATCGGCTCGAAAATATAGTCGCTTCGCCAAAGAGGGACGGCGCGACCCAATGTTTCCAAATCGTTTCTTCGTCCTCCGGACGCGCGCGAGTCAATGCGCAAGCCGAGATTGCGTTTAAGCAACGCGTCCCAATACGCGAGATACCTTCGACGTACCGGATTTTGTAATTTCCCGACGATCAGGTTCGTCCGCGGCGCGGCAGCATTCGATCTGATCAATGTTGTAGTCTTGCCGATAAAGATCGATTCCTTTTTTTCAAGAAGCCGTCGACATGGTCGACAAGTCATTCGAGCGTTTCCTGATTCCCCAAATTGAGCAAACCGCCGTTCTCTCCTCCGAAAATCCGTTCGGGATGATTATTCATCAGCCACGTGTCCGGCGCGACGCGTTCGGGTTCGAACCAGACGACCGTCTTAATGTCGCGTTCATGCGCGAAATCGACTATTTGTCGAAGTCCGTCGGGAAAACGAGTATTGTCGACTTCCCACGTTCCCGTGTTCGTCCAGTTTCCTTCGCGCGGATACCAGCAGTCGTCCATCCGCCAGTAGTCGATTTTAATACCGCGTTTGAGATAATCGTCAATGAATTCAAGTTGATCCGAACTCTCGCCGCTTGCGTCATTTCAGTAAAAAACGCGAGCCGCGCGACAGGATGGGACGCGACGATCTTGCTTTTCTTATTATCGGGATTCTCCTGATCGGGAACGCGCGGAACGTTATGAGCGATCATCCAGCGCCGCCAAACGTTTTGAGCGTCAAACCAAGATTCGCGGAACCAAGGCGCGACGACCGCGATCGGCGAACGAACTTCTTCACCGGGTAAAAGTTTGAAATGAGTTACCTCCTGCCTCGCCGAAATATGCGTTTCCTGATCTCCAACGCGCTCAAAGCTCGCCGACCATTGTCCCAACCAACCCAGAGCGACAATCCAGCCTTTTTAATAAGATTCCAAACTGAAATAGGACAAATAGGCGTTGGTCGGCCGTCCGCCAATCGTCGCCAAATCGATCTTTTGCTCTGGATCCAACAGCTTGACGAGCGGCATATAATCGTCGCGACACGGACTTCCAATCGAATAATGCAATTTGAATTCATGCTCTTCATTCCAGACGAACGAATCGCCGCAATCGGGATCCCAGCCGTTAAAACGCGTCGTTCGAAGAAATCGCGTCCGAAAAACGCATCAATCGGCTTGAAGTCTTCAATAATGGGCGTGTCTGAATTCTTAAAAGGTTCCTGAAATTCAACGTCCATTCCACAAAAGGATAGTCGACGCAATCTACGACCGAGCATACGACTTGGAGTCGTACGTTCGGCTCGGTAAAGGTCGGCGTTCTGTTGACTTTTCCGTCGGCGACGCCCCTCAATTCTCGAACGAGTTTCCAGTCTTTCAAAAAAATCCGGGACGATCGTCCGTCATAGACGAAAGAAAAAGGGAAATCGACGTCGAGCGTTCGATCGTAGACTTGCCGATCGACGAATGGAAGATCGCTTAAGTAAAGGAGTTCTCCGTCCTTAAATTCGACGCGCGCGTCCGTCCAATCCGCCTGATCGCAAGATATGCCATCACCGTCGTCGTCGATAATCATTGAAAAACTCTTCGCGCCGTCAAGAGCGACGTCGACCGGAACGCCCGGCTCGGCGCCGCGTAAAACGCCCGATTGGAATAGTTCAGTACCGTTGGAAGTTATAGAAAAGCGGATCGTTCCGTTCCCTCAAGTTGCTTCCGGCGAGTTAGTATCGACGCCAATTTCGGCAAGAAAACGCTTGCAGGGTTTGGACAAAAAGACGTTAATACGGCTTGACGCGCGGTAGAACAGCCAGCGATTATAGCATCGATCGCCGATTCGCAACTTGGCGCCCGCGCAATTGTCCGGAAAAACGGGAAAGTAATTGCAAACGACCTCCAGACACGCGCCGGAAAGAATGGTTCGCTCGATTTTGCCGTCGAATTTGGCGGCGATCCAACGATCTTTTAAATCGGTTTCTCGACTATTTTTTGTTTTAAAAGCGTCGGTCGCGCGGAAGAAACCCGCGATAAAAACAAACGCGCTCGCAAGCCCAATGCAAACCCCCTTCTCGTCAAATGCAAACACCTTGCCGCGTCCAGTTTGTTAAATTGGTCTGTTGAAAAAGTCTAAACCAGTTTTCAAGGAGTATAATCGAAAGAAAGACGTCGAGCGAGGGACCTTTGACGCTTGACGCTTCTTAAACGATTTGGGATAACCATTGAAGGGAACTACGAACGGAATCCTCTTTATCCTCTCGTCGCCTTCGAATTAATCTGAACGACGGAATCCGCGTTGTATGAAAGGATTTCGACCAAACGACGTCAGACGACGCGTCCAATCGATAATGCAAATCTTGTCGCGGGGAAACCTCGACGTTCATTTCCTTATTCTCGAAAACTGTTGGCGAAACAACTACGACGTCGTTCAGGAAGCGGTATTAAGCGCGAAGTTATTTCTTGCGAAGACGTTGGAACAATCGTTGGATTCGCCGGAACGCAGTTTTTTCTTGGCGGGGCTTTTTATCCGCTTCGACTATCGCGGAAGAGGATGCGGAAAACTGTCGCTTAATAAAATCAAAAGCGACACACATCTTTTCTTCAACGCAGGGTTTATGTCAACAATACAAGAGCAGCGGGGTTTTACCAACGCGAAAAAGATAATTGTCGAGAAAACCTGGGAACGGGAAAACAACAACAATCCGGAACACGTCATGGAATGGCGAAAAGAAGAAACATAAGAAACGCGACTTGCAGAAACACCGCAAATCGCGCTCAATGTTAAAACACTCAAGGGATCGGGCTCGCGCGCGTTGAGTGTCGATTCCAATCGGCGCCAAGCAATCTCCGGCGCGAACTTCCCTTGACAAGCCGCGCTCCGGGAATCCGCTTCGGACTCAATCCGTTTTCATACGCCAGCGGAGGTATTCTTCCATAAACGGCTGAACGCCTCCGTCGAGAACTTCATGAAAGCTGCCGACCGAATATCCGGTGCGCGAATCCTTGACGCGTTGTTCCGGGTGAAGAAAGTAGTTGCGAATCTGCGATCCAAACCCAACTTTCGAAAGGTTCTTATATTTCTCGGACATCTGCTGTTCGCGTTTTTCTTCTTCGCGCTGCAACAGACGCGCTCGCAACATCTTCCACGCAGTCGCCCGGTTCTTGTGCTGACTGCGCTCGTTCTGACACTGGACGACCGTGTTCGTCGGAATATGCGTCAGACGAATCGCGCTCGACGTCTTATTAACGTGCTGACCGCCCGCCCCGCTCGAACGGAAGACGTCTTCTCGCACATCCTCCGGGTTAATATCGACGTTAATCGAGTCGTCGACGTCCGGGTTGACGTCGACGGCGGCAAAACTTGTCTGACGCTTGCCTTCCGAATTGAACGGGCTAATTCTGACGAGTCGGTGCGTTCCTATTTCGCTCTTGAGGTATCCGTAAGCCATTGGACCGCGCACCATTATCGACGCGCTGTTAATGCCGGCCTCTTCGTTATCCTGACGGTCAAGAATCTCAACGGCGTAACCGCGAGATTGCGCCCAGTTGACATACATTCGAAGAAGCATTTCCGCCCAGTCGTTGGCGTCGGTTCCTCCGTCGCGCGCGTTGATCGTAAGAATTGCGTCATTCGGATCGAACGGTCCGTTCAGAAGAGCCGCTGTTTGAAGCTGTTCGAGCGTCTTTTCAACTTCAGCCAGCTTAGCGGGAATTTCCGCGGCCGTCTCCTCGTCCTCTTTGCCGAGTTCGAAGAAGACGTCCAGCTCGTCAAGCTCGCTCAAAATTTCGTCCATCGGCTTGACGAGCGCTTTAAGCGCTTTGACGCGCGCGACAACCGCCTGCGATTTCTCTTGATCGTCCCAGAAGTCGGGCGCGGTCATCTGTTTGTCGATTTCGGCAATTTCTTTCTTTTTGACGTCGTAATCCAAAGACGTCTTAAGCTGTTCAAGTCCATTGCGTATCTGTTCGGCTCGGTCGATCTGTTCGTGTTCTACCGGCATGGAAAATCCTCGTTTGTCACGTTGGAACTCTATTCTACTCGGCGGCGGCGATTCCGCGACCAAGCGAAATTAGTCAGGGTATTTTATCATAAGAACGCTTTCCCACAAGTAACGGGAGGAATTTTCGCAGTGTTTGCGAGACGACGATTCAAACAGCGCGCCCCCCAAACGCACACCCTAAATCATCTCTGCAAATTCTTTCGGCAAAACGATCGGTAGGGGGCGAGCGCGTCGGCGACGGAACCTTTCCAAAGATTATTGAGTTTTCGCATTTTTGACGCGCGCGTTGTCATTTGGCAAGTCCGGCTACGCGAGCGTCTTGATAAACGCGCTTAGCAGGATGAGTCGATAAAAATTTGCCGACAATCTGTAAGTCGAACGGCGTTATTGCGCGCGATATTCGCTTAGCTCCGTCGTCTACGATTTCTAAACGCTTATCTGTAAAACGCGTCGTCGGGCACGAAACGACAACCCGTCGTTTTAAGCTTTTGGTCGCGCGTCGCCGCCGCCAGCTCAACTTCCCCCAATTCGCTATCAACGACGGTCGCGCAGAAGACGTCTAAGCGCCTTTTTTATCGCGACGCCCTCGGTAAGACTCGTTAAGTCAAAACGGAGCGAGTCTTGGAAAAAGCGCTTTTTTCAAATGTAGCCGTTTTCAGGAGAAAGCGCTCCGTTTTTCACTCGAGAACGCAATAAACTCAAACTATAGCATCGCCTTGTTTCGTTATACCCGTCTAACGGAGGTTGCCTTCCATTTTGCAGGACGGATCTCTGGGGTTCGACAACTCGTTTTAACGCATAGGAACGGTTGGTTGTCAAACCGTCTGACGCCGGACGTCGTTTGGGCGACGCCAGAATCTCATCGCGGCATACGCGCGACAAAAAGCGCCGCCTGCGACTTCAATTCAGCGTTAAGGACCGCGTTGTTTGGAAAACGTTATTGCAGTTTTTTCAACAACTCTTGCGCGGCGGCTCGTTTGGCGAACGGAGGTTTGGAACTTAGAGCCGCTTCCAGGAATTTCTTCGCTTGATCAGTTTGCCCTTTGTCGCTCAACGCAACGGCGAAGTAGTACGCCGAGGCGGCGTTGATTTGTCCGTCGGCGGCGGATTGCTGAAGAATCTGGATCGCTTCGTCAGGTTGTCCGGTTCGATAGAGAACCCAGCCAAGAGTCGCGAGGAAGTCGCGATTGTTCCCCTGTTTTTGGACGTTTCCGGCTGCGTATTGCACGGCGCGTTTGTTCTTTTCTTCATCCCCTTGTTCGCAAAGGGCCAGCGCAAGTCCGTTTGCGGCGTCAGTATCGAGCGGCGTTTGACGAATCGCTTCCTGGAAAGCAGCCTCGGCGCGCTTGTAGTCGGAACGGAAAAGAGCGACCCGACCAAACGTTTTGAGAACTTCCGCGCTTTTGTCTTCTTGATAGAGCTGTTGCACGAGTTTCCATGCGGAGTCGAGATTGTTTTCGACGAGCGCGTTGTTGATTGAGAGAATCAGAACGGACGTCGATTTAGGATAAGCTTTAAGCGCGGCGTCGAGACTCTTTTTCGCGTTTTCCAAGTCGCCTCTCGCGGCGTAGAGTTGGGACATGGCGGCGTCGGCGGGAAGCCCCTTGCCGTCGGATAGTTTGTCGGCGCGCAAGAACATTTCCCGCGCATTAACGTCTTGGTTCTGTTGAAATAAGGCGTTGGCGCAAGCGCGGTCGAGATCGGCGCTTTCGCCTTCCGCTCTAATTTTGGCAAGGATAGCCGACTGCACGTCGGACCATCGCCTCCGCGCGTTCGAGTAAGCGATCTTCAACGATCGCGCTCGAGCCTGCATAGCCGTCTTTCGTTGAGGATTGGCGTCGTAATGCGCGAGCTTTTCGGTTCCCTTAACAGTCAGAAGCTCGCCGGCGGTTAGTTCTCCGTCTCGGAGCGCCATTTCCGCGAGCGCAAAAAAAGCCTCGGGATCGTCCGGATCTTCCTCGGTCGCCATTTCAAGCATTATTTTCGCGGCTCGCGCGTTGTTAAGTTGCGCGAACCAAAACGCCATAATGATTCTCGGCGGACGAGCGGCGGGATTGCCGTCGGTCAGTTGTCGCAAAGAATCCAGAGCTCCTGAAAGATCCTGTTTATTGAATAGTTCAAGCGCTTCCTGATATTTCGCGTTTTCTTCAGAGGTCAACTCGAGAGCTTCGTCTTGTCGTTGATCGGCTGACGACGCTTGAGTCTGCGCGACGCGAGCCGGAGCCTGCGGCGAACGCGCTTGAGCGCTGCAATTATCGGCGTAAGTCGTTAACCAAACAAGCGACGCAAAAATAGCAAAATATAGACATGAAGGAAATCGTTCCATCCTTGAAATTCTCCTTATTGACGCAAGTTCTCGCGAGATCGAGGCAATCGCGCCGATGTTCCTTATTCGACAAACGTCCGCGTTTAGACGTCTAAGAAGTCGCTGGAGTATAATTTGAATAGAGCGCGGCGTCCAGATAGATTTTTACGCGGCTAAACGATTCTTGTCAACGCCGCTCGAAACCCGCGTCGACTATCAAACGTCTCTGAGAAATTGAGCGCAAGCTTGAACGACGCTTTCCGGCGCGCTAGCGCCGGCGGTCAGCAAAATTTTAGAGTCCGGCGTCAACTTGCTCCACGGAATATCTTCAACGCCGTTGATTAAGTAAGCGGGGACGTTTGCCTCTCTTGCGACTTCCGCGAGCCTCTTTGAATTCGAACTGTTCGCGCTGCCCACGACCAAGACGACGTCGACTTCCGGAGCGAGCTTTCGCGCCGCCTCTTGACGTTTCTGGGTTGAATCGCATAGACCTTCATGTTTGGGATCGCGCAACTGCGGAAATTTTAAATGAAGCGCGTCGACGATTTTCGTCGCTTCCGTCGCGAGAAGAGTTGTTTGCAAAAGATAGGTCAGTTTCTGATCGCATGGGAAATTAAGCGATTCCACCTCTTCCACGCTAGAGATTAAGACTATCGCGTCGGGCGCTTCGCCTACAATACCGATCACTTCGTCATGTCCGCGCTTTCCGATAAAGATAATCTTATATCCCTCCTCGGCGTAATTTCTCGCTTGCGAATGAATGCTGTGAACGAGCGGACAAGTGGCGTCGATTGTTTTAATCTTTCGATCCGACGCTCGTTTTCTCAGATCCGGGGAAACTCCATGAGCGGAAAAGAGCAAAACGGCGCCGTCGGGAACGTCGTCGAGCGAATCGACAAAGACGACGCCTTGACGTCGAAATCTGCCGACAACCCAGGCGTTGTGCACTATTTCGTGATAGACGTAAACCGGTTCCTCAGCGTTTTTGACGACGTTTTCGAGGATGTTGATCGCTCTGTTGACGCCCGAACAAAAACCGCGCGGTTCGGCGAGTATCACTTTCATAACGCGTTCCTTTCTTTTCCGACCGATTCGCGCGCCAGTCAGGATTGTAAGGCGGAAACGATCGCTTCGGCAAACGCGTCCGTATCCAGTGAGATTTCTCGGCTTCCTCCGGAGCGTAAATCTTTCAAATTAGCGACGTTTCGTTCCGCTTCGTCCGACCCGACAATCAGCGCGAATTTAATCCCTTTTTTATCAGCGTATTTAAGTTGGCGTCCGAGCTTTTGGAACTCCGGATAAAGTTCGACGCCAATTCCAAGTTTGCGCAACCGCGAGGCAAGTCCGCAGTATTTCGTCGAAAGATTCGCGTCGAACATCGGTATAAATACGTCGACGGTCGAAGCGGTTTTTTCGACCATGCCAAGCTCTTCGAGCCCCGCGAACAAACGATCCAAGCCGAGCGAAGCGCCAACTCCTGGAAGTTTCTGCCTGGTATAGAGCTCGGCGAGGTTGTCGTATCGTCCGCCGCTACATACGCTTCCGAGCTTCGGAAGATCGGTCAGAAACGATTCAAAAATCGTTCCCGTGTAATAGTCCAGACCTCGCGCTATAGAGACGTCGACGACGAACCGTTCCTCCGGCGCCCCCGCCGCGTTTGCAGACTCTAGAATCTGACGAAGTTCGGCAACCCCTTCTAGTCCAAGCTCGTTTCCGCTAAGCAAGTCTTCGAGACGACGCAACACGTCCTCGTTGGATCCTTTCGCGGACGCGACGTCCAAAATAGCGCGCGCTTGTTCGTCGGAAGCGCCGGCAGTTTGCTCCATTTCGGCAACAACGGCGTCGACGCCTATTTTGGCGAGCTTGTCCAACGCGCGCAAGACGGAAACCGCCTTGTCGGCGAGCCCTAATTTTTCAAGCGTTCCGTTCAAGATTTTTCGGCTGTTGACGCGAACGACAAATTTCGTAAACGAGTCGTTCGTCCGCAAAACGCGCTCGAGGACGTCGTTGATTACAAGCGCCGTCTCGACGTCGGACATAACGCTCGTCGTGCCGATCGTATCGAAGTCGCATTGCATAAATTCGCGATATCTGCCCGCTTGCGTGTTTTCGCCGCGCCAGACTTTGGCGAGATGATAGCGCTTAAAAGGAGTTCCCAGTTCCGCTATATGTTGCGCGGAAAACCTTGCGAACGGCACTGTAAGATCAAATCTCATTCCCACTTCGCGTCCGCCCGAATCTTTAAAACGGTAGAGCTGCTTGTCGGTCTCTTCGCTCCCTTTACCCATCAGGATTTCGAGATATTCCAGAACGGGCGTGTCGATCGGACAGAAACCGTAACTGCGATACACTTTCGTAACCCGGTCGATCAGGCGTTCTCTAGGAATCATCGCCTCGGGTAGGAAGTCGCGAAACCCTTTGAGCGTGCGCGGTTCGATAAGTTTCTTTTTTAATTGGGAATCCGGAATCGACACTTTACACCCTATCCTTATTGGAAAAAACGTTTTTTCGTAATAAAAACCGCCGCAGTAAAACATAAGCCGCCGTCCCGACGCGTTCTCGCGCAAGAAACGACGGCTTCGATTTTGTTTGGGCTCCCACCCTATTTTTTGGTTTCTTTCGCAAGTTTATCGTAGAGAGACGTGTATTTATCGCGCGTCTCCGGCGATTTGCGATGCGCGATTGCCGCTCTCGGATGGACGTTGCTCTGCGCCGTGAGCATATATTCGTGATAAGGTCCCCATTCGATCTCTCGTTGAAGAGGAACAAACTCTTTTTCAAGGCATTCGAA
>CAMZEO010000098.1 GCA_947305735.1 uncultured Planctomycetales bacterium | reverse complement strand
AATCAAGCGTTTCAAGATTCGCGCAATCGGAGACGTCCAGCGACGTCAGCGCGTTGTGGTCGCAATAAAGCGTCGTCAAATTCGAACAACCCGAAACGTCCAACTTCGCCAACGCCGCGCATTCGGTCAACGTAATTTCCGTAATCGTCGGATTGGCATACGTTAGTTCGACAAGTCGTCCATCGTCGTTCCATACGACGCCATCGCTCGTCGCCGTCAGGCCGAGCGCTTCGATCATCGCAAGGTCATGGGCGTCGTACTCGATCGCGGGCGTCGTTTCGCCGTTAATGATCGTCGTTCCAACGAGGACGCCGTTTTGGTAATAAGAGATCGTTATGGGGTCGACGCTATCGGGAGAAATGTCAAAGGCATAAGTTCCTCCGATTATAGTCGTTTCGACAAGGGAGTCGTTTCCGTCTACGATGACCAAAGAGTTCCAATTTGCCAACGAGCGAATTCTAACTTGCGCTTCGACTTCGTCGGCTAAAAGAAGGTCTTCCATATCGTTTGAAAAACGTAAAGACCGTATTTTGGGGTTGTTCAAAAGATTCAACGAAGTTAATGCGTTACCATCGCAATATACGGAAATCAGATCCGCGCAATCGGAGACGTCTAGCGAGGTTAGTTTATTATTCCAGCAGTACAGAAACCGCAGTTTTGAACATCCTGAAACGTCCAGCGAGGTTAGAGCGTTATCCTCAAACCGAACGTCCGCCAGTTGCTCGAATCCCGAGAGGTCAAACGAAGGCAAAGCGTTGCTGTTGCAATAGAGAGTTCCCAAATTAACGCATCCTGAAACGTTCAGCGAGGTTAGCAAGTTGTGATGACAACAAAGCGCTTGTAGCTTTGCGCGTCCTGAAACGTCAAGAGAAGTCAACGAATTGTAATGACAATAGAGCGTAACCAGATTATCTCGCCCGGAAACGTCAAGCGACGTCAACAAGTTGTAATGACAATAGAGCGTAACCAGATTATCGCACCCGGAAACGTTTAACGATGTTAACGCGTTATTGTTGCAATAGAGCGTCGTCAGGTTCGCGCAACCAAAAACGTCCAACGAAGTCAGAACGTTGTTCTGACAATCGAGCGACGTCAGATTCGCGCACCCCGAGACGTCCAACTTCGTTAGCGCGGCGCATCCGGTCAACGTAATTTCCGTAATCGTCGGATTGGCATACGTCAGTTCGACAAGTCGTCCTGCAGCGTTCCAGACGACGCCTTCGCTTGTCGCGGTCAGTCCGAGCGCTTCGATCATCGCGAGGTCATGAGCGTCGTACTCGAACGCGGACGTCGTTTCGCCGTCAATGATAGTCGTTCCGACGAGAACGTCGTTTTGGTAATAAGAGATCGTTATAGGGGCGGCGCTATCGATCGGAAGACTGGCGTCGTATTCGAAGCGGTCGACGAAAACATCGTCGTCGTATTCGTCAATAAACCAGCTCATCGTCGCCTCTAATTCGGTTCCCAAGTCGTCGACAATCGTCAGATTGTTCCAGTAGTCGCTCTGAGGAATGTTGACGTTGACGGACAACTTACGATTCATAGCGATCGTTTCAAGGGTGGAACTAAAGCTCATTGCCCAGAGTTTAGAATTATTCGACAGATCCAACGTGGTCAGCGGGTTGCCTACGCAAAAAATCATCGTCAGATTCGCGCACATAGAAACGTCGATTGAAGCCAGCGCATTGTTACCGCAACTAATATCCGTTAAATCGACGCAACTTGAAAGATCGAGAGCCGTCAACGCGGCGTCATGACAAGAGATACTCTTCAGTTTTACGCACCCGGAAAGATTAAGAGACGTCAAATTAAAGTTGTTGTCACAATAGAGCGTCGTCAGATTCGAGCAACCCGAGACGTCAAGCGAAGTCAGCGCGTTGTTGCCGCATGAAAGCGTAGTCAAACTTACGAGTCCGGATAAATCAAGCGCGGTTAACTTATTGCCGCCGCACAAGATCCTGGTCAAACCAGCGCAACCCGAGACGTCAAGCGACGTCAAATTGTTGTTGTAGCAATAAAGAGTCGTCAGATTAGCGCAACCCGAAACGTCAAGCTTCGTTAGCGCCGCGCAATCGGTTAACGTAATTTCCGTGATCGTCGGATTGGTATACGTCAGTTCGGCAAGTCGTCCTTCGTCGTTCCAGACGACGCCTTCGCTCGTCGCCGTCAATCCCAGCGCTTCAATAGCCGCGAGGTCATGGGCGTCGTAGGTTCCGGCGGTCGCCAACGGATCGTCGTTCGTTCCCGACGTCGTCCGTTCCGACGCGGCGGAAACGCCGGACAGATCGGGAATCGAAATTACGGGGGCGACGTCGGCGGATTCAATCGCAAGGGGGGCTTTTTGCGCGTCGGACGCGTCGACAAAGGGCGGGACGACGCTTAACAAAGAGCGTTCTTCAAGATTCTCCAGTCGTAAAACGGAAGATTCGGGCGCTCCGCTTTTTCTCGGCGCGCGGCGCGGATCGCTTCCAAACTTCGCCGTTTTGCCATTAAGAACGCTGAAAATCGCGCGTCCGGATTTGCCGAAATTTTCGCGTTGAGGTCGCATCGTCGTCTCCTGCGTTTGTTGGAATCGCCGCCCCGCGACAAGCGAAAAAGCGCGTCGCCGACTATCGAACGAAACGACGTCGGGACGCGCGGGCGACAGGTTGTCAATAAAATAATAAATACGGTTCTTCAGTTGCGTTGACCCAAGCTCGCTCAGTATAATCGACGCGTCGCTTCGCGTCAATGCGGGGAGTCGCGCCTTAAAACTAACTCGGGAAAGCGTTTTTCAAAAAGCCGCCCGTCGCGACAAGGCGACGGACGGCTTGCGACTTGTTGAGTCGGGTTTGGCGTCGGCGTTTTTGAACGCGTCGAAACGCGTCGACGCTTCGCGTCGGGAAACGCGCGCGATTGGATCAGGGTTCCGAGCAGAGATTGAACAAAGCTTCGCCGACGCGGACTCTCGCGGCTTCGTCGACGAGGTAAGCGCGGCGTTTGCCGTTCGGGTCGGGCGTGAAGATCGTCGTCGCCTCGTCGTCAAACGCGACGTTTCCCGGTTCGGACAATTCGAAATATCCCCTGCCTTCTTCCGGTCTCGCAACAAAAAAGACGGCGGTCAAATCCCATGTCGGACGCTCGTGATTCAAGCCCTCGTTCGGGGCGTTTTTCTCCGCCCAATGAACGAACGCGTCATGTAGAAACTTCGCTCGCGGAGAACGGTAGTCGAGCTTCAAATTGACCGGCGACATACGAATTCGATCCCCGACTTCGTATCCGCTGAAGACGATTTCGCCGGGCCACTCGGCGACCAGCTTTTGCGCGGCGGGTATGTCGCAACGAATGTTCCATTCGCGGTGCAAGCGGTAATTCTCCGCCGTCGGATCGATCGCGAACGCGCCGCCCATAACCGAAACGAGCCTGACTTTCTTCGACGCGAGCTCCTTGCCCGACAGGGGCGAGATTTCGTCGCCGGGCGAGTCGAGCAGCGCCGCGAGATTTGTCGACGAACCGACCTGCGCGATCACGATCTCGCCGTCTCGCGCGTTCGCGAGCAGCTTTCTGAGCAATTTGACGGGATCTTCGGGACGATACCCTTCCGGAACGGGAAATTCCGTCGAACCGTCTTCGTTCTTTTGCGCCAACGTCGCGGAAGGGTAAAAATCGCTGTCGAAATCGCCTTCGCGCGACGCGCCGACGGGAATATCGGGGCGTCCGTTGATCGCGTTGCACGCGGCGACGAATCTGCCCGCGTTTTCGTCGGGATTCGTGATCGTAACGCCGAGAAGTTCAACGGAACCGCGATTGCAAAGACTGTGAATCAGCCCGAGCGCGAACGCGTCGTCGATATCGCCGCCGATATCGGTGTCGAAGATCAATTTGACGGGCGCGTCGGAAGTCGGTCGGACGTCGATCAGATCGCCTTCGGCCGCGGTCGAAGGGCGAAACGCGACGAACATCGCCGCCGCGAGCGCCGCAAAAATAACGTTTGTTTTCATGGTTGATTTGAATCGGCAAACGGTTGAAAGGGACTAGAATTCCACAAAGACGGGCGAGTCGGAAAACGACGAAATAACCGCCGACCCGGAAACCAATTTGAAAATCTCGGTGTTGCCGTCGCCCGCGCGGTACATATTCTTCAGCTCGGGATACGCCTCGAGCATTTTTTCCTGAGACTCGATTCTCGGGTCTTCCACGGCGATCGCGGAAACGCGGAGCCACGTTCCGCCGTCGAACGCGCAAATCTCGATTTTCGGGTTCGCGTGAATTTGCGCCGAGACGGGCTTGCTCTTGCCCGTCTGGAAACACAACTTGCCGTCGATCATTTCGATCGTGCCGAAAGGTCGGACGCGAGGCTGATCGCCGTCGATCGTCGCGAGGTAATACGTTTTACACTTCTTCAAATAGTCGTATATTCGTTGCATTCAATAATCCTTTCGCGTTATAAATCTCCCTTAACGGGCAATTTTCGAACGCATTTTAGCATAAAAAGCTCCATCTTGTCCAGACGGATTGTCTTTTTTTGGACGCGCGTTTCCGAAATCGGACGCGCGTCGCGTTATTTTGTCGAACCGATACTAGACTAGACGCCGAAAATAGATAGAATGAACGCGACATAAACGTATAAAAACGATTCGCGGAGGCGCGGCGCGTTCCGATTCCGTTTTTCCCAGAGGGACGCGTCGACGTCAACGCCCGTCCCGACTTATCCGACGAAAGGCGCTTTACGCCGATGAGACATTTTAACGTAACCAGGGGGCTCGACCTGAAACTCGCGGGCGCGCCCGACCAAACGAAAGAACCAGAACGCAAGATCGTTCGGCACGTCGCGACAACCGGCTCGGATTACGTCGGCATGAAGCCGACGATTCTCGTTTCGGAAGGCGAAAGGGTTCTCGCCGGAACGCCCTTGTGCGAAGACAAAAAGAACCCCGGCGTCAAGTTCGTCTCCCCGATCGCGGGCAAGGTTCTTTCGATCGTTCGCGGCGAAAAGCGCGCGTTTCGCTCGATCGTGGTCGAGGCGGACGAAAAGGCGAAAGCCGAGTGGTCCGTTCGGTACGCGAAATATTCGGACGCGGAACTCGAATCGCTCGACTCCAACAGCATTCGCGACCTTCTGATCGTCTCGGGATTGTGGTCGTCGTTTCGAACGCGTCCTTTCAGCCGCGTTCCTCGCATTAACGCGACGCCGGTCGCTCTTTTCGTCAACGCCGCGGACACGAATCCTCACGCGCCCGACCCCAAACTGACGATCGACGCGCGAAAAGACGATTTTCTAAGAGGTCTTCGCGTCGTCTCGCGCCTTTGCGGTCAAAAACTTTGGGTCTGTTTCGGCAAAGGCGACTACGACGCCGACTTCATTCGCGAAGTCGAGTCGATTCCGCGCGCCGAAGCCGCTCAATTCACGGGAAAGCACCCCGCGGGACTCGTCGGAACGCACATTTTCTACCTCGAGCCGTGCGGATTAAACAGAGTCGTCTGGTCGATCGGGTACCAGGACGTTCTTGCGATCGCGGAACTTTTCTCGACCGGGCTCTACCCTTCCGACCGCGTGATTTCCATCGGCGGTCCCATGGTCAGGAATCCGCGGCTTCTGCGCGTCACGCAAGGCGCGTTCGTTTCGGAACTTGTCGAAGGAGAGCTCAAAGACAAAGACCTGCGCGTCATTTCCGGAAGCGCGCTTCACGGTCGAACGGTCGCGCCGGGCGAAGAGGGGCTCGGGCGCTACGTCAATCAGATATCCGCGATCGGGGACGGCGATCCTCGCCGGTTCCTCGGCTGGACGACCCCCAATTTCAAGACGTTTTCCGTGTCGCGAACCGCCGCGTCGACATGGTTGCCCTGGCTGACGTACCAAATGACGACCGCGCTCGGAGGGGGGCGCCGCGCCATCTTTCCGAATCCGGAATTCAGTCGGCTTACGCCGCTGGATCTCGAACCGACTTATCTCTTTAAAGCGCTCGACATGGGCGATCTGGATCGCGGCGAGAAACTCGGCGCGTTTGAGCTCGACGAAGAAGACCTCGCTCTTTGCACGCTCGTCGACTTCGGCAAGAACGATTACGGCAAATCGCTGCGCGCGCTGCTCGACAAAGCGATGAAAGAGGAGGAATGAGCGATGATTAAACGCTTGCGACGCGCGATTAAGGCGATCGACGAAAAATACTGTTCCGAAGGCAAGAAGCTCAGGCGACTGCATCCGCTCGTCGAAGCGATCGACACGTTTTTCTTCACGCCGGACGTCAAAACGACCGGAACCGTTCACGTTCGCGACTTCAACGACTTCAAGCGCGTCATGATCACGGTCATTCTGGCGTTGATTCCCTGCGCGGTCTTTGGAATCTACAACGTCGGCTATCAGGCGAACCTGACGGGAACCGTTCCCGGCGACTGGCACGGCTCCGTTCTCTCTTTCCTCGACAAGTTCTTTCCTTTTCTGCATATCTTCAGACAGACGAACGCGTTAGGCTGTTTCGTCTACGGGCTTTGCTATTATCTTCCGGTCTACGTCCTGACGATGATCGTCGGTCTGTTCTGGGAAGTCGTTTTCGCGGGTCACTACAATCATGAAGTGAACGAAGGCTTTTTCGTCACGGGATTTATCTTTCCTCTGATTTGTCCTCCGACAATACCGCTTTGGCAGGTCGCGCTCGCGATAACGTTCGGGGTCGTGATCGGCAAGGAAATCTTCGGTGGGACGGGTCGCAACTTCCTCAATCCGGCGCTCGTAGCTCGCGCGTTTCTCTTTTTCGGCTACTCGGGTCAAATCACCGGGGACAAAGTCTGGATCGCGACGGACGGCGTTTCAAAAGCGACGCCCCTCGCTTGCGCGCATGGCGGCGTCGAAGCGATACAAAACGCGGGCTACACGATGTTCGACGCGTTCTTCGGCTTTATTCCCGGCGCGGTCGGCGAGACGTCGACGTTCTGCTGTTTGCTGGGCGCGATCTTTCTGATCGTGGTCGGGGTCGCGCCGTGGCGAATCGTCGCGTCGGTCTTTGTCGGCGGTCTGGGACTGGCGGCGATTCTGGCGTGTTTCTGCGATAATCCCGAATCGGCGGCGGCGCTCGGTCCCGCCTGGCATTTCGTCCTGGGAGGTTTCGCGTTCGGCGCGATTTTCATGGCGACCGACCCCGTCTCGGCGGCTCAGTCGAACGTCGGGCAGGTCGTCTACGGCTTGCTCGTCGGCGCCCTGATCATCGTCGCGCGCGTCTACAATCCCGCGTATCCGGAAGGCGCCATGCTCGCGATTCTGTTCGGCAACTGCGTCGCTCCTCTCATCGACCACTTTGTCGTCGACGCGAACATACGCCGCCGTCAAAAACGGCTTCAGGCGCGATAGGAAAGGAGGACGCGTTATGGCTAACGAATCGGTTTCCAGAACCTTTGGAGTCGCGGCGGGCGTATGCGTCGTCTGCGCCGTTATCGTCGCGGTCGCGAGCGTTTCCCTCAAAGGGGTTCAGGAACGCAACAAGGCGCTCGACAAAAACGTCAACATTCTGCGCGCGGCAGGGCTCGTTCGACCGGGCGAAAAAGTTTCGTCCGGGAAAGTCGAAGAACTCTTCGCGAACGCGAAACGCGTCGTCGTCGACCTGGCGACCGGCGAAATCGACGAAGACGCCGATCCCGACGCCGTCGAAGCGGACAAAAACAACGTCGTCGCGCTCGCGAAAGAGGACGACGTCGCCTCGATTAAAACGATTCCGCAAAAGACGGTCGTCTACCTGTTCAACGACGAAAACGGAAGACTTAAGACGGCGGTTCTTCCTATCGTCGGCTCGGGGCTCTGGTCGATCATGCGCGGTTATCTCGCGCTTGACGGCGACTTGACGACCGTCGCGCATATCGTCTTTTACGACCACGGCGAAACGCCGGGGCTCGGCGGCGAAATCTCGAATCCGCTCTGGACCGCGAAATGGGAAGGCAAGAGGGCGCTCGACGACGACGGCAAGCCGATCGTCAAGGTGATCAAGGGAACCGCCGCGCCCGAAAGTTCCGACGTCGACGGTATTTCCGGCGCCACGCTGACCGGCGACGGCGTGACGAAGACCGTCTCCTTCTGGCTCGGCGACAAGGGGTTCGGTCCGTTCTTGAAAAAATACAAAGCCGATAATCCGTCCGAAAACGACGAAACCGGAAAGGAACGACGATGAAACCGGCTGAAAAGAAAAACGCTTTGCTCGACCCGTTGTTTAAAAACAATCCGGTCTTCGCTCAGATTCTCGGCGTCTGCTCCGCGCTTGCCGTGACGACGAGTCTGAAAACGGCGCTCACCATGGCGCTCGCCGTCGCGTTCGTCACCGCGTTCTCCAACGTCGGCGTCTCCCTGATCAGAAAGATTATTCCGAATTCGATCCGCATGATCGTCGAAATGGTCATTATCGCGACGCTCGTCATCCTGGTCGATCAGCTCATCAAGGCGTTTTCCTACGACTTGAGCAAGCAGCTTTCGGTATACGTCGGTCTCATTATTACGAATTGCATCGTCATGGGTCGCGCGGAGGCGTTCGCCATTAAGAACAAGCCGTCCGAAAGCCTGCTCGACGGAATCGGGAACGGGATCGGATACGGCGTCGTTCTGATCGTCGTGGCGTTTTTCCGCGAGTTGTTCGGGTTCGGTCAACTCTTTGGATTCACGGTCTTTAAGACGGCGCAAAACGGCGGATGGTATCTTCCGAACGGCTTGATGGTCACCGCGCCGGCGGCCTTCTTTCTTATCGGAGGCCTGATCTGGATCGTTAAAAACTTCGACAAAAACAAGAAAGACGCCGAATGACGCCAACGCGACGTTCGATAAGGACATAAACGAATGGAACATTTTTTCACGATGTTTATCCAGGGGGTTTTTACGCAAAACCTCGCGTTGTCGCTCTTTTTGGGGATGTGCACTTTCCTCGCGGTCTCCAAAAAGGTCAACGCCGCGATCGGGCTGGGCGTCGCGGTGATCGTCGTTCAGACGATTACGATCCCTGTCAATAATTTGCTGTATAACTACGTGTTGCGCGAAGGGGCTCTTTCGTGGACGGGTTCCAAAACGCTCGCCGGTCTCGACTTAAGTTTTCTTTCGTTCATCACGTTTATCGGGGTGATCGCGGCGATCGTTCAGATACTGGAAATGGTTCTCGACCGATTCTTCCCTCCCCTTTACAACGCGCTGGGCGTCTTTTTGCCGCTCATCACCGTCAACTGCGCGATTATGGGCGGCTCGCTCTTTATGCAGCAGCGCGATTACAATTTTGGCGACAGCTGTCTTTACGGGCTGTGTTCCGGGATCGGCTGGGCGTTTGCGATCGCCGTTTTCGCGGGTATTCGCGAGAAGCTCGAATACAGCAGGATACCGAGCGGACTGCGCGGACTCGGCGTCGCGTTTATGGCGGCGGGTCTGCTGGCCATGGCGTTTATGACCTTCTCGGGCATGTGATTGAAGGAGGCGGCAAAGTATGAACGGTATTGTAGTAGTCGTCGCCGGAGTCGTCGCCTTCACGCTGATCGTCCTGGCGCTCGTCGCGGTGATTCTGACCGCGAAAGCGACGCTTCTGCCCGGAGGAAACGTCAAAATCGAAATCAACGGCGACCCCGAAAAATCGATCGAAGTCTCGTCCGGAGACAAACTTCTCGACGCGCTCGCCTCGCGACAAATCTTCGTCCCGTCGGCGTGCGGAGGCGGCGCCACCTGCGGTCAATGCAAAGTTCGCGTCCTTTCCGGAGGCGGAGAAATTCTCCCGACCGAAGTCGGGCAAATGACGCGAAGAGAACTCAAAAGCGGCGTCCGGCTCGCGTGTCAGACGCCCGTCAAACAGGATATGGTTATCGAAATACCGCCCGAGGTCTTCGCCGTCAAGAGGTGGGAATGCGTCGTTCGCTCCAACGAATTCGTCGCGACCTTCATTAAGGAACTCGTGCTGGAATTGCCCGAAGGCGAAGACGTCATGTTCAAGGCGGGCGGATATATTCAGGCGGAACGGCCCGTCGGAGTGAGAATCGCGTACAAAGATTACGACGTTCCGGAAAAATACCGTTCCGGATGGGACAAACTCAATCTCTGGGGCTGCGTCAGCGAAACGACCGAACCCGTCTTGCGCGCCTACTCGCTCGCGAGTCATCCTCTGGAAAAGGGAATCGTCAAGCTGAATATCCGCGTCGCCGTTCCGCCGCGAGAAAACCCCGACGTCGAGCCGGGCAAGGTTAGCTCCTACCTGTTCGGCTTAAAGCCGGGCGACAAAGTCGCGATCAGCGGGCCTTACGGCGATTTTCTCGTTCGGGACACGCCCGTCGAAAAGATCTATATCGGTCGCGGCGCGGGCATGGCGCCGTTGCGCTCGCATATCTACGATATGCTCAAACGCCTCGGACACACGGGCAAAATTTCGTTCTGGTACAGCGCGCGTTCGCTCGACGACGTTTTCTACGTCGAAGATTTCCAGGAACTTGAAAAGGAATATCCGAACTTCAAATTCCATCTTTCGCTCTATCGTGATCCTCGACCCGGCGACAATTGGACCGGGTCCGTCGGCGCGATCGAAGACGTTTTGTACAACGACTATCTCAAAGATCACCGCGCGCCCGAAGACTGCGAGTATTTCATGTGCGGTCCGGCGAAAATGACCCGGGCGATTCTGAAATTGCTCGACAATTTAGGGGTCGAACGCGAGAGTATTTTCTTCGACGATTTCGGAAACTAAAAAGGACGCGCGTCTGCGTTCGATAAAGGTTGACGTATGATAATTCTAACGATCGAAACAAGTTGCGACGAGACCGCGGCGGCGGTCGTCGACGGCGACCGGAACGTTTTGGGCTCGTCTCTGGCGTCTCAAATCGACGCGCATCGGATTTACGGCGGCGTCGTGCCGGAAATCGCGTCGCGCGCGCACATGGAAGCGATACTGCCCGTCGTCGCCGACGCGCTCGACCAGGCGAAAATTACGCTCGACGATCTCGACGCGGTCGCGGTCGTCAACGAGCCCGGTCTGGCGGGCTCGCTTCTCGTCGGTTTGTCCGCGGCGAAAGCGATTTGCGTCGCTAAAGAGAAGCCGCTTATCGCGATCAATCATCTTCAGGCGCACGTTTACGCGTGCAGAGTCGCGTTTGACGAAAACCTCTTTCCGTGCGTCGGTTTGATCGTAAGCGGGGGACACTCGAGCCTCTACCGTTGCGCGGGTCCGATCGATTTCGAGCCGCTCGGAACGACGATCGACGACGCGGCGGGCGAAGCGTTCGACAAGGTCGCCGCGATGCTCGGCCTACCCTACCCCGGCGGACCTTCGATTCAAAAAGCGGCGGAAAACGGCGATCCAAAAGCGTACGACTTCCCGCGCCCTATGCTCCATGAGCCCGACAGAATGCAGTTCAGTTTCAGCGGCTTGAAAACGGCGGCGCGATACAAACTCATGGGAACCGGCAAAGTCGATTACCAGGATTTGAAAATAACCGAACAAGAGCGCGCCGACGTCGCCGCGTCCTTTCAGGAAGCGGTCTGCGACTGTCTGGTCGGCAAAGCGGTTCAGGCGCTCAAGAAATGCGGGATGAAAACGCTTTGCGTCGGAGGGGGCGTCGCCGCGAATAAACGGTTCCGCGAAAAAGCGCTCGACGCCGCCGACCGATATCGGTTCAAACTCTATATCGCGCCCCCTAAACTCTGCACCGACAACGCCGTCATGGGCGCCGTCGCCATCGAGCGCTATAAAGCCGGACTCTTTGAGAATCTCGACCTGGACGTCTCGCCGGGACTGGTTCGCGACAAACAATAACGCCTCCAAAATGGAAACTGCGGGGCGAAGGGGTCTCTCCGACTCGCGCCCGCGGTTATTTGAACGTTCTCCGAAAACCTTGCCGGGCTCGTCCCCGCCGATCCTTCAATTCTTGAAATTCAAAGACTTCCATTTTTGTCGCCGCAAACGACGTTTCGGATACGGAAGAACGACTATTTTAGTTTCGACGCGCGTCGGAACGCGGCATATCGTATCCGGAGTCAATAATCAACGCCCTTTGACCGAAAAAACTCCTTCTTTCATCGTTCGTTATTCGACAATTTTCGGGAATATCGGGATTATCTTTTCAGTCGTTCCTTTCGCCTTAATCATCCGCAAAAAACGCGACCGGAACCGTCGAGTCAACAGGGTCGTTCGACCTCGTTGCTCTTTACGCCGCGTCGCAAGACTTTTTTCGAACCGACCCAGGATTTCGCCGTTTAGCGAAAAACTCGTAGTTACCCGCGTTTTTCCAGACTTTTTGTCAACGCCCGCCGAAAAAACTGAAAAAATTTCAAAAAAAGCTAAAAATTGGTTGGAAAAAGAAACGACATAATTTACAATGGACGAACGAGGAGCGTCGAAAAGCCGTCCGTCGCTTCGCCGACGCGATCGGCGCCTTGTCCGCTTGTTTTTCGTTCCTCGCGGCGTTCCTTTGCGTAGAAGTCCTTTTGGCGGTTCGCGTCCGTTCGTCCTTCCCGGGCAAGGAGGATCGGAACGAAGGATCGGGAGTCAAATTGCAGGAAATTTAGCATGAAAGTAGAATTAAAGGTCGTCGGCGGCGCTCGCGCGGGTCAGACAATCCCCGTCTCGGTTCCCCAGTTCATGATTGGACGCGCGAGCGATTGCCAGCTCAAGCCTCGGAGCGAGTTAATCAGCCGGTACCACTGCGCCATTCTTTCGGAAGACGCCTACGTCGCGGTGCGCGACCTGGGCAGCAAAAACGGAGTCTACGTCAACGGCGAGCGCGTCGTCGGCGAGCGCGAGCTGAAAAACGGCGATAGATTGATGATCGGGCCGCTTGAATTTGAAGTCGAGACGTCCGTCGCGCTCAAAGGCGAAATGAAGCCGAAAGTGTCCTCTATCTCGGAAATCGTCGCTCGCGCGGTCGAGCAGAATTCGATCAACGTCGCGACGGCCAAACAGACTCAGGCCGCGTCTCAGCCGGAATCGGCTCAGCCCGTCCAATCGGCTGCGGTTCAGTCGGAATCGGTCGCGCCCGTCCAACCCGCCGCCGTTCAACCGGAGACGGTTCCGCCCGCCCAACCGGTCGCGGTCGAGACGGCTCCGGCGCCCGCCGCGCAATCTCCGTCGACGGCGGCGACTTCCGCGCCCGCGTCGACGGACGACGACGATCTCGCCGACTGGCTCCTTGGAGAAGGCGAAGACGATTCTTCGGAAGCGATGACGATGTCGATGGCGCTCGAGGATCTCGATCTGCCGTACACGCCCAAAGAGGAAGAAAAGCCCGTCGAGGAAAAACCACAGGAACCGAGCGGACCGAGTTCGAGCGACGCGGCCGCCAAACTGCTCAAGAATTTCTTCAAGGGGGGTTGAGAAACGGCTTCGGGTTTCGAACCAATTTGATTCGCCTTTCCGATTCCACAAAACGGCGCCGCGGACGTCCCCGTCGGACGATCGCGGCGCCGTTTGTTCTTTGATTATTGAAGGATCCGACGTCGCTTGAAACCGCCGCGCGCCGGGCGACAAATTTTGTAAAACGAGAATCGATCATTATGTCGAAAGATTACAGATTAAGTCCCGACGGGAAAGTGTTTGAGAAGTATTTCGGACGATCGCGGCGCCGTTTGTTCTTTGATTGCGGAAACGCCGATTCCTTCGTCGTTCCGAACGGCGTAACCTCTATCGGAAACCACGCGTTTGCCCGTTGCTCTTCGCTGACCTCGATTGTTCTACCGGAAAGCGTTGAAAAGATTGGAGA
>CAMZEO010000097.1 GCA_947305735.1 uncultured Planctomycetales bacterium | reverse complement strand
TTCACGGACGACCGGCGCCCTTACGGGAAATTCACGTTATGTCAAGCGTTTGTTCAACCAATCTAGCATCTTGAGGCGTCGCGGAAGAAACGACAAGCCCAATTGGCAAGCCCTCCGCCACAAGCATCGTTCCCTTCTCGCGCTTTGTTTTACTGATTCCAGAGCCCCCTTTTTCGCCAGCGCAAAAGTTCCGTCGGCAGAAAATCGTCCCAATTCAAACGACCGCGCGTCAAGCATTCCTAGTAATTCAAGCCATATGTCGGTCCACAGATCTTGCTCTTGCCGTTCGTTCATTCCAAGCCAACAGGAGCTTCCAGAAGGAAATCATTCGGACATATCACACCAACGAAGCCTGTCAGACAAATCAATAAAACGCCTTCAAGACAAGCTCGATTGGCCGCCCTTTTTTAACCGCCTTTACAAGATTGGAACGGTTCGGGCTATAACGGCGCCAATTTGTTCCCATTGTTTATCCGTTAATTCCCCGCCAGTTGCATAGTCGAGCCTTTTCATAATTGTAATCAACTCAGGTTGAGGCGATAGTATTTGATTAGAGCATTTCAAACAATATTCATCGAGGAAACATCGACGGGAGTTATAAAATCGCTTCTAATTTAATCGTCCCTTTATCGTAAACTCAAGCATTTCCGATTGCATTGGCGAACCTGCTAAAACGGACGTCTCCAATTCCCAAGGCAGTAAAACCGTAAAGGCGCTTCCAAACCCAGGCTGACTATCAAGCATAATCTCTCCTCCCAATAATTTACACAACTCCTTGACGATAGATAATCCTAACCCGCTACCGGAATACTCTCTCGTCATTGTGGTCCCTTCCGTAGCGCTTTTTCCTTGGCGAAACTTCTCGAAAATAATCTGTCGATCTTCTTCGGTAACTCCGACGCCTGAATCAATCACCTTCATTTGTAAGAACGGTATGGGCTTCAATTTGACGGAAGGCGTCAACACAGCGGAGCTGAAAGGTTCGTGAAGAACGCGCCTGATTTCAATCTGAATTCGTCCGCCTTCCGGAGTAAACTTAATCGCGTTTGATAAAAGATTATTCAATATCTGCTGAATCCGTGATTCGTCCTGAATCATTAGTGGTAAATCACTATCAAAGCTGGTCGTCAATTCAAGGTTTTTCTTATCAACAAGCGGTTTCGCCATATCGCACTGAGTCAACACTGCCGATTCAATTCTAAAATTTGTCAAGTTAGGTTCAACGCGCCCCGCGTCAATCTTAGCTAAATCAAGAATGTTGTTGATCATCGTTAAAAGCGCGCGTCCCGATTTATTGATATTCTCAACATAACGTAGTTGCTTTTCATTCAAGGTGTCGATCGAACCCAATACGTCGCTGAACCCTAGAATACTGTTGAGCGGGGTGCGCAACTCATGACTCATCGTGGCCATAAAGTCTGATTTAACCTGGTTCGAAGCAAAAAGTTGTAAATTAACCTTGGCCAATTCGTCAAGTTTCCTCGCAAGTTCGTCATTCAACGTTTTCAGTTTTTCCTGAGTCGCGACAAGATACCTCAGCATTTGGTTAAAAGCGTCGCCCAAAGCCTCAAATTCGTCGGAAGTCTGCAAATTCGCGCGCTTAGAAACGTCGCCTCGTCCGATGGCTTCACTCACTTCGCGGAGACTCCTTAAGGGCTTAATAATAACGACGCGTATCACCACGTAAAAAGCTATCATTCCAAGAAAGGCCGTTACAATAGCGCCCGCAAGAAGTTGCGCCCATAATCGAGCGCTTTCTTTTTTAGCCGGAGGTTCTGGAATTGTCACCTGAATGACGCCCAATGTAGAACCCAATTCAAGCGCGGAGTCGCCCATGATTTCCTGATGACAATTCCAACAAGAGCGTCCAAAACGCAAAGGTTGGTAAAAGTGATACTGTCCCCTTTCATCCACTCTTTCGTAAACGGTATTGAGAGTGTCGTTGAAATCAGGATCAGAAGACGAAGGCGTCTCAAGCTCTTCAAATAACCGACGTTCATAATCGTCGCGGGGTTTATCGTCTTCATCGTCCAGACGGGCGTTATATGCGCGAATAAGCCGAGTCTCTATGCGCGCGCGTTCCGACGAACCGCCAATTCTTTCGCTTAACGTTTTCATCGATTCAATAAAATCATTCGTATCGCTAGAAGAAGAGGACGAAGTCGAATGAACGGAAGAATCAGCGTTTTCAGAGGCCAATCCCTTTATGTGAATAAGCAGAAATTCACGCTCGCTCAACAACTTCCCCATCAACGGATTCTGCGCTTCCACTTGCGATTTGGTCGCCTTATAAAACAGAGCCACGCTAATCAGAATCACGATCGCGAGCGCCACGCCATAAGAAATCAAACATTTCGCTTCAAGGCTTGATTTCAAAAATGCTCTATTCGGACTCTTCGAATCCATATCGTCATATCCCATCGTGTTGCGACTCCCAAATGAAAGTCGAGGTGAAACCCGACAATTTCCATTGTAAGGTAACGAAAGACAGCGTCAATTAGTAGGATCAATTACAACCCTGAACATTTTTCTGAAATTGACGTTTCTTTAAAACGTGATACCCGCTATAATCCCCGAAAAGGTTGGAAAGACTCTTTGTAAACGCTGAAAGGATTAAAAACGATCATGACGCGCACTTTGTGCATCGCCAATCAAAAGGGAGGCGTCGGTAAAACAACTACCGCTGTCTCTCTTGCGGCATGTTTCGCGCGCTCAGGGGCTTGCGCCCTTCTCGTTGATCTTGATCCGCAATGCAACGCTACGAGCGGTTTGGGATTCTCGCCCTCAACGCGTCATCCGCTTGCCTGTTTGGACGAATCGATACATAAAACAATTCAAAAGTCGTCAGATCATTTGGACGTTCTCCCCGGGTGTCGCTCTTTTTCAGACATTGAACGAATAGCAGGCGTTCGTGATCCGTCATTTTTTGACAAAATTGCTCGTCAACTTTCGCGGGAAACGAAAGGATACGATTATGTCTTAATTGACTGTCCGCCTTCGTTGGGACCACTAACGCAAGCGGCTCTTGCCTGGTCCAACGAAGTGCTCACTCCCATCCAATGCGAATATTTCGCAATGGAAGGTCTCGTGCAAATGATCGAACTAATTGGCAAAACAATGAACCAACCTAATTGTTCGTTAGAGTATGGGGGCGTGGTGCTTACTATGTGCGATCCTTCCCTTGAATTGACCTACGAAGTTGAAAAAGAGGTAAGAGAGTTTTTTGGCGACGTTGTGTTTAAGACGACGATTCCGCGCGACGTCTCTCTTGCGGAAGCTCCTAGTCATGGAAAATCAATCGTCGATTACGCTCCGCGATCGAGAGGAGCAAGGGCATACGTTGAGCTTTGTTTGGAGGTAATGGAACGTGTCTAAAGAAAACAAAAGATTGGGACGAGGACTCGAGGCTTTATTAAGAAACGTTGCGGCGGCTCAAAATAACGCGGAGCAAGTCGAAAAAACGACAGACTCCGCCACCCTACAAGACGGCTTTCCGACGATCGTCCCATTCTCGGCTAAAAATGCGGACGATCATCAAAAAACTTCCGTTGAATTCGGAGCGAAACGTTCTGACGCCGCTCTATTGGAAGAAAAAAAAGATTCAGCGCTGGCGCAGTACTCCAACGGAGGAACCGCCGTCGACATTAACGTTGACTTAATTGACAGAAATCCCTACCAGCCTCGTCTCGATTTCGATGAACTTGAAATGGAAGAATTGAAGGCAAGTCTGGCCGAACACGGTCTTATTCAACCAATTGTTCTGCGAAGCAATGGAAATCGTTATGAAATAATTGCTGGAGAACGTCGTTTTCGAGCGGCAAAGGAATCAGGTTGGAAAACAATTCCCGCAGTTTTATTCGTTGTCTCCGACCGCGAGATGGCAGAATTGGCCCTGACGGAGAACGTACAAAGGCGCGACTTAAATCCGATTGAAAAAGCGGCGGCGTTTAAGAGCTATATTGACGCTTACGGAGGAACCCACGAAGAGTTGGCAAAACGTTTGTCCCTAGATCGATCCACTATTAGCAATTTGATGCGTCTCCTCGATTTGCATGAAGAAGTGCAATTATTGACGCGTCAAGGAAAAATCACGATGGGTCACGCTCGCGCGCTTCTTCCGCTCGACGAGTGGAATCAACTAGAAATGGCGCGACGTATTATGGACGAACAACTAAGCGTTCGACAAACGGAAGCGATCGTGAAAGAATTCGTCTCGGGAAACGCCTCGAGCCACTCTCCAATAAAGCAACAAGCAAGTCCGCGCATACAGGAGCTAGAACAACAGTTCAGGTCTTGGCTGGGGATGAAAGTTAAGTTAACTTCAAACGATAAAGGGAAGGGAAAGCTTGTTGTCCAGTTCAACTCAAACGACGAATTTGAACGGATATACCAAATGTTGAAACCGAAAAATTTTTGACCATTGCGTCGAAAAAAGGAACACCCGGTTGGGGCAAAGGAAACTCCAAAAGGGCGTTCTTATTGAAAAAAAGAAAAGAGTTAATTCGAAGCGGATAAAACGAATTCCAAGACGTTTTTACCGCCATCAATGCTAAACTCGGCTTTAAGCTTATTCTGTTCGACTATATTACGCACAAAAAAGCTAGTCGCATCTTCCGACGCCTCCTCAACAAGGAGGGGATTAAGTTCGGGACCGCCGTACACGAACCGCAATTCCACATCTTTTTTCTCCGTTATCCCGAGAGTAAAGACCAACTCGTCGACCTTTAAGAAGAAGAAGTTGTCAAACAAACCTTCAATAAGCCTTATCAAAAGCTCTCGACGTTCCTGCTCTATCAGATGTTTCATCGCAAAATCATCGATCTTTGCGTCAAATCCAAAGTAGTCGAAATCTTTATCCAATTCAAAACGCATCGTATCGACCCGACGAATAAACGAGCGGGTTCGTTCGCGTTTGGGTCGTTCGAAAATCTCTTCAGCGGTTCCGTCCTCGTACACGACGCCCTGATCCATATAAAACACGCGGTCAGACACGTCGCGCGCAAAGCGCATCTCATGCGTTACGATCGCCATCGTCATACCAGATTCGTCCGCCAGACTCCTAATGACGCCCAGCACCTCGTTGACCATTGTCGGATCAAGAGCCGAAGTCGGCTCGTCAAACAACATAATTTCAGGTCGCATCGCCAACGCTCGAGCTATCGCAACTCGCTGTTGTTGCCCTCCAGACAGTTCCTGCGGAAACGCCCACGCTTTGCCGGCAAGACCGACTTTTTCGAGCAAATCCAAGGCATGTTCTTCGGCCTTTTCTTTTGGTTCTTTTAAAAGCGTAGTCGGAGCCAACATAATATTTTCAAGGGCGGAAAGATGCGGAAACAGATTGAACTGTTGAAAAACCATTCCCATCTTTCGACGCAACAGTCGAACATCCATTTCTTCAGCATTTTCACCGTCGACAAGAATCGTGCCCGAGTCCGGAGTCTCAAGAAGATTCAGACAACGCAAAAAAGTACTTTTACCAGCGCCCGACGGACCTACGATCGACACGATCTCGCCCTGTTTAATAACGGCGTCGAGATTTTTGAGAACTGGGACGCCGCTGAAATCCTTGCAGAGTCCCCTGACGACGATCATATCTTTGGCTCGTTCTTGACTCATACGTTAACCTCTCCTTTAGCTCGCTTACGGCGATTAATCGGATTAAGTCGATATTCCATGTAGGCAAAAACAGAAGCAAGAAGATGCGCGGAAAGCAGGTAGATGATCGCGGTCGCAACCAATGGAAAAAAGGCTTCGTAAGTACGAGCGCGAACGATATCGCTTGCCTTTGTAAGATCCTGCGTCGCAATATATCCCACGATGGAAGTTGTTTTAAGAAGAGATATAAACTCGCCTTTGTAAACGGGAATAATTCTGCGCGTCGCGATTGGAAAAATGACTTTTGAGAAGACTTGAAAACGTCCAAATCCCAAGGCGCGAGCGGCTTCGACAAGACCTTTGTCAATACTATCAACGCCGGTCCGCATCATCTCGCCTGCATAGGCGGCAAAATTTAAAGCGAGAGAAATTGTCGCGACAATTTCCTTTTCCAACCCCCACGGAGCCTGAAATTTTGCAAACACCACATAGTACATTATCAGTAGAATCACCAGAATGGGCGTTCCCTGCATTATCGCAATATAAAACTTGGCGGGATATCGCAACCACCTACGCGTCGAACGACGCATACAGCATTGGATAAAGGCAAAAAAAGTGCCAAGAACAGTGGAAGCAACGGTAATCCCCAGCGTAACGGCAAGACCATCGGCAAACAAACGCCAACGTCCGTCGACTATAAACGTTTTTTCAAAACTACGGAGTTGCTTTTCCCAAAAAGTTTTACGCTCAAGCTTCCTTTGGAATATGCTACTGACGAACGGGTTAAAATCTGACGTATCGTCAGATCGAAGAGGAGCGCCAGAAGGCGGCAAGGCGACGTTACCAAATAAAAAAAGGCTGGAAAACCTCAATCTCGAGGAAAAGAAAACCTGGCGATTCGTTCCCAATGAATTATTAACGTTCGATGATACGGAACAACATTGCGTATCCGACAAACCTAACGAAAACAGACTATTCTTTCCGAGCTCCTCATACAAAAGCGCAAACAACGCCATTGCCAAAATACTTAGGACAAGAAAACAACGCCGCAAACACCGCGACGCAGAACCAGACAAAACCATACCAAGTTCGGTCCGCATCCTATATTCTTCCTTATTACTTCACGTCAACGCTGTAATCACGATTACCCACGCATAAGACAAAAATGAAAGAACCGCTCGATCCCACGTCCGGGCAGGGAGGAAACACGAAACTATCCCACGTCAAGCGATCGTAAAAACAGGAGCAAAGTGCACGCCATGAGTCTTTCGAGAAAAAACGCGCCCCTCCTTCAAAACTTGAAACCAAAAAGCGCGATTATTAACGAAAAGTAACGCGATCCCACGCTACGGCGAAAACCTACCAAAAACGTCGCGCGCAATCTTTTGACATTACGCGACGTCGCGAGAATTTGTCAAAACGTTCAAAGGACTTCCGTATTCGATTTGCCAGAAGAATTTTCAGCGTTCTCGCTCTCCGAAATTTGCTCAACAGAAACCTCTGAAACGGTAGAACTCGTTTTAACAGTGGAATCGTCGACTTGGTTCAACGGTTGCCAACGACTCTTGAGAACCATGATCCCGGCGGGACAGTCGATATAATCATCCGAAAAGAGCATCGTTTCCGCCCGCTCAGGGGTTTTATCCAGATTACCAACGGCAAGATCCAATTTTTCCGATTCTATCGCTGGGAACAACGCGTCGTAATACAAGGATTCAAAACGGTAGTCCATATTGAGGAACAACGCGAGCCGCTGAACAAACTCGGTGTCAAAGCCAGACCAACTCCCGTCAGCCTCAACATATGACATGGGAATATTTTGCGGATCGTTTCCGATGACCAACGGATTACCCGCATTAATCGGATTCTCGGGTTTAGGGATGTCGGGCATCTTGGGGCTGGTCGTTTTAACCCAACGATTATACATATCGTCATAGGTCCCGTCGGCTCGATACTGAGCGATAAACTCGTTGACTTTATCCATCAGCTCCTTATTTTTAAACGGCGCTCCAACCGCGATATGTCCTTCTCCAACGGTATCGGGAAGAACATAGAACAACTCGTTGTTCGCGGCAGCGTATTCGAGAGGCGGGCGATCATATGCAACGGCGTCTATTTTTCCGGACTGGAGAGCGGCATAAGCGTCGAGAGGGGTCGCATAACTAGCAACCTTCGCTTTTGGCAAACGTTCCTGCCCCATACGCAACGACACAGTCTCCGTCTCGCCGCCAATGATCATTGTGGGCTGATTAAGATCGTCTAAAGAATGAATCGGAGGAGCAGGACGCCCCGCGCACCCTCCGCTCGCCAGCAAGCCAAGGTATGCCGGCGCCAAAACACCCAAAGAAATAAACTGACGTCGTGAAATCGACGACGAAGAACCAGACCTAACGCGATGTTTAGTCCGCATCCCTTTGTTTCCTTATAATTCTGTCACGTAAACGCAGAAAACACGATTACCACTCTTTGTTGTAAAGCAACGCCGACCTGTCCAACAATCGTCAAACGACTGTCCTGTTTGACGTCGCGCAAACGTCAAACAGCGAAAAACCGCTTCTCGCCAAGTCGGCGCCAAACGAATGAGGAAAATATACATTCTCTGTGTGGCGGCGTCAATGATTCGGTTTCAAAAAACTCAAAAATATGTTTTATCAAACAGCAATCCTCAAGGGAAAAAATAAGGGCCAGCTAAAACTCAGCTATTGAACCTCAAACGTCGCCGGTATATAATGGGGGCTGGCGAGTTTCTTGCGGAAGAAAAACTAACGTTCGTGAAAAAGCTAACGTTTGTAATTCGCCATTTTAACACCTTTGATCAATTTCTTTATTTCAGGAGTTTTGGATGTCGATCAAGTCCCGTCGTGATTTTTTGAAAAACAGCGCGTTGCTTTCCATTTCGTCGCTAGCCGCCTTTCGGACAAACTCGGCGCCGCGCGTCCACGCCGCTGAAAACAACACTCTTAAGCTCGGCATAGTCGGTTGCGGAGGTCGAGGTTGCGGAGCCGTTGGAAATGCGCTAGACGCTGATCCAGCGGTAAAGTTAGTCGCTGCCGCCGACGTTTTTCCGACTCGCGGAAAAAACGGTATTTCCGCGTTGAAGGATCAATATAACGATCGTATCGACGTCAAGGATGATTGTTTCTTTGACGGGTTCGACGGATATAAAAAGGTATTAGAACAGGATATTGATATCGTCCTGCTTACAACTCCGCAACACTTCCGCCCCATCATGATTAAAGAGGCAATAGAAGCTGGAAAGCATGTCTTTGCAGAAAAGCCGGTTGCGGTGGACGGGGTCGGAATCAAAATAATTCAAGAAGCTGGTAAACTTGCTGAACAAAAGGGATTGAATCTTGTTGGAGGCTTGGTTAATCGTTACGGAGAGTCTGCCATAGAGGTTATCAAACGTATTTCCGAAGGCGTTATTGGCGACGTTGTCAGCGCGCGCGGCGATCGTATGGGCGGAGCTCTTTGGAAACGTCCTCGCTCCAAGGGGCAATCGGAAATGGAATACCAGATGACCAACTGGGTTAATTTCAATTGGATGGCAAGCGAATACATTAATGACGTAACCATTCACCAACTGGACATAGCGCTTTGGTCTTTCAACGACGCCACGCCTGTCGGAGCTTATGGCATGGGCGGTCGTCTTTCGCGCCGAGAAGAAGATACCGGCGATATGTATGATTCTATGGCGGTTGTTTATGAATTTGCCGACGGACGTTCGCTCTATGCTTTTTCTCGTCAAATACCGGGAAGTTTCAGTCGAGCGCATACCAAAATTAGCGGCTCCAAAGGCTATGCCGTCATTGGCAACTTAGAATCGCAGGCAAGCATATTCATTGACGGCGAAGAAATTAAAGTACCGCGCGGGGCTACGTCGGGGTATGTTCTTGAACACAAAACTTTAATCGACGCCGTGCGTAGCGGCGGTTCAAAATACGTCAATAATACGAGCTATATGACCAACTCTACCGGTTGCGCGATTCTTGGACGTATGTGTTCTTACAATGGACAATACGTAACTTGGGAAGAAATGCTTGCGTCAGAAGGAGATAAGCCGAGCGATTACTCCATGGACGCCACGCCTCCAACCCTTCCCGACGAAAAAGGTCGATACAAGATCGCTCTTCCATGCGTTGGTATGGGATATCTTGACTAATTAACGTCTTCTCTATAAACTTCGACCGTTGAGGCTGTCGTCTCGAGCCAAAGGCGACCGTTTCAACGGTTGGGTTAGATCGTCATATCCAAAACCTTTTTCTATACTCTGAAGAGAGTTTTTATCATGACCACCACTGTAACAACCACTCAATCTTGGGGTTCGCGCGTTGGCGACTCTTTTAAAGGGATCCTTGTTGGTTTGGCGCTAATCGTCGTTTCGATTGGGGCGCTTTTTTGGAACGAAGGTCGCACGATCAAACGAACAAAGGCGTTGGCTGAAGGCGCAAAAAACGTTGTTGAAGCAAATATTGATTCAGTTGACCCAACCTTGGAAGGCAAATTGGTTCACCTTTCCGGCGAAGCGTCTACAGACGAAATCTTGATTGATCCCTATTTTAACGTCTCGTTAAACGCTATCAAACTGGCTCGAAAAGTTGAAATTTATCAATGGGAAGAGAATGAACAAACGCATACGGAGCGTGGTTCCGGCGGTCAAGAAATTACAACCACAACCTATACGTATCAAAAGATTTGGTCGGAAAACCTGATTGATTCGTCAAGTTTCAAAGAATCCGGACACCAGAATCCAACGGACGTTCCTGTTAAAAGCGATTCTTTTGTCGCTAAAAACGTTGCTTTTGGCGCTTACAATCTATCTGAGACGCTTATTGAAATGACAGGTCCGGATCAAGGTCTGTCGCTTTCGTCGATGGAATCGCCTGAGAAACAAGCTGTTGAAGCCACAACAACGCCTGAACTTGAGGTTAAAAGCTCTGTTGGAGCCGATTCTGCCGACGCCAACGACGACGATCAGGCGCCTGGTGAATTAGACTATCTTAACGCGACTACAAACGAAGGATACGAGCAACAATTTGAATCAAATTCACCTCTAAAAAATGAATACAATCTCAACGGTTTCTTACTTCGTGGGGACGGCTTTTATAAGGGAACGCCCGACGCCCCCCAAATAGGGGATATGCGCGTCTCCTACGCGTATGTTCCGTCTCCTACAACAATCAGCGTCATTTCACAACAAAACGGAAATTCGTTCGTACCATATCAGGCAAAAACGGGCTCTGTTGAATTGCTCGACTTCGGGACGGTAAGCGCGGAAAAAATGTTCGAAAAAGCTCAAAAAGCTAATATGCTTATCGCTTGGCTTATTCGATTAGGCGGTTTTGCCCTCATGTATATCGGTTTCGGCGCGGTATTTAAACCGTTGTCCGTACTTGCGGATATCATTCCCTTTGCGGGTAAAATCGTCGGATTTGGCGCGGGGGTAGTTGCATTCTGCTTCGCTTTGTGCATTTCTTTATTGACGATTGCCGTAGGTTGGCTTTCCTATCGTCCGTTAATTGCGATCCCTCTAATTATACTGGCCATTGGAGCCGTCGCATATCCGTTTATTAAAGGCGCCAAAAAGAACGCATAAAAACCAAACCAGCTGATATGAATGACGATTTTCAAACAGTCGATAACGCGCTGTTAAGAAAAGCCGGGGCTGAATTGACGCGTCGTATTTTAAAAACGCAATCTGAAATACGACGCGTTGATCTCTTGGCGGCAATCTGCGCTTTTGTAACTCTAACGCTGGCGTTGCTGTTGTTTGGAATCGTTCTTGATTGTTGGATTCTCCCCAGGGGAATGTCTGTATTGGAACGCGTTTACTACGCAATCTTCGGTCTTACATTCACGCTTTTTTTTTCTATTTGGCGATTGATCCCAGTTTTTCTCAAACGCGTTAATCTTTTGTTTGCGGCGAAAGAACTGGAAATTGCTTGGGGGGACAAACATAATTTAACGATCAACTGGTTGCAACTTTGCAAACTTACGACAAATCCCGTCAATGACGCAAATCCTTCCTCCGTTCGAGAAGAAGTGTTGCGCGGCGCGCTTCTTCAAGCGGCAAGGAACGCTAGCGTTCACTCCGAAACAAACGTCGACTACTCAAGGTTGATTCGTTGGGGAACCGCGTTTGCAATAGTGGTCGCCATTTGTTCTGGGTATATCGTCGTCTCGTCCAAAAATCCGTTTATTGGAGCCAGACGAATAATTACGCCCCTTGCGGAAGTTGCTCGACCTCAAGCGCTTAATTTTAAAAAAGTTGAACCAGGAAACGTTATTGCTTACCAAGGAGATTTCCTTGATATTGAAGCGGAAATTCCAGGAACGAACGATTCTTCGATCGTGGAGATGCTGTACTCAACGTCAGACGGTCGCTTGATTGACGTGGCCATTCCAATGGAATCGCGAGGAGCATCGACATTTCACGCGTCTTTTCCGAACGATCAAATAGGTCTTATCGAAGACATTACATATCGAGTCGTAGCGGAACGCGGTACAAGAATGGAAAGCGCGTCGGAATTATATACAATTGAAGTTCGTCCTATTCCATCATTTCGCGTCGAAAAAATCACGCTGTCATTTCCTGAATATACCGGTCTGGCTGACCAAACTTTTGAAAACCAAGGAGACGTTCGGGCGCTGGAAGGCACGCGCGTTTCTTTGACGGCGCGTTGTAATGAAGATCTTGCGCGCGCATCCTTTTTACCGAATGGAGAACGCCCTCTCGCTCAAAAGATGAAAGTCGACGCCAATAATTTAAAGCTTGCGTCAATTGACTTTAACCTTGAATGGGTTGATAAAGACGCCAACGGCGGCAATCCGAGCTCCGTTCAGCCTTTTTCGTTCTATCAAATCCTTTCCAGAGACGTCGACGGTCAAGAAAATCGAGACTTACAGAATTATTCGGTGTCAATCGTTCCTGACCTTCCGCCGACTGTTCGATGGGAAACGGATTCGGACGAAGTTGCCGAAATTCCGTTCAACGACGTTCTTCACGTAAGGCTCGAGGCTGAAGATCCTGATTATTCGCTTCGTTCAGCTTCGTTAATGTTTGCTTTTCGCAATCTCAACGCGGATAATGACGCGCTGGATAATCGTCACGTCCCGCCCCCCCTCGAATTGTCGTTCGCCTCCTCGTCTAAGTATAAAAAAGCGGATTATTCCAATGGTTCAACTCCATTTGTTGGAGTTAACCATATTTTTTGCGATATTTCGCCGGAAAAGATAGGTTTATCAGTGGACGACGAAGTAGAATACTGGGCTGTCGTTTATGATTCAAAACTTCCAAACCCCAACAGCGTAGTATCTGAAAAGCGAATTTTCAAAGTTGTTCATCCAGTAGATAACCCCCTTGGGATTGATTTAGGTGAATCCGAACTTGAAGAGGAATCATCCCCCAATAGCGTTTCGTCTCAAGATGAAACGTCAAACGGCGGCGAGAATGACCCGGAAGATCAAAATCCGTCGTCTGACGGTCCTACTTCCGATGAACCAAACCAAAACGCTTCTCCCGACGACCAAGGGGAACAAAACAAAGCGTCACACTTGAATAATTCGGAAACAGACGGTTCTCCATCTGAATCTCCCAAGGAAAACGACGAAGAAAAGGGGAATAGTAGAAAGAACAGTAAAAATTCTCCTCAACAAAACGAATCAAAAAACGGGTCTAATTCAACAGGCGACGAACAGAAAAATCCTTCCCAAGAAACCGTCCCCGATCAAGGCAAACAATCCGAAAACAGTGGAACAAACAAGTCAAAAGAAACGGGGGCAAAAGAAACAGGTTCGCTTGGTCAAAACGATCCGGAAAATACTCAATCTGAACAAGTAAATCCTCGAGAAAACAATCCCTCTTCCAATTCCGATATCGTTCAGCCCTTCCCCCAGGGCGTCCCGCCAAACAAAGCGTTTGAAAAGATCCTCGATTACATGAATGGAATAGAATCCTCCGTTGGCGAAACCGCCCCCGACAAAGTCGTTCAACAGTCGGAACAATCTAGCGGAGGAGCCAATTCTTTTGACGACAATGGAGTTGGATCGGAGGGAAAACGTGAAGAAACGCTAGAATCAC
>CAMZEO010000096.1 GCA_947305735.1 uncultured Planctomycetales bacterium | reverse complement strand
CAATGCAAGGACGTTATGGACTTGTGGGAGTCGTGTATATCGACGTATCTCGTCGTCTTGGCGACTTGCCTGAAAAAACAAACATAATCGGGCCAGACAACGCGCGTCAGGAGTCTGACTCGACTGGTTTGGAGTTTCGCGAGCGCAACCTTCACGAAGAAGCTGTCGGCGTCAATACGCGCCGCTCGATAATCGACGCTTCGCAACACGCTTTGGAGTCGGACGATGCGGACGACGTTCCGAACTCCAAAATTGATATCCATATCGATGCTGGCGGCGATAACTTTATAATTCCATCAGATAAAAATATCGGTTATCAATCCGAACTTTTTACCGTCGACGAGTTCGGCGAATCGTCAAACCTTTCTTTTTCTGGAATAGGAAAGACCAAATTAACACTGGATCACCTGAAACTAATGGTAGCCATCGGACGACAAGCGGCTCTTGCAGTCGAAGACACTCAGTACTATCTTGGAATGGCGCAAGCCGAACGCTTGGCGGCTATTGGTCAAACAGTAGCGGTACTGTCGCATCATATCAAAAACATCCTCCAAGGAATTCGCGGGGGTAGTTTCCTAATTCATACGGGACTTAACGAACATGATGAGAATCTAATCGGCAAAGGATGGAACATCGTTGAAAAGAATCAGACCAAAATATCTGATCTTGTATTGGATATGTTGACTTTCAGTAAGGAACGAACGCCGGTTTGGTCCTTCGATAATTTCAACGATCTCATGAACGACGTCGTGGAACTAATGCGAGGAAGAGCCGAGGATTTAGAAGTCGACTTGGCGTACCGTCCTTGCGAGGTCATTCCGCATTTTTATTTCGACAAAGAGCAGATTCATCGCGCAATCGTTAATCTAATAGGAAACGCGTTAGAAGCGTCAAAAGATTACGTCCCAGACGAAAACTCGGAAACTTCCAACGACAAAAAAACACTAAGGCGCAGTCTACCGCGCGCGCGCGTCGAGGTTGCCGCCGGTTTTGAACCGGAGAAACAACTGGTTTCCGTCACGGTAGACGACGTCGGACCGGGGATTCCCGCTGAGATGCGCGAAATCTTGTTTCGACCTTTTGCATCCAAAAATAAGAGCGGCGGAACGGGACTCGGATTGGCGGTAACTCATAAAATTGTTCAAGAACACAAGGGGAGAATTACTATCGGCGACTCTCCGCTGGGAGGCGCGCGTTTTGTTGTCGAGCTACCGCTTGTTCTCGAAAAACCAAACGAAGACGAGTCGAATTAGGACCTTTTGTCGTCATTCTCTGTCAACATTTGTAATAACGGAGCCGAGCGATGACTAACTTGCCAAAACAATTTGAATCACAGGATGAAAAATCATCGGAATCGCCGGTTACAACTTCAGATTCGCCGACGTCGCATCAGCAGCATTTGAACCGGCAATTACAGAATTCAGCGGCAAGTTTGACGTCAACGTTTTCCGAGCAATCGTCGTCTCGGTCAAAAGAACCAAATACTCAACCTAAAACCTTGCAGAACAACGAACAGTCCATTGCGGAACATAAAAAAACAGTTAACAAGCAGAGACAGCCGACAATTGGAACGCTTGCGAGTCTAAATCTTTCCACGCCAATCGATTGCTTCGTGCAACTCGTCGCCTGCGAAAGACGGCTAACGAAAGACGGCAATCCTTTTTTCAAGGTGAATTTCAGAGACGCTCGTCAATCGGCGCACGCGATTCTTTGGAGTGAAAACCTCTAGTTTAAGGAATGTGAAAAAAACTGGAAGATAGGAGATTATTATAAAATTAGGGGATTGATTAAAAATACCGCTTATGGAAGCCAGCTGGAAATACTAAAGATTCGCGCGGTCTCGCCCGACGATAAATCAGACGGTTTCAGCGAAGATAAATGCCGTCCAACGTCGTCGATTCCTCCTGAATTGACAGCCGCCGAAATACTAGATTTAGCTAATCAACACCTTAGTAAAACGCCCTTGCTTCGTCTTGTCCAAAAAATCTTTAAAGACAAACGGCTTGTCATCCGCGAAGCTCCGGCTTCTCGTTCTCACCACAGGATTTATGCGGGCGGTCTGTTGGAGCATACTCTTTCCGTAACAAAGATAGCCATCCTTTTAACAGACTACTACCATTCGGCAATTCCACAGACAAAGTCTCAACTATACAAGCCGCTTGTCGTCGCCGGCGCGATATTGCATGACATTGGCAAAATTGTCGACACACAAATGCTTGTAACTGGACCAAAACACACGTTAGACGGCGAATTAATAGGTCATGCCATACTAGGCGCGGAAATCGTCCAACGTTACGCCGACGAAGCGGGCGTAGGCGACCTCCTAAAAACGCAGTTGATTCACATCATCCTGTCGCACTCGCGCTTTCCAGATTGGGGAGCGCCGACGCCTCCTTCCACCCTTGAAGCGATGATTCTTCACTACGCAGATTACGTCGATTCAACTTTTGTAAGTTCTCTCAACCTTCTATCAGACGACGTTGGCAGCGAGTCTTTTACGGAACGCAAAGGTCCGTTTGGCGCTCCCATTTTAAAGCCGTTGTTTTCCCTGCTGACAGAAAATAAAACGTTACAAACGCAACAATCATCGGAAATGCGGGAAAAAAGGAACGATCCACTTCAAAAGTAGCTTCTTGAGGCGACTTCGTCGCTTTAAAACAAATCTCGTTTTACCGAAAAAACTACTTGTTGAATTTTAACTCGGTTTATGATAAACTTGCCAAGGCGTGAAGGACAGTAATTGACAATCTCAAAAAAGTTTCGATCACGATTCAGTTATACTTTTCGGATAGAGCCGCTTTAGAAGGTCTGCAATGGGTTTAACAACGCTTGATTATGTCGTCCTTGCCGGGTATTTTGCCATTATGACGTTGATCGGCTTATGGTCGATGTTCTTTGTGAAAAAGCAGGAAGATTATTTTCTCGGCAGTCGCAGCTTTGGTAAACTCTTTCAAATGTTTGCGGCTTTTGGCGCTGGAACCAACGCTTCAGATCCCATTGTCACCGCCAAAACAACGTTTACAAACGGACTGAGCGGTATTTGGAGCGGTCTCTTGTGGTTGTTCGTCACGCCGTTTTACTGGATTTGCGGCGTCTGGTATCGCCGTATGCGCTGTCTTACGTTAGGCGACTGGTTTGAAGAACGTTACCAAAGTAAAGCGATCGCTTTTGCTTACATGATTTTTGGAGCCGTCTTCTATATGGTTTATCTCGGAGTTGGTATGACGGCTATCGGTAAAATGGGCGCCCCGCTTGTTGGAGCAGATTCCCTCGCAATCTTTGGTCATTCAATACAATTTGACCAATTTATCATTGTATTAACCGCAGTTTGCGTCCTTTTTTACGGCGTTCTTGGCGGGCTACGCGCGGCGTATTGGACAGACTTAATTCAAGGGATTTTTATCGTCATTCTATCTATTGTTCTCATTCCAATCGGTCTAAACGCGCTGGTTAAAGACGACGGAGCCAATATTATTACTAACGACTCAGTTGCCGCGACGCTTCAAGAAACCGGAGTGGAAGAATCAGGCGATACGACCAATTCTTCAAATGAAAGCCATGACGTTGCGGTCAATACTTCTTCGCAGAACTCTATAAAGAAGGGATTTACAATTCTACACAAACGGATTCCCTCCGAATATTTTGATATTCTGACAAGTCCAAAAGGCGGTGAGTTTCCTTTCCACTACATAGTGGCGATTACCTTGTTGAATTTGTTGGGTATTGTGTGTCAGCCCCACTTTATCGCCACGGGGGGCGGCTCGGCCAAGACGGAATTTAACGCTCGATTCGGTCTTGTCGCCGGTAATATTCTCAAACGTTTTTGCACGATAGGCTGGGCGTTAACGGCGCTAGTAGCCCTCGCTTACCTTGCGGGCAACGTCGAACTCGCGGCCGACCCAGACAGAGTCTGGGGAGTGGCGACTCGAGAATTGCTCGGTCCGATGAACGCAGGATTAGTCGGACTAATGCTCGCCTGTCTTCTTGCGGCTTTAATGAGTTCGGCCAGTTGTTATATGCTCGTCGTTTCCGGACTCGTCGTCAGGAATGGATATGCGGCTATCATTAATCCCAATGCAAGTGAAAAAACGTGCGTTCTTGCCGGTCGTATTTGCGGCGCCATCGTAATTATTGGAGCGACCACCATCTCGTTGACTTCAATGAACGTATTTGAACAGCTCAAATTCGCCTGGGAAATACCCATTGTTTTTGCCGCGCCTTTCTGGATTGGCATGTATTGGAGGCGGGCTAATAAATACTCCGCTTGGGCGACTATTATATTAACGCTTGTATTGTTCTTCGTTCTTCCTATGAATATCGCCAAATTTAACAGGCAATTAACGACCAATCCTAAATATCTGGCAACAAACGAATTCATTGTCACAAGCGAACGACGAGCGGTCTCTCCAACCGACGTTGAACGTAGAAACGCCGCCAGAACTTTTTGGGAAGAACAAAAACAAGAACTTTTGCAGTCCTTGGGAACTCTTTCAGAAGAAGAAATAGAGAGAGAGGTTTTTCGGACGCTGGGAAACAAACCGTCTCAGATAAAGATTGGCGAAACGATAATCGACGAGTTTAAAACGGGTGGAAAAGCCATTTTCTGGGGAAAAGGGGTCGTTCCCTACGACTCGAAAGGAGCGGAACTCGTTATAAATTCTTCTGGAACGGTTGTGGCTAAAATTTTTAAAGATCCTCAAACTCAAAAAGAAAAAAAGATATTTCTTGATAAAAAGGAACAACTAGAACTCTTCGCCCCCTCGTATTCTTCTAAAGAATCGCTCGGAGAAAATAGAGAACGAACTATCAATCGATATAAATCAACGGATGAATTACGAAAGCTGGGCGTTTCGCTTAAAGGTAAGGGAACGTTCGAACTCGATTTCCTTCTATACGAGCGATTGGGACTCGATCTCGTCTCTCAAAGCAACGGGACGCTCGAAACGATGCGGCTCCCCACGCGTTTGTTTCTTCCCTTTGCGTTTCTGATTCTCTTCAGTTTCGTAACGCCTCGCGCAAATGAGGAAAAGCTGGATCGATACTACGTTAAAATGAAGACTCCAGTAGACCCCAATCCGGAAAAAGACGCTGAAGAAATGCGGCTTTCCTACCAGAATCCGCATAGATTTGACGACAAACGCTTATTCAAATTTGGGGGTCTTGAGTTCAATCGTCCCAACTGGGTTGACGTCGTCGGTTTTGTCGTTAGCTTCATCCTTTGCATCGGCGTCGTTTGGTTAACCGTTGCGATGGCCAATTATCAACCGTAACGTAATCGTTTCTTACAATCAAAAGAACATGCCCAGACGCCCGACGAACAATCGTCAGGCGTCTGGGCAGTCTGTTTGTCGTTATTCAACCTTTCCGCTTTAATAATCCGAAAGAGGCGACGCTAATTCGCGACTCGTGATAATAAAAGCAATAATGATTACGAAAGAACAAGAACAAAAGCCCGAGACGAGCCGAAAAGACTCGTTCTCCGGCTTGCTACCAAATCAAAATCTAGTCAAGAGATCGTTAGTCTTCTAGATTCTTTTCGTCGATTTCTTCCTCTAAATCATTCGATTCGACCTGTTCCTGAATACTTGAATCGTCTTCCGTAATTGAGGCAAGAACTTCTTCCTTCAACGATTCCGTTAAATCGGGATTGTCCAATAAAAAAGCGCGGACTTTTTCTCGTCCTTGTCCAAGCTGTGAATCGTGATATTTAAACCAAGACCCTGATTTAACGATAAGCTTTTTGGAAATTGCAAGATCAATAAGGTCGCCCTCATAACTTATGCCGCTAGCGTGCAACATATCAAATTCGGCGACGCGAAACGGAGGAGCGACCTTATTCTTAACAATCTTCGCCTTTACTCGCTGTCCAATAACCTCTTCGCCCTCTTTAAGTTGTCCGACGCGTCGAACGTCAATACGACAAGAACTGTAGAACTTCAACGCCTTGCCGCCAGGCGTTGTTTCAGGCGAACCAAACATAACGCCTATCTTTTCGCGAATCTGATTGATGAAAATAACAGTCGTTTTACTTCTGGATATTGCGCCGGTCAGTTTACGCAAAGACTGGCTCATCAAACGAGCCTGAAGCCCGACAAATTGGTCGCCAATCTCGCCTTGAAGTTCCTTCTCAGGAACAAGCGCCGCCACGGAATCCACTACGATAATGTCGACGTCATTCGTTTTTACAAGCCTTTCGGCGATACTCATCGCCTCTTCCCCGCTGCTCGGTTGGCTAACTAGAAGAGACTCTAGGTCAACGCCTAAACGCTTCGCCCAGCTTGGATCAAACGCATGTTCAGCGTCGATAAAAGCGGCAATACCGCCGCTTTTCTGCGCCTGCGCGATAATATGCAGGGTTAAAGTTGTTTTACCGCTCGACTCGGGGCCAAAGATTTCAACAATACGCCCCCTTGGAATCCCCTTTCCTCCCAAAGCGAGATCCAAGGAAAGGCACCCCGTGGAAATACCGTCCAAACAGGGCGATTGATCAAGACCGAGAGGCATTATCGCCCCTTGTCCGTACATCTTCACAATCTGCTCGACAGCCATCTTTAATTCCGGCTTTTGGTCGAGCATTTCCTGAATTCTTTGATTCTTCCCGGCGCCTTTTGCCGAACTTGCGTTCGCATCAGCCTTTACAACTCTCTTAGCCATCTCGAAACCTCAAACGTCATCACAATTACCGACTGAGTATACGCGTAAACCACAGCAAAAACGAAAACTGCGCCTCGCTCCGCGACCGATTGTACAAATGTCGTCGGCAAAAGTCAATTAAAAAGCTGGAGAATACTGGCAAATAATATAAACCGACGTCAATCTTATTCAAAACTCTGTCGACCGTCAATCGCATCCGACAACATCTCGTTATTTGCGAACTCTAGTGAACTACCAGTGGTAATACCGCGAGCCAAACGAGTTATTTTTACGGGAATATCTCCTAGTCTATTGGTAATCGTCAACGCCGTGCCGTCTCCCTCGACGGTAGGATTCGTCGCCATAATTAGTTCCTGAACTTCTCCAAGTTTAACGCGTTTAACAAGCGCCTCAATCGTCAACTGATCAGAATCAACGCCGTCTAATGGAGACACCCTTCCGAGTAAAACGTGATAGAGTCCGTGATAATGACCTGTTTTCTCGAGAGCAATTAAATCTCTGGGTTGCTCAACAACGCACAATTTCGTTTGATCGCGGCGGGAATCGCGACAAATCTCGCATAAGTCGTCTTCAGCCAGATTAAAACAACGTTTGCAATAACAAACGTTCTCTTTCATTGATCGAATGCTATCGGAAAGAGCTAAAGCCTCTTCTTTTGAAATTTTTAATAGATGATACACTATTCGTTCGGCTGATTTTTTACCAATTCCGGGGAGTCGTTCAAATTCTTTCATCGTCTTGGCCACCGATTCGGTCAGTTCACTCATTGCAAGTCGCCTCCCATAATCATCAGGCGCGCCTGGAGCTGTTCGACGCGCGCAACTACTTGTCTCTTCTAAAAATATTTTTCATCAAAGCGAGCGATTTCAAGCCAAGTAAAACAAGTCTTGACTCAACGACAATCTCAGGACGCTGAACAACGCGGTTCAACGCGGCCTCCATGTCGTTAAAAAACCCAAGCAGATACGTTTTCGTGACGAGACTATCGCCGCCGGCAAGCAATAGCGTCAATCGACAAGGATCGCCCCCTTCGTTGACAATCGAGCGTCTCGTCTGCCAATAAAAAGCGGCGATTGCTCCAACTAACGTAAAAACGACGCCTAATCGTATCGCGTTATTAGTCTCCGTCGCGGGATAGGTTAAAATCCCGCCTTCGCTATTGTTGATTTTCAGAGAAAGATTTGTATTCTCCGGATCATCCAACATTGGAAGATTTGCCGTTTTGCGTTGAAGCGCTTCCGCCGTTAATCTCGGTCCCGGCAATATAGCCCCCCCCCTAAAAACGCCGTTTGAATCGACATAATCAATCGTTGCCGCCGTCCCCACGTCAACGACTAAAAAGGGACGATTCGACCCGACAAGGTTGAGTCCGGCATACGCGGCGACGGCCCTATCAATCCCAAGTTTCTCGGGATAATCATAACGCGCGTTCAAAGGAATATCCGACAACGTCACAATTTCAACGGAATCATTTGGACGAAAATCATGAATCGTCCTTATTAAGGAATCTGTCTTTTTTGAATTCACGCTTGACACGATCCAACGCCCCGTTTGACGAGCGTTCATGGAAAGGGTCGACGTCCACTCTACCAATGCTTCATAAGTATCGGAAAGATCGACAAATTCTGAGGCTGGAACGTCGTCGTTAAGATCAAACCAAACGCCAAATTTCGTCCGAGTGTTTCCTATATCTACCGCAAACAAAAGAGCGTTTGTATTCATTTTTTCCATAAATCAAGGTCATATGGTCGGCGAATACCGAGGGAAGCGTTACATTGAGATCAAATTTCAATCAAATCATACTCAAGAGAACCAAGACCGATCTCGGCTCCATACTCGACTACGGCGCGCCAATTTGTATCTGGATGCATCGTTTGAAAATGATCCCCCGTCGACTTTTTGGAAGAAAGAATGCTGTTCGAAACAACCGGTTGCGCATTAACGGCTTCCGCGCAAGCAAGATCCAAGGCGACCGGATCAAATGAAGCGAACATGCCAACATCGGGGACGACGGGAACGTCGTTTTCCGAGTGACAATCGCAAAAAGGAGACACGTCGGCGACAAAAGAGATATGGAACGCCGGACGATTTTGAAGGACGGCGAGCGAATACTCGCAAATCTTCTTATTTAAAATCTCGTATTTTTCATCCATCGCCGCGTAGACGGCGTCGCGCGGACAACGTCCGACGCAACGTCCGCAACCGGCGCATTTCGTTTTATCAATCGAGGCTTTTTTCTTGGAATCAAACGAGATCGCGTCATGCGCGCATGTTCTGGCGCAAGCGCCGCAACCAATACAAAGTTCGCGATCGACGCTCGGTTTGCCGTTAGAATGCATCTCCATCTTGCCGGCGCGCGAACCGCATCCCATTCCGATATTCTTTAACGCTCCTCCTATTCCGGCGCATTCGTGCATTTTAAAATGCGTTAACGAGACAAAAACGTCGGAATCCATAACAGCGCGCCCAATTTTGGCTTCCTTAACATATTTTCCGGCGATGGGCACCAACGCTTCGTCGGTGCCTTTGAGACCGTCGGCAATAATAACGTGACAACCTGTGACAAAAGGGTTATAGCCGTTTTCATAAGCGGCGTCCAAGTGATCTAGCGCGTTTTTACGACTACCAACGTAAAGAGTATTGGCGTCGGTCAGAAACGGTTTGCCGCCCCTTTCTTTGGTAAAGTCCACGACAACGCGAGCATAATTGGGACGCAAGAACGCTAAATTCCCCATTTCGCCAAAATGAATTTTCAACGCCACAAATTTCCCGTCCAAATCGAGTTTGGCGTATCCGGCGCGTTCAAGCAATCGTCGAAATTTTTGAAGAAGATTCTCGTTAGGATTGGTTCGAAAATTTGTAAAAAAAACCTGAGAACGATTCATTCTTTTCTCCTGGATGGTAAAGAGTTAATAAACGACCATCATTGTTACTGTAAGCGACGAAAAATTTTCATGCCTGGTCGTTTTAGCAGGGTTAAAAAAACCGTGCAAAAGGCGGGATCAACCGTTTCGAACGTCATCTTAACGTCGTCAACTGTAAAACGGTCTTTTCAACGATTGAACATCAAAACGCTCCCGAAAAGACTCCGTTAAAGCGTCGTGTCAACGCTCTTCTGTCGGAAGCGCGTCGTCAATATCGAAAGACCTTAATTCTTCGTCAAAACTGCGTTCAAATCCTTTGTCCTCGTCTGCGACGGACGGAATCTCCGAAAGCGAATCAGTATCGTCCCCAACGTCGCTTTTCTTAATTTGTCTTATGCGTTCATCCATTTCTCGTTCGTTTTTAACGCGTTCTCGCGCTCTTTTCCTGGAATCCGCGTCAAGCGCGTTTTTTTTGGCTATCTCTAGATAGTCTTCGCAGGATCTGCGCCAAGAGCCTCGCAATTTAGGGAGAACCTTATTGATAAACTGAACGCATTCGACGTCCTTATTCAAGATTTTACGATGTTTGATAAGGAAACGTATTCGATCTAAACAGTACTGCGGATTATACGGTTCTAATTCTAATGCCCTGCAATAGTCTTCGTCGGCTCGTTCGTACTCTTCCAAACTCTCGTTAAATATGGCGGAATAATAGTAAAACGACGCGTCCCGACAATCGTCCGGCGTTTCGGCGAGCGTTTTATCAAATTTTGCCTTTACGGCGTTGTAAACGGGAGAAGTCTTACCCCACTTTGACGCTTTTTGATAAACCTCCAAGATAGTTTGAAGATCGTTTGGAATAACCTCGTCAAGCGTCTCCGTAAGTTGTGAAGACGGCGTGGAAAGACTCAGCGTGTTCAATATAACTCCGCTCGTCTCGAGGTTATGTTCCAATGATCTATTAAGAAAAAGTTTTTGCAACTCGTAAAGTTTGTAAAAAGAAAGGTAATAACCATTTTTCAACAATTCGGCGCAACTGTGCGGAACAAGAGACGCGGCTCGTCGAGCGTATAGTTCCGCAAGCAGTCTTTCGTCGCGCCAGGAAAGATTGGTCGTTAAAGGCAGCAAGGACAAAAGTCGCTCGTTGACCTTTGAATAAAACGGACAAATCCTCCGAGCCGCGTACAAATCTTTCGTTGCGGAAGACAAGTACTTAACGACGTCTTGTCGTTCTCGAATGACTTCGACTGGAACTACAAAACCTATCGCTTGGTATTTTACAATCGTGTCAAGTAAGAAGTTAGGAGAAGTAGACTGCCACAGGTCGACCTCTTTTAAATCTGGTCTGGCGACTTTAAAGGCTTCAAGAACGCTTAACTGATATTGCCACGTTTTTAAACGAGCCAGATCTGACCTAATTTCAAAAGAATCGTCTCTCGTCGCAATATACTCGTCAAAATCTTTAATAATTCCGTTCAACGAACCGCTCGACATATACGCTAATTTTTCCGGCGACAAAATTGCTTTGGATCGTAAATTCCAACGCGTGATACTGTCGGAATTCTCTTTAAAGATCCACGCGGAACAAGTCAAAGAGCCTGCCAGACAGATCGACGCCAAGACGCGACCGAATAATTCTCTCCTTTTCAAAAACTCCATTTTTTAGCCGCTTCAAAAGACGTTTGCGATTTGGTCAATGCCGACGTCAAATTATCCCACATTTTTAAGTTTTGTCGCCCGAGAACACAGGCGCAAAGAATAACGAACAAAAACAGATTTGCGGGCAAGTAATTGCCAAAATCCGCGCACGCGGCAAAAACTTGCGCGGTTACCAGCGTCAACGCGCCAACGGAAAGAGAAAACGCGTCGTTGCCATGCGAACCGAATAGAAAGCGTCCTAATATCAGGAATAGTAGAACGTACTCCAAAATAAGCAGACCCAACCCAATCCAACCCATTTCTAACAGCGTCTGAATAAAGACGTTTTCTGCATAGTAGAACAAATACCCGTTCTTCATCGCAACGTCGTTGGGGCGATTTGAGAGAAAGTACGTTCCGAGCCCGGAGCCAAACAATCGATAGTCCTTAGACGACTCCAAGGCTCCCTGCCAATTCTTCCATCGAGCGTTGCCTTCCAACGCGGTTTTTCCTGATTCGTCCTTATCAACCAATGTTGACATTCGTTTATCGACCTTTTGCTCCATATTATAAGCGGAAATAACGCCGATAGAAAAAATTACCGCCGGAACAAACACGTACCAATATCGCCAAACGTCCTTTTTCCCCAGCACAAGGACGCAACACAAAGCGAGCGCCGCGCTTGAAGAAACGGACGCGCCCCGCGACATTGACATAAAAACCGTGGCAAGGAGGACGGCCAATACGACCAACCAAAAGAATAATCTTCTGTTAAACAGATCGAACAAGTCGCCTAACGCGACCTTCCAACGCGATTCCGATTTAATGTCGTAGACGCTTTCGGATTTTGCAAGCCGCTCTTCTTCTTTTCGTTCTTTTCGTTCCTTATTAACCCAGAACACGGATTGTAAAAACTCGCGAACTATTAAAAACGCGCACGTCGAGACAATGAGCGCAAGATATCCGCCCGCCGCGTTTTTGTTAACATAAGTTCCGTATCGACCGTCGATTAGATACTTGTCCCATATTTTACTGAAAAAACCCGAGTGAATCGCTTTGGGATTAGAATTCTTCGCTATGCACAGGAGAGCGAATAGCAACCCCGTAAACAATACCGTTTTAAAGAGGATCCTTCGGGACTCGGACGTGTTGAATAAGACGGAAACGGAAAATAAAAGAACAAGAGCCCCCCAAAAAAGAGGCAAGCTCTGTCGCGTGGCCAAAGGATAAACGCTAATACATCGTCCCCAAGTCGAATCACGGTCGAGGTCATTAGAAGAAAGGAGTTCATTTTCGAGCGCTTGATCTAAAATCAACGCTCTTTCCAAATCAAAAGTCTCCGACTCGTTCCAAGGAAACGTCTTTCCCAGAAATTCCCTGTTAGTCTCAAGCTCGCCGAAACTGTTGAGCGACTCTCGCAAACTGTCGTCGCCGTCAAACGCCGATAGTTCGGATAAGGAGACGTTAAGATTCTTAGGCAAAAGAACCTTTTTAAGTTCAAGAGTATGGGGAGACAACGCGCCTAATGTTTCGTCGGAAAGGGGACGCAGCTGCAGACAACAAAGAGCCAACCCTAAAAAACAAGGAATGGAGATAGCAATCGTGGGAAAATACGAAAACTTCTGTCGTTCCCGCGTCGGAGTCGTCCACAAAGACAACAACGCCAAAACGCCGATAGCCGCCGTCAAGTATAAAAACCAGCGCAACACGGAAGGTTCGGATCCTCCGTTTCGCCAAGGACCTATGACAATTAAAAACAGAACGCAAAATTGACCGGCTAATCTTAAAAAACGATTGATCATCTGTTTTGCCTTGGTTCGTTCAAGTTATTAAGCGCAGTATAAAATAAGACTGGCGTCAGCTATTATTTTGCCTCGGATTTTTTCGTCTCTTCAACACTTCTTCAACGGGCAGCGTGTTCAACACGTCTTCGCGAGTTAATCCCGCGCGAAAAGCTTGTTGAACCCCAAATCGCAGGTAAGCCATTTGATCGGGAGAATGCGCGTCGGTTGAAATGACGACGGGAACGCCGTGACGTTTTGCGACGATCAAGGATTCCATACATAAATCCAAACGACGCGGTTGACAATTCAGTTCGAGGCATTTTCCGTATTTTTTCGCGCTCTCGCAAAGAAACTCGACGTCCGCGTCAATTGGTTCTTCGGTTCCTATCATTCTCCCGGCGGGGTGCGCGATCACGTCTACGTAGGGATTGGTAAAAGCGTCCATATACCGACGATGAATTCTCGACTGAGACTGCCTTTTACCAAAGTGGATGCTCGCCACAATCCAATCGGCTTGAGCCAACGTCTTGTCGTCCAGATCAAGTCCGCCGTCTTCCAGGATATCGACTTCGGCGCCTTTAAGCGCTCGAAACGACGCGCCTCTTGAATTCAACTTCTGGTTGAAAACGTCGATATACTCCCAATAGCGTAAAAACTCCGCGTCGTTCATTCCCCCGACGGACGCGACGTTTTTTGTGTGATCGGTAAAGGCGATATAAGACAAGCCTGATTTTAACGCGACGGCGACCATAGTC
>CAMZEO010000095.1 GCA_947305735.1 uncultured Planctomycetales bacterium | reverse complement strand
GCGAGGAAAAGGAGCGTCGACGTCAATAAGACTATGTTGCGAGAGCGTTCGGCGGACATTGGGAACGTCGATTTATTTTTCTTCAGAAACAAGCAAACGTTTGAACTCGCTCAGGTACGCGGCGATTTGGATCGGCTTGACGTCGTCCCAACCGGCAAGTTTGTGCGAAATGATCGCCAGTTTCAGCGACTCAAGAGCTTCCATGAGGTCGTCCGGAAGATCGTCGAGCTTGCCGATCGCGTCGAGTACTTCCGGCGTTCTAATCGGTTCGACGCTCCCTTCCCAAGGCTCCGCGTCGCCTGCAAACTCGCCTAATTCGCTCTCTTGTTGAATCCGCGCGTCCTTTTTCTTCTTAGGTTTCTTTTCTTCTTCGTCGGCGTCGGAATCGAACATCTCCGAACGACCGGGACCAAGGGGAGGAATCGCGCCCGTCAAGTCGGCGTCGGAGTCGTTGTACGGATTGACGTCTTCGTCTTTTTCGGCGACGACGATATCCTCGTCTTTCGGCTTGAGCTGGAGTTTCGCGCCGGTCTTTTCCCAACGCGCAAACCGCATTTGCGCGACGGAAATCTTTTCGTCGGACGCCTTTTGAAGCCAGTCGTCGGCGTCGTCCCAATCGAGCGCCGCCTGATAATGGCTCCAGTACAAGTTAGGAAGCGTCTCGGCGTCGCCAAATCGTTCATAGACGCGTCGGAGCCGACCCACGTGCTGAGGCGTGACGTTTCCGATACGTTGCGCGATTGCGTCGTCCGAATAGACGCGACGCGGCATGCCCGCCTCGACGAGCTTCATGCGCCAGGAGTGAATCACCTTCCCTTTTTCCCAGTTCGTCTTGCTCACAAGCACGTTCCAGAAACCGACAAACTCCGAGGCAATTTCGTCGATAAGAGGTTCTTTGTCGGGAGAAAGCGGTTCGTCGTCGCCGTTTTCGTCAAAAGACTCGGGCGGATTAAACTGGGAAAAATCGTCGTATACGGCGACGTCGGTTTCAGAATCGGACGGCGCGTCTTCCCAAGGCGCAATCGACGCGTCAATTTTCCGTGCTGTCATGCCAATCCTTCCTTGTTCGTTTTCCTGGGCTCCTGAAGTCCGGTCGCAAAGCGAGCGATCGAGGCGAGTCTAACAAATTTTCCAGGTCTCAGCAAGAGAAATTTCGAGGCGTTCGGCGATTTTTACTTGTCGAACGTCGCGAAGACGAGTTTAGCGCAAAGACGCCTCCCGCCCTTCCCCAATCGTCTAGTCGCGCTACAATAGCTGGGAGAAGAACCGTTGCGGAACGCGCCGATTCCAAGCGCGAAACGCGAGAGACCTTTTAACTACGAACGACCTTCGATGAAAGGCGAATATGAGCGACCTGATCCTGTACCACGGCGGTCGAACCGAACCGGTTTGCCGCGCTATTCCCGTTGAACAAATTGACGAACAAATGAAGAAAGCCGCGACGCTGGTCAAAGTTCCCGTCAGCGACGCCGACTTGTCGACCGTCTATCGTTGGGGCGACGGAGGTTTGACCCCTCTTTCCGGTCCGATGGATTCCGCCGCGTTCAATCTTGTTCTCGACGAAGCCGTAATCGAATACGAAGGAAAAAAATACGCGTGGACGATTCCGCTCTCGTTGCCCGTTGCCGAAGAACTCGCTAAAACGCTCAAAGTCGGGCAAGAAGTCGCGCTAACAAACAACGACGAAATCGTCGCGACGCTCGAAATTTCCGACGTCTTCCCGTGGGACAAGCCCCGCTATCTCAAGGCCGTCTACAAAACCGAACGAAGCGATCATCCGGGCGCCGACATGGTTCTCGTCAACGACGCCGACAAATCTTATCTGCTCGGCGGAACGATCAACGTCTTCCCGCAAAAGAAGAACCCCGCGTTTGGGAAATACGTGCTCCCGCCGAAAGAAGTTCGCGCGCTGATCGCCGAACGCGGCTGGAATCGCGTCGTCGCGTTCCAAACGCGCAACCCGTTGCACCGCGCGCATGAATACGCGCTCGTCTACGGGCTGGAAAAGCTCCTCAAAGAAGGTTGCAACGCGGGCGCGTGCCTCAATCCGCTCGTTGGCGAGACCAAAGGGGACGACGTCAACGCGGAAATCCGAATGCAGACGTATGAAAAACTCATCGCCGACCGCGCGCTTGGCGAAGGCGATTCCGACGTCGAGCTCTGGAAGAAACTCGGCGAAGAGGTTCCGGATCGCGTCGTCCTGCTCGGACTCGATATCAAGATGTTCTACGGCGGACCAAGCGAAGCGGTCATGCACGCGATCTATCGTCAGAACTTCGGATTCACCGACATCATCATCGGGCGCAAACACGCCGACGCGCCCTATAAAGACGGAACGGCGATTTGGGGCGATTTCGACGCGCAGGAAATCTTCGATAATCTCAACGGCGACCTTCAGGAAAAACCGCTTAAAGTAGGTTTCGCCGCCTACTACGAATCGATCGGTCGCGTCGATTTGATGGAATTTCACAAAGACGAAAAACCGGTCTTTATTTCCGGAAAAGCAGTTCGCGCGACGCTCCAACAGGGCGAACAGGTCGACCCGCGCATTATGCGCCCGACGACTTCCGCCATCCTCGCCGCCGCGATGAAACGGAACTAAGCGTCTTTAAAGCATAGTTTCCATTCCGCAGAGGGCGCGAAGAGATTTAGGTCTCTTCGCGCTTTTTTAGACCTTCGCAAATACGTAAAGGGAACAAAAGTAGAAGTTTTTTCCTAAAGTCAACATCACGCGAATCGTCATTTTCACTTTCCACAAAAAGTCATAACGCCGTTTTCTGCTTTCGGGATTTTCATAACGACGCCCAATTCGTCGTAACGACAAGCCAACCACCAATCGTCAAAAAGGTTTCCCCATGCGAAGAAAAGAACGCGAAATCTCCGACGTCAATGAAATAGCGCGAATCCTGTCGAATTGTTCAACGCTCCGAATTGCGTTTCCAACGTCCGAAGAGCCGTATATTGTTCCCGTCAACTACGGTTTTTCCTTGCAAAACGATCGTTTCGCGCTCTTCTTTCATTCGGCGACCAAAGGACGAAAAGTCGAATTGATCGAATCAAGCGACGCCCGAAAAATCGGCTGGGAAACGGATCGAACGACTGGAATAGGTTTCGAAAACGAAAATCAAACCGCAGCCTGTTCATGGAGCTGTCGATACGAAAGCGTCGTCGGAACCGGAGTCATTGCGCGACTCAAAGGAAGAGAAAAAATTGACGGTCTCAATAGTATTATGGAACATTATCAGTTCCGGGGAACGCCGGAATACGACGCGAAAATTCTCGACAAAACGAATGTCTATAGAATCGACGTCGCGTCGATTTCCGCTAAAAAAAACTAATGGAAAAGGTTTGCTTAAAATTCCAACAATGGGGAACTAGCGGACAAACTTGAAAACAGCTTTTCGCGTTGTTTGCGGTTTAAACTGTACTTTCCTCAGTTTTTTGAAAAATCCCTCCAATGGAGAAGATCCAAAATTGATGGAAAGTTCTTAAAATCTCCCATATTCGTTCAGGAAACATTGACGGAAGTTATGAGATTACTTCTAACAACTCCGCCTTGATTGTACGACCGCGCGACTATAGCGCAATAGCGCAAAAAAAAATAAAAAAACGTTCTCAACCCTTGTATTCGTCCGTTCGTAGGAATAAAATCAGCGCGGGAGCGCTTTTCGCGGCGCTTTCGTCAATAGAACAACACGTTGAGGATAATTAACGATGAAAAAACTACTTCCGACCGTCGCGGCGGCTCTTTTCTGCTGTCTCGGCGCATGCCATGCGGGTGAAGCCCAAATAACGACGCAAGGCTGGGAACCGTCCAATTTTGGCAAGGCGGGCGAAGAGATCGCCGCGTTTGCCGACTTGAATCTTCTCGAGTTTCCGGGCGCGAAACTCGTCAAAGCCGAAGCCGTCGACGGCGCGGGCATGTTGACGGACGGCTCTGCGGGAACGTACGGAGGGGAAGGCCGCGTCGCGACCAACGGCGCTCCGTCGCGCGTCGTCTACTATCTTGGCAAACCTCGTAAAATTTCCTCGATTCGTATTTTCTCCGGAAATATCGACGCGCGCGGCAATCAGGACTGGGAAGTTCGATTAACCAACAACGCGCAAAATCCGGGCAAAGAGCCGCAATTCGCCGCCGAGCCAAACTTCACCTCCGGCGAGAACGTGATTGGACGCGACAACGGCGCGTTCATGTCCGTAATCGAAGCGGAAGAAGGCGCGATCAACGATCAGACGTACGACTGGATCGAATTCAAGCTCTGGCGAACGTACAACGTTAAATCGGGTCAGCCGGGCAAAGCGAAGAGCGCCGCCGAAAGTTGGGGCTCAATGCTCGAATTGCAGGTTCTCGCGGACGTCAACGATCCCGAACTCTTTGATTCGCAGGAAGAACGCGAAGCATGGCAGGCGCGGCTCAACGCGCGCAAAATCCGCGCCGAACTCGACAAACTCGGTCCGGACGTCGCCTTCGCGGTTGAACATCGCGACTCGCTCAAACTCGCGATCGACTCCATGATCGAAAACTACGGCGACGAAGTCGGCGACGTCGACTGGGTCGAACGCTTCGATTCCTTCGAAAAGAAGTTCGCCGTAAAAAATCTTGATCCGAAAGAATTTGTCGCGATCGCCAAAGACTACGACGCGTTCCGTCGCGAAGTCCTGCTCGCGCACCCGATTCTTTCCGATTTCGATCAGGTCCTCCTGCGCAAAACGAACAACCCCGCGCTCCAGTCGAACTGGATCTCCGACGCGTCGCGCGGCAAGGGGCAATACGACGACTCGCTCGTTTTCCTTGACATGAACGACCTTGACGCACCGATGAAAGAAGTCGTCAAAGGTCCGCGCGGCTCGTATATCGGCAACATCTCGCTCCACTGGGACGCCGACCGTTGCCTGGTTACCGCGCTTTCTGAAAACAACACCTGGCAAGTCTACGAACTCACCTTTGACGACGGCAAATTGCGTCAGGTAACGCCCGACATGGGCGGCGACGTCGACAACGTCGAAGGCTGCTACGTTCCCGACGGCTCGACGATATTCGTTTCTTCCGCGTCGATGATGGGTATTCCGTGCATCGGCGGCTCCGGGCTGGTCGGCAACATCTATCGCGTTGAAGAAGACGGTAAGACGGTTCGTCAGCTCACGTTCGAACAGGACAACGATTGGAACCCGACGATTCTGCCGAACGGTCGAATCATGTACCTGCGCTGGGAATACGTCGACATCACGCACTACTACTCGCGTTACGTTTTCACAATGAACCCGGACGGCACGAACCAGGTCGAACACTACGGCAGCGGTTCCTACTGGCCCAACAGCACGTTCTATCCGAAAAACATCCCCGGACAGTCGTCAAAATTCGTCGGAATCGTCTCCGGACACCACGGCGTGGCGCGCGAAGGCGAACTGGTAATTTTCGATCCGTCCAAAGGGCGTCAGGAAACCCAGGGAGTCGTTCAGCGTATTCCCGGTCGCGACAATCCGCCGGCGAACGTTACGATCGACCAACTTGTCGACAACTCGTGGCCAAAATTTCTCTTCCCGTATCCGCTCGACGACGATCATTTCCTGGTTTCCTGCCGCATGACGCCTTCGGAACCCTGGTCGATCTATCTTGTCGACACGTTTGACAATATGCTTCGTCTGCGTTCTGAAAACGGCGCGCACCTGCTCGAGCCGTTCGCGGTTATTGAACGCGAAGAACCGCCGGTGTTGCAGGATCGAACCGTCCCCGGCGAAAAGACCGCCAACGTCTTTATCACCGACGTCTATTTTGGTCAGGGGCTTCCGAAAGTTCCCAAAGGAACAGTTAAGAAACTGCGCGTCTTCGCGGTTAGCTACGGATATCGAGGAATCGGCGGACACGACGCGTTCGGGCTCGAAAGTTGCTGGGACGGTCGTCGTATGTTGGGCGAGGTTCCGGTCTTTGAAGACGGCAGCGCGTCCTTCAAGATCCCCGCCAACACGCCTATCGTCGTCCAGCCGCTCGACGAAAACGGCGCCGCCGTTCAAACGATGCGCTCGTGGTTCGTCGGTATGCCGGGTGAAAACGAATCTTGCATCGGCTGCCATGAAACGCAAAACGACGTCTCTCCGACTCAAACGACGATTGCGCGCAACACGCCGCCCGTCGATATTACGGAGTTCTACGGGCCCGATCGTCCGTTCTCCTTTGAAGGGGAAGTCCAGCCGATTCTCGACAAGTTCTGCGTCGGTTGCCACGACGGCTCCAAGCCCGACCGTCCTAATTTCGCGGACACGTCGCGCGGTCCCCAGAATTTCTCGAACGCGTATCACGCGCTTCATCCGTACGTCCGACGTCCCGGTCCTGAAAGCGACGTGCACGTCTTCCAGCCGATGGAATATCACGTCTCGACGTCCGAACTCGTGCAAATGCTTCAAAAAGGACATCACAACGTCAAACTTGACGAGGAAGCGTGGCGTCGGCTCTACTGCTGGATCGACCTGAACGTCCCATATTTCGGCTCCTGGACGGAAATCAGCGAGGCGGGTCGCGAACGCGGCACGAGCGCGATCAAGCAGGTCGCCGAACGTTACGTCGAACTCAAATCGCTCTACGCCGACAACGACCTGAACTACGAAACGGACGCGTATTACTACGACGACGCCAAGAAGAATCGTCCCGAGTTCATTAAGCCGGAAAAAGAGCCCGAACTTGATCGCGGCGCTCCGAAAGTTGCCAACTGGCCGTTCGACGCGGAAAAGGCGCGCGCCATGCAGGGCGAAACGAAACCCGCAAACGACGCCGCTAAAAAAGGCGAGGCGTTCGGCGTGAGCGTTCATAACGCGCAAACGGCGACCGTGACTCTTTCTGACGATATTTCGTTCGACATGGTCAAGATTCCCGCCGGATCGTTCGTCATGGGCGACGAAAACGGCTTCAACGACGAATTCCCGCGCTGCGCCGTAACCGTCGACAAGCCGTTCTGGATGGCGACGACCGAAACGACCAACGCGATGTACGCGCTCTTCGACGCGACCCACGACAGCCGTTTCATCGACCAGTGGTGGAAAGACCACGTCCTGCCCGGCTATCCGGCAAACAAACCGGACCAACCGGTCATTCGCGTTAGTTGGAAAGAAGCGTCCGAATTCTGCGAATGGCTTGGCGAAAAGACCGGCAAAAAGTTCCGCCTTCCGACCGAAGCGGAATGGGAATGGGCGGCGCGCGCCGGAGCCGAAACCCCAATGTGGTACGGCGACGTCGACGCGGACTTCTCCAAACTTGAGAACCTTTCCGACGACCAAACGACCAAATTCGTCGTTCAGGGAGTCAACCCGCAACCTATCGCAAATCCGCCCGAGTGGCGGGCCTTCATTCCGCGCGCCAAAGGCGTCGACGACGGCAATATGATTGAAACCGCCGTCGGATCCTACGCGACGAACCCGTGGGGGCTTCACGATATGCTCGGAAACGTCGCCGAATGGACGGCTTCCGACTATAAAGCGTATCCGTACAATGCGGACGACGGACGCAACGACGGCAACCTTGAAGCGAAGAAAGTCGCCAAGGGCGGCTCGTGGCGCGATCGTCCGAAATGGGCTCGCGCCGGACTGCGGCGCGACTATGAGTCTTGGCAGCGCGTCTTCAACGTTGGATTCCGCGTCGTTTGCGAAGACGATCTAACGAAATAATCAAACGATCTTTCGATTGATTCAACCTAAGCGTAAAAACGACCGCCCCAAGCGAAAACGCGACGGAGCGGTCGTTTTTTTGAGTAAGCCCAAACGCGAATTTAGACGTTTCAAGGCGCGGTCGACGATTCCTTGACAACTCGATTGGGAACGGCTACAATAAACGGCGCGGAGGAAGAGGCCAATGCGCCAGTAAACAACCGGTACAAAGATCGGCTTTTTAAGTTCATTTTTGGCAATCCCAATAAAACAAATAATGGACGTTGAGCCTCTATAACGCCGTCAACGGTTCGAATTATACCGACGAAAACGACATAACGCTCAACACGATCGAGGACGTCGTTTGTATGCATATGAAGAACGACGTCTCGTTTTTGATCAACGACAAGATGAATTTGTACGAGCGACAAAGTTCGTTCAATCCTAACATGCCGTTATGATTCTTTATTTACGGAGGCGCGCTGTACGGAAAATTCGCAAGAAGGTTTGGGAACCGTATTTACAGTTCCGCCTTGCTTAAGGCGCCGACGCCGGGACGCATATGCTTTTACAACGGTCCGGACAACAAGGAAGATCGAGTCGTCCTCAAACTTTCGGATAGCTTTAAAGAGGGCTCTAAACCTGATATTGAAGCAACCGTTTTGACGATCAATATCAATTATGGGCGCAACAGGGAGTTGCTCGACTCATGCAAACCGTTGAACGATTATTCGTGGTTTGTCTGTAAAATAATCGAAAAACAGAAAAACAATGGGGGCGATCTGGAGTCGGCGATCGACGATGCGTTAGCGGAAATGTCCGACGACTCTGTAATTAAACAGTTTCTCCAGGACAATTAAGAGGATGTGGAACAAATGTGCGTCACGGAATTTAACGATGAGTTGTACGCCGCCCGGCGACTTGAAGAAGGAATTGAAATTTGACGGAAACAAGGGTTGGAACAAGGAAGAATCGAAGAAAAAAAGCGACGGCTGAAAAACTATTCCGCAAGGGTTGGTCCGTCGAAGAGATTGCGGAATTTGCGGGAGTCCCCGTCGTCGACGTCGAGATTTGGCTTAGCTCCAAATATGATTTCTCCCGCAGGGTCAGTTCAGTTCCAATCCGACGTCAGATTCGCAATCGCGCGGATTAACAGATCTCGGTCAACTCGAAATCTTAGTCTGGCAACTTTTTATTCGGTAACGCAACACGCTGTTATATAGAGAATTACCTATGATCAATCAACTATCTCGTCGCGATTTTCTTCGCGCGTCGGCGCTTGTTTCGGCGTCCCTTCTCTCCTCCGGTCTTTTTGCGCGTCGCGCGTCGGCTCAGGAACCGCAAAAACGCTGGTTTAAAGGGAATTTGCATATGCACAACCAGTGGTCGGACGGCGAGCCGTTGCCCGAATGGGCGATCGACTGGTACAAGTCGCGCGGCTACAACTTCGTCTGTCCTTCCGATCATAACTGCTTCCAGTCGGACGAATTGCATTTCGTTTCGTTTAAGTCGAAGCCAACCGTAACGCCGGAAATCAAAAAAGCGTTTCAAGGGGAAACGTCCCTCTGGAAGCCGATGCAATGCGAAGAGGTTCCCGCCAACAAGCTGACGCCGGAAGTCGTTCAACAGGCTCGGGATCGATTTGGCGAAGACTCCGTTCAGACGCGAACGGTCGGCGATAAGACGTTCGTCCGCATGAAGACGTTCGACGAGCTGGTCGACCAATTTGTCGAGCCAAATAAATTCATCATGATCCCCGGCTACGAACAGACGGGCGGTTGCGTAGACGGGCGCGCCGTGCATATGAATTTCATCGGAGTCCGCAAGACGTTTCCGTATATCAAGATAATCGAAGAGCCGGCGGAAGAGCTTCGTCAAACGTTCGCCAAAGGCGCGGAACTCTATTCGGAAGCGCCGTATCTGTTTACGGCAAACCACCCGATGTGGAAATTCTACGACTACGGTCCGGCGGCGCTCATTGCCAATCCGCAAATTCGCCTTTTCGAGTTGATTAACAACGGAATCCACCGCGACTACAAGCGCCGCATGGACTTATGGCAGCCGGAACAGATTTGGGACGTCGTCAACGCCTGGCGCGCGACCAACGACCAGCCCCTGCTCCTGGGCATGGGCTCCGACGACAGGCATAATTACGACGGAGAGTCGAAGGGCTGGACGATGGTTCACTCGGCGACGCTCGAGCAAAACGCGCTCTTCGACGCGATTCTCGCGGGCGACATGTACCCGTCCAACGGTCTTGATTTTGAAGAAGTCTCGTTCGACGGCAAAACGTTGAGCGTAAAAATCGACGTTAAAGAAGAAGGCGCGTACAAAATCGAATTCGTCGGCACGAAAAAAGGCTATGATCCGACGTGCAAGATCGTCGAAGTCGCCGCGAGCGACGCGACTCCCGAAAGAAAAGTCGAAACGTATTCCGACGAAATCGGAATCGTGTTGGAGACGGTCAACGGAACCGAAGGAAGTTATACGCTCAAGCCCGACGACCTCTACGTCCGCGCGAAGATTTATAAAGCGGACGACGATCCAAGCCTTGGCTGGAAGACCAGACCCGCCGCGTGGACGCAGCCATGGCGATAACGGAACACATTAGGGCTTCGTAAGTTAGAACGAGAGCTTCGCCGATTGTCAGAACGTCGGCGAAGCTCGTTTTTTCATACGCTCATAGATCCCGCAGGCGCCGCGCCGCTTCTCGGACGTCGTCGGGGTTCCCAAACGACGACAGGCGGAAGAACCCCTCTCCGCACGCGCCAAAACCCGCGCCGGGCGTGCCGACGACCTGATATTCGTTCAAGAGGAAGTCAAAAAACGCCCAACTGTCCATGCCTTTAGGGCATTTCATCCAGATATACGGCGCATTATTGCCCCCGCAATACCAGATCCCCACGTCGTCCAACGCGCTCATGAGCGTTTTCGCGTTGTTCTTATAGACGTTAAGGTTCTCGTGAATTTGACGTTGACCTTCGGGCGTGAAGACAGCCAAGGCGCCTTTTTGAATGATATAAGACACGCCGTTAGTCTTCGTCGTTCGATTGCGCGTCCACATAGCGTTAAAGTTCATGCCGTCGCGCGCCAGTTCCTTAGGAATAACCGTATATCCGAGCCGGGTTCCGGTGAATCCCGCCGTTTTTGAAAGAGAACAGATTTCAATCGCGCACGTTCGCGCCCCGTCGATCTCAAAAACGCAGCGCGGAAGCGATTCGTCGTCGATAAACGCCTCGTAGGCCGCGTCGAATAGGATGATCGCGCCTCTGGCGTTGGCGAAATCAACCCATTTCTTGAGCAAGTCGCGAGAAAAAACCGCCCCCGTCGGATTATTCGGCGAGCAAATGTAAAGGAGATCGGCGTCAAAATCGGACGCTGGTTCCGGAAGAAAGCCGTTCTCTTCGCAAGTCGGCAAACGGACAATTTTACGACCGGCAATCACGCTCGCGTCCACGTAGGCGGGGTACGCCGGTTCTGCAATGCACGCCGCGTTCGATCGGTCGAACAAGTCGAGAATATCGCCCAATTCGTCGCTCGCGCCGCTCGAAACAAAGACCTCGTCGTCCTCGATTGGAACGTTTCGAGCGCGATAGTAATTCGCAATAGCGGCGCGTAATTCCGGCATGCCGCATTCGGGCATATACCCGCGGAACGTCTCCGCTTTCGATTGATCTTCGACCGCCTCGCGCAACGCGTCGATCACGACGTTCGCAAGGGGTAAGGAAACGTCCCCTATCCCCATGCGATAGAGCTTAACGCCCGGATGCGACGCTTCATACGCCTTGACCTTCTTCGAGATATTGAAGAACAAATAGGAGTCTTTAAGATCGGCGTAATTCATATTTGGCAAGATCATTGCGCGTATTCTCCTTCAAAAACGGTTTCAGCGGGCCCCACCATCGTAACGACGCCCTCGCGCGTCGCTTGAATTTGAAGGGTTCCTCCGTCTAACTGTACGGAAATAGGCACGTTGTAAAAACAAAAGCCTTTGTCAAGAGCCGCGACAACGGACGCGCACGCGCCGGTGCCGCACGCCGCCGTCATCCCGCTGCCGCGCTCCCATACGCGCATGCGCAACGCTCGCTCGTTGAGAACCTGGACGAACTCGACGTTGACGCCGTCGGGAAACGCCGAATGATGCTCCAATTTAGGACCGAGCGTTTCAACGGGGGCGTTCTCGGCGTCGTCCACGAAAATAACCGCATGCGGATTTCCCACGGAAACGGGCGCGCAAACGACTTTTTCTCCGTCTACGTCGAGACTTAGCTCGTCGCGAGCGATCCCGAATCCCATATTGACGGCGACCGTTTTCACTTTGCCGTTGCAGGCGTGAAGCTCAAGCGACTTGATTCCCGAAAGGGTTTCGATTCTTAACCGCGTCTTGTCGGTATAACCTTTATCGTAAACGTATTTGCCAACGCAACGTATTCCGTTGCCGCACATCAGCGCCTCGCTTCCGTCCGCGTTAAAGATTCTCATTTTGAAGTCGGCGACGTCCGACGGTTCGATAAAGATCATTCCGTCCGAACCGATTCCAAAACGCCGTTGCGAAGCCCTCCGACACAATTCGACGATATTCTCCGGAACAACGCCGTAAACATAAATATAATCGTTTCCAAGTCCGTGCATTTTTGTAAATTGCATCGTTTGTTCCTCTTCTACTCTTCGTCGATTCTAGAAACGCGCGGAGACGTCTCCTCCAAAACGTCCAAAAGCGCTTTGACAGTGTCGAGAGACGACAGCGTCGTGATATTGTTCTGCGTGGCGCAACGTCGAATCGCGACGCCGTCTTCCTCGTGAGGTCCCGGAGTGATCGGTCGCGTGCAGATCACGTAACTAACGCGACCGGAACGGATCGACTTAAGGATCTCGTCGCTTCCGTCGGATAATTTGCGCCGGACGCGCGTCCGTATTCCGTTTTCCTTGAGAACCGTCGCCGTGCCGATCGTCGCTTCGATATTGAACCCCATGTCATAGAAGCGCCGAACGAGGGGAATCCCCTCGCGTTTGTCTTCGTCGGCAAGCGAAACGAACAGCGTTCCATAGTTCTCCATTTTCATTCCCGAGGCGATCATCGCCTTGAACATGGCGCGCTGCAACGTCTTATCGTAGCCGATCGCCTCGCCGGTCGATTTCATTTCCGGCGAAAGATACGAATCCATGCCGCTGAGTTTCGAGAACGAAAACGCGGGAACTTTGACGTAATACCGTCGTTTCTCTTTAGGATAAAGCGTCGTAATTCCCTGTTCTTTCAAATTTTTACCCAACATGACCAGCGTCGCGATATCGGCGAGAAGATAACCGGTCGCCTTGGAAAGAAAAGGAACGGTGCGAGAGGACCGCGGATTAACCTCGATTATATATACGTGGTCGTTTTTATCGACGATAAACTGAATATTGAAAAGACCTTTGATTCCGACCCCGAGGGCGAGACGTCGCGAATAATCCAGAATGATTTCCTTAACGATCGGGCTGAGACTGTAACTCGGATAGACGCTGATCGAATCCCCCGAATGAACCCCGGTCCGCTCTACAAGCTCCATAATTCCGGGAATGAAAACCTGTTCGCCGTCGCAAACGCCGTCGACTTCCACTTCCTTGCCGCGAATATACTTGTCGACCAGGACGGGCTTGTCTTTGTCGATGACGACCGCGGTTTTCAGATAGCGCCGCAAGTCGTCTTCGGTCGCGACGATCTGCATGGCGCGACCGCCGAGCACGAAGCTCGGACGCACGAGAACCGGGAACCCGATTTCATGCGCGGCGGCGACGCCTTCTTCGACGTTTGTCACCGCGCGCCCCGGCGGCTGAGGTATTTTGAGATCCAGAAGCAGCTTCTCGAACGCGTCGCGGTTTTCCGCGCGTTCGATCGCGTCGACGTCGGTTCCGATAATCTTAACGCCGCGATCGGCAAGCGCCTGCGCGAGGTTGACCGCCGTCTGACCGCCGAGCGTCGCGATCACGCCGTCCGGCTTTTCCAACTCGACGACGTTCATCACGTCTTCGACGCAAAGCGGTTCGAAATAGAGCTTGTCCGTGCAAAGGTAGTCGGTCGACACGGTTTCGGGATTGTTGTTGATCACAATCACGTCGTATCCGGCGCTCCGAATCGTCCTGACGGCGTGGACGGTCGAGTAGTCGAATTCGACGCCCTGCCCGATTCGAA
>CAMZEO010000094.1 GCA_947305735.1 uncultured Planctomycetales bacterium | reverse complement strand
TCTCCGTCTCCGCAAGCCAGAAGCCGCGCGTCAACTCGACTTCGTGCAACGTTTCGTCGACGTCTCTTCCCGGTTCGTCCTCGGGACTCCCCATCTTAAACGTTCCGGGCGGACACCAATGGAACGCGACCTCTACGCCGTTAACCGTCACGACGCGCCTTTCGCCCGCCGCTCGCGTCGACGACTCTGAAAACCGACCGATAAATTTTGAGAAAGACCCCATTCTTTTCCTCGTAAAAAAGTTGCGCAAGTTCGTCGTTTCAAACGCCCCGCGCGTCGAATATCAATCGCGCGAGACTCGCGGGCTTCGCCGCTTTCCAGTTCGCCGACGCGCCGCGTCGACGTCCCGTAAACTGTAACGGAACGTCAGCCCCTGTCAAGCGGGACGACCGTCCTTTTTGATCGGAAAAACGACGGGCGGCTATTCCGGCTCGATAATGTCGACGCCGCCGAACAACGGAATCGCGCGGCGACGTCAAAACAATCGAAACGCGGCTCGACGCGCCCCCCCTTCGGCTTGCGTTCACGGTTCGCGCCGGTTCCGGTTCCGGCGCTCTTTCCAACCGTTAGAACGTCAGGACGTCCTCGCCCTGGGACTCGATATCGCGAACCTCTTTTCCGTCGATCATCACCTGATATTTCTCGCCTTTTCGGGCGGAAATCCTAACGGTTCCGTCTTCGACGCGCGACGGGTAGGGAGACGCGATTCTATGACCGGCGCAGTCGACGATCTGAACGTTGGTCGGCTTGCCTTCGAGCATTCGGCGCAACTGCCATACGACCGCCGGATTGATATAAGGTCCGTTCTTCCTCTGGGAGTCCAAATCAAAGGAATCGGGCAGAAGCCCGATAAAGATCCCTTTCGACTCGACGTCGTCGCCCAGCTGACATTCGGCGCTCGCGACGATTCCTTCGGCGATTTTCTTCCAGGGCAGGACGTCGTCGTATTTCGAGAGCAGGATAAGGGCGTAGGCGTAGTCGAGTCCGCACCACTGAACGGGTCGTCCCATCCAGTTCGGCGACGTCCAGCCCGTGGCTCCGAAGACGGCGATCGTGGCGTAGCGCATCATCGGCTGTTCGCCCGGCGCGACGTCCGGATTTTCCCAAAGATAGACGAACGGAAGCCCCGTGATCGCCCAGCGTCGCGCGGCGTCGAGATACTTTTGCTCGCCGGTTCCCTCGTACGCGAAAATATTGGCGAGCGCGCAACGCGACGACCCCATAATGTCGGGCGTGTGGAGCGAAAGCTCCCACGTCTGCGCTCCGGCGGGCGTCTTGAGCTTGTTGACGAACTCGAGCCCTTTGAGCCCCGCTTCCAACGCTTTGGGATCGCCCGTGTTGCGCCAGGCGTCGAGCAACGCGTAAAGTTTGACGCCGCAGTCGCCCGACGCGTAGTCCGTCCGGCTCCCCTTGAGGAATTTGCCCGAGTAGCGGAACGAGCCGTCCGGATGCATGCCCTTAATCATCTCGTCCGTCCGGCGCGCGAAATAGTCGACGATCTCGTCGCCCCGGCCGACCAGCAGAAACGGCGCGTAATTGGCAAGGTGCGAGCCGCCAAACTCCATCGACGGCGTTTCGGGAAATTCGCCCGTGATTTCCCAAATCGCGCCGATGGCGTCGCTTCCCCAAAACGGCTTGAACGCGTAAGGAGGATCGGACGAATACGTCGCATGCTGCCATCCGTTCGGAGTCCTTAACGCCGATTGCTCGTAAGCCGCGAGAATGCGGCGCCCCGTCGCCTCGCCCGTAAACGGCGGCGTCGGCGGTTCCGGCAATCCGCGCGTCTTGACCGACCACAGAATCGCCTCTTCGATCAGCTCCGACGCTTCGGCGACGCGAATCAAGCCGGAACTCTTTTTAGCGCAAAGGTTGAAACGCGAGGAATTGGCGTCGCCGTCGATGAAGTCGGGAACGGCGAAGATAATTTGATTCGTCGGATCGTCGTACAGAATCGAGACCGAACCGCGATCGGAAACGACCGAGGCGAACGGCGCGGTCGTCCAGGACCAGGGCTGCGCGTACCGGATATGTTCGGGCGTTTCGAGGTCGGCGGTCGACGAGCTGCGCTCGCCCTTTTCGAGATATTCGGAGCCGGACAGAATCGCCTGTTCCATCGTTCCAAGCGTTCGAACAACGGGCGCGTGAACGTCGCGCAAAGCGTTGAAATCGAATCGCAGCAACTCGCCGTCCATTCTGAATTTAAGCGATCCGCATTCGATTCCCGCGACGAGCGCGACCTTTTGTTCGTCTCCTTCTTTCGCCCAGGGATTATACGCCGCGCTCTCTTCCGCGATCGCGTCGAGCCGTTTGCGCGCGTCCTCGACCGATATTTGAACGAGCGCGAATTCCGCCTCCGTTTCGGACGCCGAGCGTAGAATCGGAACGACGCGAGTCGGATTAACGACGTTTCCGTCGCCGTCCCGAACGACGACGGAGCGGAACGTCGACTTATCCTCTTTCGCGTCGGCTCCCGAGGTTAGATCCGCCTTGCTAAAATCGGTCTTGTCGGGAAGTATCGCGCCTCCGTCCCCTTCTTCGTAGACGAGCGGCGCGACAACGGCCGTTCGAACGCCGTTTCTGAAGATTTCCGCGCCGGATCCGTCCTGTTGGAACCTCGCTTCGACCGCGCCGCTCTTCAATATCGCGCCGACTTTGCCCGCGCCGTCGTCGGCGGCTTGTTCGTTGAACGCAAAGAAGCGGCGGTTGATCGACTCGCCGCCGTCTTTTGGCGTCGCGACGATCTCGATTTCCTCAAACGGCTTCTTTTGCGGGAAATAGACGTCGATCGGCGTTTTCGCGCCGACTTCAAACGTTCCTTTCGGATAGGTCTTTCGCGGATCGGCGCCGTGTCGTTCGGTGACGACGATCGAAGGCTCGGGTTCGTTGTTGATCAGATTGAAAGTCAAGGTTCCGTCTTTAATTTCGTGGGTTCCGAATTTTAACCGTTTATAGACAACGCGAATCAGTTCGATCCGCGCGATTTCCGCGAGTCCCTCGTCGCCGCCTATGTCGAAGCGGATTCTAAGAATAGGGCTTTTCACGTCGAGCGGAACGACGTATTCGTGGAAATCGGAGTCTTTCGCGAGTTCAAAACGCGCCGAATTTCCCTCGTTGTAGTCCGGATTGGCTTCCTCGGCGGTGAAAATTTGCCCGACGCCCGTGTTTTCGCGTCGAACGGTCAATTTGACCAGCGTCTTGGGCGACGTTTTCGAGAACGCGTCTTTCGACAGAAACGAGTCGAGCGCCGGACTGAAAAAATAGGGATCCTGAACGCTTGACTCGATAACGAGCGTCTTTTCGCCGCGCGACAAGTTGACGCCGTCGCGCGCGACCCAGCCGTCGAGCGTCGTTTGCGGATCGGAGAAGTCGATAACGCCGAGCGATTCGTAACCGACGACCTCTCGAGGAACCGCGTCGATCGGCTCGTCGTTCGGATATTGCGACGGAACGTCCGCCGTCGCGGCGGAACTTGTCGCGAACGCCGCGAGCGTCAGGACGACGAACGCGGACGCGATTGTTTTCAACTGTTGACGTCTCATGATGTTTATCCTTAAAATTATCGTGTCGTTTGTCGCGGCAAAGAGCCGCGCCGAACTGCTATTATAGGAGCGTCGAAAACGCTTTTCAACCCTCGGGATCTTTTTCTCAACGCGAGGCGTTCCGAAACGGCGTCAACCGTCGACGACGGATCGACGATTCGTCCGAAAACCGCCGGAAACGTCGCGGCGGAGTCCGTAAAACAAAGAGCGCGCGTCTTCGTCGTCCGTTTTTTGAAAAAAACTTTGCTTTTTCCTTACGAAGGCGCTACAATGAGGTCGTTGACATTGGAGTCCGGCGTCGAAACGACGTCCGGTTGTTAGAGCTCGAAAGAAAGCAGCGCCATGAAAAAGATTGTCGTCATTGCAGTCGTAGTCGCCGTCGCCGTCTACGTTTTCGGATTCGCCGTTCCGAACTATCAGAAGAAAAAAGAACACGATCGTCTCGCGGCTTACATCGCTTCCATTCCCGACCCGTTGGCTGGCATGGGCGACTCGGAACAGAGCGGTCCCGGAGGTCCCGGCATGGGCGGTCCCGGAGGACCGGGAGGACCGGGAGGACCCGGCATGGGCGGTCCCCGTCGCAATCCGACGGAGGATCTTAAAGACGAGAACGGGAACGTCGTTATCGCGAAACTTGACGATTCGGAAATGCCCGACGAATTCAAAGAACGTCTCAAGGCCGAACTGACTGAAGCGGACGCGGACGCCGACGGTCTTCTCAACGAAGAGGAACAAAAGTCGCTGGAAGAGATTCGGCGCGCGAATATGATCGGACGGATCTTCGATCAACTCAAAAACGACGAGGGACAATACGATCTGTCGAAGCTCGAAAGCGCCAGAATGTTCCCTCCGACAAAAGAAGCGATTAGCGCGGCGGACGCCGACGCCGACGGATTCCTGAACGACGAGGAACTTGCCGCCGCCAAAGAAGCCGTCAAAGAAGCGACGGCCAACGGTCCGCGTTCCGGCATGGGCGGACCCGGAGGACCCGGCATGGGCGGACCCGGAGGTCCCGGCATGGGCGGACCCGGAGGACCCGGCATGGGCGGACCCGGAAGACCCGGCATGGGCGGACCGGGAGGGCCCGGCATGGGCGGACCCGGAGGACCCGCGCCCGAAGAAAAATAAACGCGATCGAAATCGAATCCTCGCGCGTTTTTTGAGGTTTTTCTTGAACAAAATCGCCTCGAGCGCCGTCTCGCGACCGTCGGAGAAGCGCCGGACGCTCCCGAGCTTCTCTATCCCGCGCGCTGAACGACTCGCGTCGACCCGAACCGCGCGGCGTCCTTTCGCGACGTCGCGCGGTTTTTTTGTCGTCGTCGGTTCTTTGGATCGACGAGCCCGGCGGACAAGACGTCTCTTCAGCTTTGGCGCGGGGTTCTCTTGAAAAGAGGCGCGAAAGGAGTACAATGGAAGCGTCCGGACGAAAAAGGGGCGTTTCACGACGAGAGAATAACGATGAGAATCCTAATAGCGATCAATCAGGCGCGCGTTTTATACGACTTCAAACGCGAGCTGGTCTCCGCGGCGCTTAAACGCGGCGACGACGTCTATCTGTCGTTTGAAGAAGACTTTCGCGCCGAATATTTCGAGGGAGCCAACGCGAAAATCATTTCGACCCCGATCGATCCCCGCGGCGTCAATCCAGTCCGAGATATCGCGCTGTATCTGTTCTACAAGCGGTTGCTCGCGAAAATTCGCCCCGATCTCGTCTTAACCTTTACGATCAAGCCGAACGTCTATTGCGGCAGAGCGTGTCAACAGGCGAAGATTCCCTACCTGGCGACGATTTCCGGTCTCGGCTCCGCCGTGAACGCGGGGAGCGTTCTCGGGGTCGTCTCTTCCTGGCTCTATCGCGTCGGACTCGGGGGCGCGGCGCGCGTCTTTTGTCAAAACGAAGCGATCGCGCGCAAAGTCGTCGACGACCAGCTCGCGCGTCCCGAAAAAATCGTTCGCGTTTCCGGATCCGGCGTCGATCTCGAACGGTTTCCGTATCTGGAATATCCGGGTTCCGACGATCCGATCGAACTCCTTTTCATCGGTCGGCTTATGCGCGACAAAGGCGTCGTCGAATTCATCGACGCCGCGCGCGTCGTTCGCGACCGTCGGTCCGACGTCAAATTCAGGATTCTGGGCGCGCCCGAACGTCGATGTCCCGAATACGGACAAGTCGTCGCCGCCGCCAAAGAGGGGATCGTCGAATATCTCGGATATCAATTGAACGTCTCGCCTTATATCGCGACGTCGAGCGCCGTCGTGTTGCCAAGCTATCACGAGGGTTTGTCGAACGTTCTGCTCGAAGGGGCGGCGTCGGGTCGACCGTTGCTCGCGTCAAACATTCCGGGGTGCGCGGAAACGTTCGACGAAGGAGACACCGGTTTCGGATTCGAGCCGAAAAACTCGGACGCGTTGCTCGGCGCGATCTGGCGCTTTCTGGACAGAACGCGCGAAGAGCGTCGCGAGATGGGGCGGCGCGGTCGCGAAAAAATCGCCGCGAATTTCGACCGAAAGACGGTCGTCGACGCTTATCTTCGAGAAATCGACAAGGTCGGCGCCGGAAAATAAATCGAAGCGCGCGGCGAATCCGGCGCCGTTTTGAATCGTCGACTTCCTAGAAACGCGGGCTCCGATACGCCAGAAGTCGATAGTTCTGATATGCCGAAAAGAAAAAAAAGAACGTCATAAACCAGTTTTCGTCTCTCAGAAAAAGATAGCCGAGCGCGACCGAAACGACGATCGACGCGAACAGCGCGATTCGAACGCCGACGGCGCCCATCGTCTGCCCAAGCGCCGAAAGAAGGATTTGTCCGCCGTCGCAGGGAAAGACGGGCGCCAGGTTGAAGAGCCCCCAAACGCCGCCCACCCAGACGAATCCTTCGACGAAACAATAGACGAAGTAGATAAGCGGAGCCGAACCGAAGAACAAAAACGAATTGACGTCGGCGGTAATCGTCGGGATGAATCCGAAAATCGTCGTCAACTCGAACCGGAACCCCAGCGGGATAAGCGCGAGCGCGAGCGCGAAGGCGGACGTTATTTCCGCGACCGGTCCCGCCGCCGCCGTAAGCGCGCGCTTGATCGGAACCTGGTCGTTCGAGTAGGACGACGTCAGTCCGCCGAAGACGAACGCTCCCCTCGACGCGCGTCCGATTCCCAGGTCGATCGTCGGCGTCGTGCCGTAGACCTTGCGCATGGCGAACGCGTGTCCGAGTTCGTGGATCAGAATCGAAAGAAAGACCGCCGCCGACCAGCCGAGAAGACCGAAGAGCCACGGACCGTTCTGTCCCGTTGAAAACGGAGAAAAGAAGACGCATATAAGCCAGAACGAAACCATGACTCTCACGGGAAACCCGAAGAGCTTGAATTTCCAGTCGAATTGAGAAAGATCCATCGTTAACGGGAACCCTTGTAAAAACTAACCGACGCGTCAACCCCAATTTTGAATCGCCGCGAGAAGCCCGCGAACGCGTCCGAGCGATTCCATAAATCCCGGGAAAGGGTCGATTTCGCGCTCGAACGGACGGACGCGACCGCGCCCGCGGCGGTAAAGAAAAAGCGTCGCGAAAGTTCCGCGAGTCGTTTCCTTTTAACGGTCGGGATTGAAGAACGAAGGCGCGTCACGACCGCGGGGGATCGATTCCAAAATCGGTGATTTTAAAGAGCGAGCGGAACGAATAACCGCGCTCGGCAAACGCTTCGGCGCCCCCTTCCATACGGTCGAGAATCGCGATCACGCCGTCGACTTTAATCCCTGCCTCTTCGAGACGATCGATCGCTTTAAGCGAGCTTCCGCCGGTAGTTACGACGTCTTCGACGACGACGACGCGATCTCCCGCCTTGACGGGGCCTTCGACGTATCGCTTCGTTCCGTGATCTTTAGCTTCCTTACGGACGATAAACGCTTTGAGATCGACGCCTTGCGAACCGGCGACCGTAATAATCGCGGCGGAGATGGGATCCGCGCCAATAGCCATGCCGCCCACGGCGTCGGGAAACGTTTCGTCCCGACGGAGCGCTTCGAAAATCGCCTCGCCGATGAGAAACGCTCCTCGGGAATCCAGCGTCGTCAACCTTCCGTCGCAATAATACCCGGATTTCTTTCCGGACGCCAGGACGAAGTATTCTCCTTCCGGAGCGATTTTAATGGAACGCTCGCGGAGGAGCGCTTTTAATTCCTCTTTTTTGTCGAACATATGTTTTTCTCCCGAAGGGATTGACGGACGAAAAGCCAAAACGCCGCGCGTTCGGGCGCGACGATCGTTAATTATAGCGGCTCGCAAAGAATTGGCAACGAGCGCGAACGTAAAAAAGAGCGCGGGCGCGACAAAACGGCGCGTCGTTCGCGAAGAGCGAAAAACCGTTCTTTAAAAAAAAAATCGCGATCTCGCCCCCAAAGGAGCGCGACCGCGACCCGATTCATTCGGGCGCCGATCGTCGGCTCGTTCCCTTTAATCTCGCTTTCGCCATCTCCAGCGTCGGGGCGAACGCCCTTCTAACTTCTTCGTTTTCATCGCGTTCAAGCTCTTCCGGGGTCGGCGCGCGATACTTCGTCGGCGGCGCGATTCTCGGCTCTCCGATCTCTCGGGCGACGTCGGTCATGTCGACGCCTTGCGCGAGCGCGATTCTTCCAAGCGTCCGGTAAATCGCGCCGAGAACCGTTTCCATCCGTCCCGGCGGCGCGAGTCCGTCGGCGACCGCCGCCGCCAGGAAGGCGTCTTCAAGAGCCTCGCGACGCGACGGGATTCGATCCTCCGTCAAATTGCGGCGAAACCGATAGAGCCGCGCGAGCGACGCGCAATCGTCGAGCGACGGCGACGCTATTTTTTTTTAACAGCTTGCCAAATCTCGCGTTCCTTGCGCAACGATTCGCGAGTCAAATCGAAAATATCGGCGAAAAGAGCCTCGGCCAGCGCGCCGGAACGTTCGATCAGTTTGGCGGCGTTTTCTTCGCCGATGGACGCGCCGTCCGGATCCGACGTCAAACCGCGCGCCAACGCGAACCTGATTCGGTCGTATTCGGACGTCAAGTCGTTGAATCGCAGTCGTTCCGCGCCGTCAAGGCGCCGGATTCGAAACGTCTCGACGCCATGTTCGACGACGGTCGTCCCGTCGACGCAAGGCGCGTTGAGAAATTCGTTTATGTCAAACATCGTCTATCCTCCTCAGTTCGACGGTCGCGCGGCGACGGTTACGCTCGGCATATTGGCCGCCGAGCCGCCCTCGGGCAAAACGCGAATCGTCGTCTGCGACCCGGCGTCGTTCCCGCCGGCGACGGGTTCCACGCCGACGATCTGGCAGTTCGTCAACGTAATCGTATAGACGGAAGTCTCGTGAGGATCGTCGTATACGTAAGTCAACGTAAAGACGTCGCCGCCTTTGAGATGCTCGATTAAATCGTCGTAAGTGAGTTGAATGGGCGTCCTGGTCGTCAACTCGATCGTTTCGAGCCGATCCGGCTTGCCCGCGTAGGCGTACCCGACCGGCTCGCTCGGATCGTCCGTAACGTCGCTCCACGTCGGCGCTTTGGCGCAACGAGGAAGCGTCTTCGCCTTGCAGTTGAATTCGTAATAATCTCCGACGACCGCGTCCGCCGCGCTCGACGCGCTTTTGGACGTCAACGTCAATTTAACGCGCAGCAAGCTGTTCTTGCGCGCGACCCCTTCTTCGTTCCATCGATTGACCGCAGTCATCTCTACTCCTCGAAAATTTCCAGTCGAACGGATATCTTCGTCTTATATCTGCCGTCGACGACGAGTCCGTTCGACCGCTCGACCCCGACGACGTATACGCGGGACGCCTTTTGACGCCCGAAGTCCAAATAGATCCCGTCGCGCGACGTCCACCCCGAAAATCGGTTCTCGTTGTAGCTCGAAAACAGATCGACGAGCGCCTGCGCGACCGCGTCGACGCGATCGATCCCTTCGCCGCGCGCGCTCGATACGACGATCGCGCCGACGCAACTCGTCTTGACGCTCTTTTCCGTGTCGGAACTCGTCGAGAAATCGGACGCGAACGTCTCGAAATAAAGAGCCGACGAACCGACGTCGACGAGCGCGTTCGGTCGAACGATCTCGCGCGAACCGATTCCGCGTATCTTTAACGAAAGAACGGCGCGTTCCAGAAAATCCAAAACGTGTTTCGAAAGCATCGCGCTCTCCTTATCTCCTCGCGCACGTCAACTTATATAAAACGACCTCGTTTCCCGCGCGGACAAAATCGACGCGTTCGATCGCGTAATCCCGACCGTCGACGCGGAACAAATCGGTTCCGACGCGCGGCGCCGCCTCGAGAGAAATCGAAGGAACGAAACACGAAAATTCGGATTCCAACCGGCGAAGTCCGTTGGAAACCGCGTTAGTCTCCCACGTCCGTCCGCCGGGGGTCGGCGAGGGACCTTCCGCGTCTTTTTCGCTCGCTATCGCGTAAGGAACGTCGCGAATTTCATAGTCGCCGGTCGGACTCCAAAGAATCTTGATCTGACCGACGCCCCCAAGCAATCCGACAAGACGAGCCGCCATCCCGTTTTCGCCTGAAAATAATCTCTCCAACATATCGTAGTCTCTGGAAACGCTATAAAAATTGAGTTCGTCTTTATAGACGACGCTAGACTACTCGTATATTTTGCTAAAAATCCTGGTTTTTACGAGTATTTTACAAAACTATAAGACGCTAGGCGTTTTCTCGCGCGATTCGTTCGCGACGCTACGCGAAAACGACAACGCGATCGTCGCGCTCGTTGGAATACTGTCGGCAAGCGCGGAAATCACACCGTTTTTTTTCAAAAAACTCCAAAATATCGCGAATAATTCCACGAGTCCTCTCAATAATCAGGCGAAAACCAAAAGCGCGGATCGTCCGCGCCGCGTAAAAGGAGCGATAAAAATGCAAAAAATCTTTAATCCGTACTCCAGCCGAGAGGAACTCGACCGCGCGATCGACGAGGCGGTCGAAAAAACGACCGACGACGCCGGAAACGACGTCTTCCGACTCCGCAATCGAGACGCCGAAGAATACCTCGCCAAACTTAACGAGGCGGAACGAAGAGTCGACGTCGAAATCAAGAGGCGCGAAGAGCTGGAAAAGAAATGCAAGGCGCTCGTCGAAGAGCGCGTCGAAACGACCGACGACGGCGAATTAAGAGCCTCCGTCAAACGCTACGCCGAGCGCGCGGCGGCGAACGCCGCCAAAGTCGCCGCCCTCGAAGCGGAAATCAAACCGTTGCGCGAGGAAATCGCGATCCGCAAAGAACGGGAAAACCGAGCGACCGTCGAAGCGCAAATCGTCGACGCCGCCAGAAAGCTCGACTGTTGCGAATCCGCCCTGCGCGACGCGAAAAGGCTCGCGCCCATGTTCAAGCTCGACGACGCGGGCGTCGCGTCGACTCGGGACGGTCGTTCCGTCGAAGACGCGCTCAAAGAAGAACTCGCGCTCTCGCCGCACTGGCTCAACCGTTCCAAAGGCGCGGCGGCGTCCGCCGGAACGGTCGACGACGTAGGAACCACGAGCCGAGAACGATTTCAACGCGCGCTCGAGGGAACGAATTTCGCCGACGTGCTGAACTTCGCGCCGAGACAAAAAGTCGAACGATTCCGCTAAGTCGCGAAGCGTCGCGACGTTTCGCTTTCCACGCCAACCAACTACGAAAGGACGACCTCTATGTCTATTTCCACGCTCGATCTTCTCAACGCGCGCGTCGATCTTTCCGACGCGCTTTCGTGGCGCGCCGCGCAAACGCCGCGCTTTATCCGACTCTTTAACGTCCCGCGCTCGCGCGGAACCGACGACCTCGGGCGACCGATCTCGCTTTGCGCGACGAACCCCGAACACTGCTGGCTCGAGGGCGTCGAAACGCCTAAGACGAAAACGTTCGCCTCTTACGCTTACGCCGATTCCGCCGGAACGTTCGCCGTCGCGAGTTCGACCGGATGGCAAGTCGGCGACCTGTTCCATATTCAGGGCGATTCCGCCGTCCTGCGCGTAAGTTCCGCAACCTCGACGACGATCGTTCCCGAATTCGTCGCCGCCAACGGCTCCTCGCTCGATCTTGCGACTTACGCGCCGTCCGGAGGCGGCGTTCTCGTCTTCGATTCGCGCCCGATCCAGGAAGGCTCGACCTCGGGCGAAGACTTCTTCATGCAGTCGCGAACGGAATCGAATTTCACGCAAATCTTTCGCGGAGACGTCGAAATGACGGGCACCGCCCAGGCGGTCGATCAGGCGGGTATGGAAAACGCCGTCAACGTTCAGCTTCAATACGCGACCGACGCGATCGTTCGACGCATTAACGCGGCGTTGATTTTCGGCGTCAAGACGCGCCGAACCGCGTCGACGCCCGGCGCCATGGGAGGACTGTACTACTTCGGCTCGCAGTCGGGCGGACTTGGGCGAACGTATGAAGACGCGCCTCTTACCATGAATAAAATCAACCTCGCCGCCCAGGACGTGACCGACGCCGGATGCGTTCCCGACGCGATCGTCTGCGGAACCGGTCAGGCGCAGGTAATTTCGACCTTCATGGCGTCTCAGGTGAATATTCCGCAAGGCTCCCCGACCGTCGGAACTTTCGTCGAACAGTTCGTCGCGTCCGCGGGGGGCGCGGTCATGAAAGTGATCGTCGAACCGTCGATTCCCGACGGCGACGTCTGGGTCTGCGACACTCGAGGTTTCGCGCTCGTGCCGCTCAAAGGTCGAGCGTTGCACACCGAGCCCGCCTCCGCGCCGGGAGTCGACGGAAGCCGCGCGATTCTGCTCGGAGAATACACCGCCGAATTCAAGAACGCCAAACAGGCGCTCTGCCGGATCTCCGGACTCAAATCGTCCGCCGCGACGCTCGCCTGACGTCGCGTTTCATCGATTATATCCACATTTACAACAAGGATTTACCTATGGACTTCCGCGAACCGACGCCCATGGCGACCGCCGTGATCTACCGCGAAAACGGCGTCGCAAAAATCTACGTCGTTCCGAAACCGCTTCCGTTCGACGAACTCATACGGCGGTTCGAACACGACCGCGCCGCCGAACAGGCGAAGGGAACGAAAGGAGCGAACGATGACTAACGAACGCCCCGTCGCGTCCCTCGAAGACGCCGACGCGTACTTTAACGGTCGACTCCGCGCCGACGCGTGGACAAGCGCGTCCGAAAACGAGCGCGAACGCGCCCTCGCGCAGGCGTCTTATTTGATCGCGAGCGCGTTCGTCTTCCGAAAAGAAGCGCGCGTCGCGGCTCCCGACGGCTCGACGCGTTGGCAAGACCGCGTCGTGGCGGCGGTTTGCGAAGAAGCGCTTTGGCTGCTCAAAGGGGATCCGACGCAATTCAGCGAACCGCGCGCGTTGGGACTCGTTCGCGTCGAAGCCGCCAATCTCTCCGCGACGTTCGACAGGAATCAAGTCGCCGCGCTCGTGTGCGACGTTTCCCGACGCCTGCTCGCGGGGCTCGCCGATTACGAACCGATCGACGACGAAGGAGGCTCCTTCGCCTCCACGCCGCTGGCCATTTAATTGATTTGACCGTTCAACAACGCAAACAGGAAAAAAATGATTGTCTACGAGTACGACCTCTCGGAAATACGACCGTACAAAAACAACCCGCGCCGCAACAAATCCGCCGTCGACGCCGTCGCGCGGTCGATCAAACGCTTCGGCTTCAAACAGCCGATCGTGATCGCCCCGGACAAAACGATCGTCTGCGGACACGCGCGCTATCTCGCCGCGTTAAAACTCAAACTCGCGACGATTCCCTGCGTCCTTGCCGACGACTTAACCGACGACGAACGCAAGGCTTACCGGATTCTCGACAACAAACTTCACGAACTATCTTCCTGGGACGACGAACTGCTCGAACAAGAACTTGAGTCGTTCGAGTTCGATTTCGAGCCGTTTGGCGTCGACTTATCGGTCGACGATTTTTCGCAATATTTGGAACCCGACGACGAAAACGAGGAAGACGACAAAAGCGTTCCGCGATCGTTTCAACTCGTGGTCGACTGCGGCGACGAGGAAACGCAGAACGATCTGTACGAACGCCTTACGCGGGAAGGTTTTAAAGCGAGGATGTGCAACGTATGACCAAAACGCGACTAGAACTCGTCAGCCCCGTCGAGGATTCCGCGCGCGTCGCGAGAATCGTCGGAGCCGCCGACAAGCCTAATTTGCGCGAAGTCGTTACGACGATCGAATTTGACGAACCGCCCTCGCCCGAAGAACCCTGGTCGATCGGAATGATCGTCGGCGCGTCGGGATCCGGAAAGTCGACCGTCGCGCGAACGCGTTACGGGAGCTGGTTTTACCAGCGGGGCGAATGGTCGAAGACGCGAGCGATCGTCGACGGATTCGACGAGCGACCCTTTGACGAACTCGCTTCCGCCCTCGCCGCCGTCGGTTTCGCGTCCCAAACGCGTTGGTTGCGTCCTTACGACGCGTT
>CAMZEO010000093.1 GCA_947305735.1 uncultured Planctomycetales bacterium | reverse complement strand
AACTGGTCCTCCGGAAAATATTTCAAATTTGACGGTTCGGGATAATGCAGATCGATCGACCACGTCGTGACAACGCACGCGTCGTCGAACGGACGTCCTTCGACGACGTCCTGTTCGCGCAGCACGACGTCGCCGAGCAGTCGTCGCGACTCGCGTTTTCCCGCCAGGAACGCCGTCCAGTTCAATTTTCGGTTTTTAACCTTGTCTTCCCAACCTTTGGGCGTATGGTTCTTCATATACGACCAGTGACCGTAAGCGGCGCGCAGTCCGACGTCGCGGACGCGTTCCATCTCAAAACACTGATCGCGGTTCATACCCCCTTCCCAGTCCCAATCGCCGTGAATCGACGGTCTAATCGTTTCCTCGTTGAATTGGATCGCCCACGGAAGTTCGGGAAAGGTCGTCGGCTCGTCGGTTTCGACGGTGTTCCACTGAACGGAGGAGCCCATCGTCATTTTGTCCCCTTGCTCGGGCGCGCTCGGCTCGTCGTATTCGGATTTCGCTTCGCGTCCCATATGGAAATCGGCGCCCGCCAGATACCCGACGCACCCGTCGCCGGTGCAGTCCGCGAACGTCTTGCCGAGGAAACGAAGTTGTTTTCCCGTTTCGATATTTGTTCCGCAAACGCTTGCGACGCGGATGGAACCGTTCGACTTTTCGACGTCGGCGCGGTCGACGCGAACGCCCAGATACAAGTCGATATTCCGCTCTTGTTGAACGAGTTTAAGACGTTGACCGTCCTTGTAATGAGACGCCTCGCGCGCGTTTCCGCCCCCGTGAGGTCCCATTAAATGCGTCAAATTGCCAAGGTTGGGATAAGGGGGAAGGTTGATCTCGCCGTTGAGATGCACGCGTATTTCGGAACTTCCGTTTCCCCCGATGACGGGTCGGTCGTTGATAAGCGCGACGCTCGCTCCGAGTCGCGCCGCCGCGACCGCCGCGCACGTTCCCGCGATACCCGCGCCGACGACCACGAGATCGTAGACTTTGCCGTTTCCCGCGACGGGTATTTCGTCCGGCAGTCGAAGCGCGTCCTTGCGCATCGACGCCAGCGACTCAAGATCGTCGCCCGGCGCGAAGTCTTTGTCGGCGGTGAAAACGATCGCGTCGACGCGTCCGTCGAAACCCGTCAAGTCGCAAAGCGCGATTTCGGCGTCAAGTCTATTCTCGTCGATCATAACGGTTTCGCCGACCTGCCAATCCCATTCGTCGCCGTTGGTTCCGAATTCCGTCGCGAGTTTTTTTCCGTTCACGGCGATTTGGAATTTGCCCGGCGCGTAATCGGTCGTCCATGGCGCGACCCAGTTGCGGGTTCGGACGAAAACGCGATACTCGCCCGGCGCGGGAAAGGAGACGCTCGTTTTGGCGTCCGCGACGGGATTCCCCCAGCCGTGCGCGATTAAATACGGAGAGCCGACGGAATCGACCGACAGGGTGTCGATTCCCCAGCCTCCTTTATCCGCGAAAGACTCCGCCTCGATAAAGACGGTCTTATCGTTCTGACGCAAAGTTTGCGCGAAGGTCATGCCGGTCGCCGCCAACATGAGCGCCGCCGCCAACGACGTTAAAAAGGACGTTCGCATATTTCGTTCCTTATGTTGATCCGTTTTTTAAGCCGACGCTAGCGCGCCGCGCGCTTAGAGTATAAACTCCCGCCAGGGGAAATGCAAGACGGACGGCGGAGTTGCCGTTCTGACCGCGGCTCGAAGCGTCGACGCGTTCTCGTTGGTCGCTTGCTGCTCGTCTATCCGCTCGGGTCGAAAATCTTGCTTTTTGCAGAACCGTTCGAAAAACTCGTTTGACTCAAAAAAACGGGAGCTTTTTTTTGTTTTCGTCTCTTTTTAATTTACAACGGTCGCCGACTATGGTATCATTGCTCGCAAACCTAAGGCGAAGCGCTCGCTTCGCGCAACACGAAAGGGAACGCAATGAACGCCGATCAATTTAATTCTTTTGAAATCCTCGACGAATCGCCTTTAACCGACAGTCAGCAGGGCGTCTATTTGGAGTGCGCGCCGAATCCGGACGGAACCGCCTACAATTGTCCTTTCGAATTTGTTTTTCCCGCCGATCGGATCGACGCCCGCCGTCTGGCTCAGGCTCTTGACGCCGTCTTCGCTCATTACGCGGCGTTTTCCGTCAGGACGCGCGTCCAAAACGGCGAGCCCTCGATGATTCTGCTTGCCGACGGGGCGCCCAAAACCGTCTTTTTTGAAGCGACGGAAGAGGAGTACGCCGAAAAAAGAGCGTCGTTCGTCCGACCGTTTGATCTCGACATGGGCGTTTTAGCGCGCGCGGAACTCTTTAAAACCGAACGAAACGTCTATCTTCTCTTCGACGCCCATCACGTCGTTTTCGACGGAGGAACCTTGCGCGTCGTCAAGCGCGCGCTTGATCTCGCCTACCGCGGCGAAGAACTTCCCCCGGAGCAAACGACAATTTTCGATTTCGCGCGATTAGAGCGCGAACGCGAAGAAAGCGGCGCGCTTCAAAAATCATACGATTATTTCGACAATTTGCTCTCCGGGGTCGACGTCGATTCCAGTCCGCTGCCCGACAAAGCGTCGCGCCGCGCTGGAAAAAGACGAGAATTACAGGTTGACGTCGACGCCGATTACAAAGCGCTCGGTCGACTCGTCGCGTCAAACGGAGCCACGGAAAACGTCGTTTTCCTGGCGGCGTTCGCCTACGCGCTCGCGAAGTTCGGCGATCAAAACGAAACGCTCTTCGCGAGCGTGACCAGCGGACGCAGGGACAAAGGATTGGTCGATTCGTCCGGAATGTTCGTTCGAACCTTTCCGCTCTATTTTCAAATCGACGACTCCAAAAGCGTCGCCGAATACGTCCAGGACATTAAGTCGCGTTACTGGGAATCCGCAAGTTGCGCCGACGCGTCGTTTGTCAAGCTCGCCAACCGCCGCTCGGTTTCGTCCGAAGTTAAATACGTCTACCAGAACGATCTTTTCGATCCGCTGGTCGTTGATTCCGTCGAAGCCGAGACTGTCGCGCTTCGATCGGACGACCCCCTCTCGAAATTGGACGCGCAAATTTTTAAAATGGGAGACAGGCGAATTTTGCGTCTTAGCTACCGCGACGACTTGTATTCAGACGAGTATATCCGTCAATTCGCGTCTCTTTTCATTCAGATTCTCAAGGGAATGACGACCGTCGAAAAGCTCGACGAAATCGTCTTTACGACCGACTCCGATCGTGAGTTTATCGATCGGTTTAACGCGACCGAACGCGAATACGACGCCTCGAAAACGGTCGTCGACCTTTTTGAGGAAGCGGTCGCGCGCAATCCCAACGCTTTAGCCGTCGCTTACGGCGACAGACGGCGGACTTACGGAGAATTAGACCGACTGTCCAGAAATCTCGGCTCGTATATTTCCGGCAAAGGGATCGGGCGCGACCGTTTCGTCGCGATCCTCGCGCCGCGCGACGACTACGCGGTCGTTTCGGCGTGGGGCGTGGCGCGCGCCGGCGCCGCCTACTTGCCTCTCGACCCTTCGTATCCCAAAGAACGGCTCGATTATATGCTCAAAGATTCCGGAGCCAGACTTCTCGTTTGCGATCGGTCTCTTCGAGATCTGATCGACGATTTCGACGGCGACGTTCTTTTTACCGACGAAATAGAAACGTTGCCGGACGACTCCGAATTTCGCGCTTTCGTCAAGCCGGACGCGTCCTTCGTTTTGATTTACACCTCGGGCACGACCGGCAAGCCGAAAGGGTGCGTTCTGCTCGATAGAAACGTGGTCGCTTTCTATCGCAATCACAGCGCGGTCATGGGAATCGATTCGAGTTCAAAAGTCGCCTCTTACGCAAGTTTCAGCTTTGACGCCGGCGTCATGGACGTCTTTACGACGCTCATGGCCGGCGCCGAGCTTTACATCGCGCCCGACGAAATCAGACTTGATCTGGAAAAAGTCGACGAATTCTACTGCGTCAACGGGATAACCTGCGGGTTCATGACGACGCAGATCGGCGAAAAATTCGCGCAGTTGACGCGCTCGACGTCGTTGAAGAGTTTTTTGGTCGGAGGCGAAAAACTCGCGCCGTTCGAGCCGCCCAAACGATTTCGGTTCGTCAACGGCTACGGTCCAAGCGAAACGCTCGGATACGTTTGCAGTCATGTCGTCGTCGACGATTCTCCAATCCAGCCGATCGGCAAGCCGAACGGAAACGTCAAATTGCACGTCGTCGACAAGTCGGGTCGACTTCTTCCTCCGGGCGCTTGCGGCGAGTTGCGCGTCTCCGGAAGCCAGGTGGGGTTCGGATATTGGCGTCGACCGCAAAAGACAATGGAATCGTTTGTCGCCAATCCGTTTAGCGAGGAGCCCGGCTACGAACGCGCGTACAAGACGGGCGACGTCGTCCGACTTCTGACGTCCGGCGAGCTGGACTTCGTCGGACGTCGCGACGGACAAGTCAAAATTCGCGGTTTTCGCGTCGAACTTGCGGAAATCGAACAGATTATCAAACGTTTTCCAGGCGTGGACGACGCGACGGTTCAAGCATACGACGATCCGGCTGGCGGCAAGTTTCTCGCCGCATTCGTCGTCGGGGACGAGGATCTCGACGTCGACGCGCTTAACGCGTTTATCGGCAAGGAGAAACCGGCGTATATGATACCGGCGACGACGACGCTCGTCGACGCGATTCCGCTCAACGTCAACGGCAAAGTCGACAAGCGGAGACTCCCCGTTCCCTCGAGAAAACTCGATTCAAAGCGCAAGCCGGAAACGGAAACTCAGCAAAAGATTTTCGATCTTGTCGCCGACGTTGTCGGAACGCGCGAATTTGGAATCGACGCGTCGATCTATGCCGCCGGGTTGAGCTCGATCGGAAGCATGAAGCTTAATTGGCTGCTTTCTAAAGAGTTCGACGTCGCGTTTCAAATCAAGGATTTCAAAGACGCCGACACTGTGGAAAAGCTCGAGCGCCTTATCCAGGAACGCTCCGGAGTCGAAGAGACGTTCGACGTTCTTCCCGATTATCCGTTGACCAAGACGCAGGAAGGCGTTTTCATCGAAAGCGTCGCGCGTCCCGACAGTCTCGTCTATAACATTCCGGCGATTCTTAAATTAGACCCCCGACTCGACGACGAAAGACTCAAGCGCGCCATTGCGGAAACAATCAACGCGCGCCCGTACCTTATGACGGTCTTATTCGCCGATAAAGACGGAAACGTCCGGCAAAAGCGCGACGATTCGCTCGTCTTTTCGCCAGACGAAGTCGAAGAGATCTCCGTCGATTCGTTCGACTCGATTTACGGCGATCTTGTCAAGCCGTTCAAGATTCTTGGAGAACGGCTCTTCCGCGCCAAATTGATTCGCGCTCAAAACGGTTCGGAACTCTATCTCTTTTTCGACGTCTGGCACGGAATCGCCGACGGAACAAGTCTGGCTATTCTTTTCAACGACTTCCAAAAGGCTTACGCGGGCGAGACGATCGAACGCGAGCGCTTTACCGGATTCGAAGTCGCCGCGCTCGAACAACGCAAGCGTCAACGAGAAGCGTACGCAAGCGCGATCGAGTTCTACGACAAGTTGTTCGACGGCGTCGACGTCGATTGTTTGCCCAAGCCGGACGCCGATCCGGCTCTGGCGGTCAAGGGTTGCGTTCGCGTCGTTGTCGACGAAAGCGAAGGGCTCGCGGCAAAAACGCTCGCGTTCTGCGCCGACAACAAGTTGAGCGTCAACGGTCTGCTTTGTTCGGCGTTCGGCTTTACGCTCGCGCGGTACAACGCAAACGACGTCGCGGTCTTCAACACCGTTTACAACGGTCGCAACGATTCCAGAACTATCGACGTCGTCTGCATGCTCGTCAGGACGACTCCCCTGGTCGTCAACGTCGAGAAAAAAACGCCCGTCGGACTCGCGAGAGAAATCTGCAAGCAACTTGCCGACTCCATGGCTTACGACGTCTACTCGTTCGCGGAGCTGAGTCGCAACTACGGAGTTAGAAACGACGTCGTCTTCGTCTACCAGGGAGACAATTTCAACTTCGACTCCTTCTGCGGCAGTCCGTCGAAGCGAATCGACCCGCCGACCGGCGGCGAAAAAGCTCCGTTCACGTTCCAGGTTTTTCTCAAGAACGGAAAATTCGTCTACGAGCTCGAATACGACGGGGCGCTTTTCACGGAAAAATTCGTCGATACGTTCGCGCGCGCGTTCGACAAGTCTGTTTCGGAGTTCATGCGCTGTTCGAAACTGTCGAGCGCGTCGATTCTTACGTCCGACGTCGAAGCGGAAATGGACGCGTTCAACAGAACCGAGCGCGCTTACGACGCTTCGAAAAACGTCGTCGAACTGTTCCGCGAGCAGGCGGCGAAGTATCCGGACGACGCGGCGGTCGTCTATAACGACGTCAAACTTACCTACCGCGAACTTGACGAGGTCACCGACAGAATCGCCGCGCGTCTCGTTGAAAAAGGAATCGGTCGCGACGACTTTGTTTCCGTCCTGGTTCCTCGGAACGAGTATATGCCGATCTTAGCGTTAGGCGTTCTGAAGTCGGGCGCCGCGTACCAACCGCTTGATCCCACCTATCCGAAAGATCGGATCATGTTTATGATCGAGGACGTCGGCGCGAAACTGCTCGCGGTCGATCGCGACTTGATCGATCTTGCCGACGGTTTTCAAGGAGACGTTCTATACGTCGACGAAATCGCGACTTTGCCCGACGCCAAGCCCGCGGACGTCGAGATAACGCCTGAAAACACGCTTGTTACGATCTACACCTCGGGCTCTACCGGAATTCCGAAAGGCGGCGCGCTCGACCATGGAACCGTCGTCTGTCTGGAAAATTACCATACGCGCGTTTTTGAAATCGGCAGAGGATCGCGAGTTGCGTCGTGCGCGAGTTTCGGATTTGACGCGAGCGTCATGGATATCTTTTCGACGCTTTTGACCGGCGCGACGCTGCACGTCGTTCCCGACGAGATTCGCGTCGACGTCAGGTCGCTTGAGGAATTCTTCCGCGACAATAAGATAACCAACGCGTTTATGACGACGCAACTGGCGCGTTTGTTCTGTCTAAACGCCAAATGTCCGACCTTGAAGAAACTTCTCATGGGCGGCGAAAAGCTCTCGCCGTTCAATCCTCCGGAAAAACTCGAGTGCTACAACGGTTACGGACCAAGCGAAACGTTCGCTTACGTCACGCTCTATCGCGTCAAAAACGACGGCTCTTATCAGCCGATCGGATATCCGAACGCAAACGTTAAATTATACGTCGTCGACAAATACGGAAACAGACTTCCGTTCGGCGCCTGCGGCGAACTTTGCATCTCCGGAAGACAGCTGGCCCGCGGATACATCCGTCGTCCGGAAAAAACGGCGGAAGTCTTTGTACCCAACCCGTTCTGTTCCGAGCCGACCTACGAGCGCATGTATCGAACCGGCGACGTCGTCCGCGAACTGACCGACGGAGCCTTCGATTTTGTCGGCAGGCGCGACGAACAGGTGAAAGTGCGCGGGTACCGCGTCGAACTTACGGAAATCGAACAGATTATTCGTCGGTTCCCGAGCGTCAAAGACGCGACGGTTCAGGCGTTTGACAATCCGTTCGGCGGCAAGTATATCGCGGCTTACGTCGCGAGCGACGAAGAAATCGACGTCGACAAACTCAACGCGTTTATCGGCGCCGCGAAGCCTCCCTATATGATTCCCTCGGTCACCGTTCAAATTGACTCGATTCCGACGACTTCCAACGGCAAAGTCGACAAACGCAAGTTGCCGAAGCCGGAGCGGATCGTCAGAAAGACCGGACTCGAACCGGAAGACTACGTTGAAGCCGTTTTTTGCGAAATTTTTGAAAAGACGCTCGGGCTCGACAAAGTCTACGCGGACGACGATTTCTTCCAGATTGGGGGAACCTCGATATCCGCCGCGCGCGCCGTCGTCAAGGCGAACGAAACGGGATTTCCAATCGTCTTTAAAAATCTTTTTGAATATCCGACGCCGCAGCAACTCGCCGCGCTTGTGGAGCGAGGCGGCTCCGCCGACGTCTTCGCCCCCTCGGGCTCCGAAAAAGGAGAGCGCGACTATTCAGCGCTCGAATACAACGTTCCGGCGAATCTTGACAAAATCCGCAACGACGGCGTGGGCGACGCGCTGCTTACCGGCGCGGTCGGTTTCCTTGGAAGTCACGTTCTCAAAGAGCTTCTGACGACTACCGACGGCAACGTCGTATGCGTGATCCGACCGAAAAACAACCTCTCGGCGCGCGAACGCTTCGAAATGATTATGACTTATTATTTCGAAGATTGGTTCCGGGACGAATTTTACGACCGCGTCTCGATTGTCGAGGGAGAACTCGGAGACGCGAGTCTCGAAGACAAACTCTCCAAATACCGTTTCGACACGATCATTAACTGCGCGGCGAACGTCAAGCATTTCGCGAAAGGAAGCGAGCTTGTCGACGACAATTTCGGAGGGGTCGAACAGCTCGTTCGACTTGCGGAACGAACGGGCGCGAAACTCGTTCAGACGTCGTCTCTGAGCGTCGGCGGAGAATCGGTCGACGGATGCGTTCCGCTCGACTTCAAATTGACCGAGAACCGTCTGAATATCGGACAGTCGCTTGAAAACAAATACGTTTATTCTAAATACCTTGCCGAACAAGCGATAATCGACGCGACGTCGCGCGGCAAAATCCGCGGCAAAATCATTCGGCTCGGGAATTTGACGGCGCGCGAAGAAGACGGGGAATTCCAGGTTAACGCTTCGACCAACGCGTTTTTGAAGCAGATGGTCGGATACCGCAAATTGGGGCGCTATCCGGTCGATATGATGGACGCGGAAATCGAGTTCTCGCCGATCGATTACGTCGCCAAGGCGGTCGTTTTACTCGCGGGAACGCCCGACAAATTCACCGTCTTTCACGCGAAGAATTGCAACGTCGTCCATTACGGGTATTTTATCAACGCGATGAACAAAATGGGGCTTCCCGTCGCGATCGTCGACTCGAAAGAATTTGCCGAGCGTTTCAAAAGCGCCGTTCGGAACGCCAAGGATCTGACGCCGTTTACCGGTCTTATCGCGTATCTTAACCGCGTCGACGACCTGCCGACGGAATCGATGAAATATACGGGCGAAGAGGCGAAAAAGGAGCGGTATCAGACGCGCGTTCGCGTGGCGTCCGACGCGTCCTTTACGACTAAGGCTCTCTACCGGCTTGGGTTTGCCTGGCCGCTTACGAGCGCCGAGTACCTCGACAAGATTGTCAAGGCGCTCGCGGAAATCGATTTTTTTGAAACAAATTGACGAGAATCGCGAACATGGGCGCCCGAATATACGCCGCCGACGCGACCGCGCTTGAAGACGCCGCGCTTTTCGCCTCCGCGTACCGGCTCGCGGACGCGAAACGGCGCGAAAAAACCGATCGGCTCCGACGCGCGAGCGACAGAAGGGCGTCGTTGTGCGTTCACGCTTTGCTAAGAAACGCGTTGGTCGAAATGGGCGTCGATCCCGACGAACCGATTGACGAAACGACTTTCGGCAAGCCGTATTTGCTTAATCGACCCGACGTTCGGTTCAATTTGTCGCATTCGGACGACCGCGCGCTTTGCGTCGCGGCGTCCGGAGAAGTCGGTTGCGACGTCGAAGCGATCAATTCCGCCGAATTGGTCCTGGCGGATCGCGTCCTGACCGACGTCGAGCTTGATCGCCTCGAAGCGACCGTTGACGAAAACGAGCGTCGGAAGCTTTTATGCCGATACTGGACGCTCAAAGAATCGTTGATGAAAGCGAAGGGGTTGGGGTTCGCGCTCGATCCGAAATCGTTTGCCGTCGCCCTGAAAGACGACGAAGACTCCTTCGTGCAAATATTTGGCGACGAGTTCTATTCGTTCCACGAATACGACCTTGGCGACGGATATTGTCGCGCGTGTTGCGTTCAGAACGGCTCCGCCCCGACCGAACTTGTTTGTATAGACTTAACCAATTTGATTAAAGGGATTTAAATATGCCGATCTCTATAAAGATCGAAGGGAAGAAAATTGAAGTCAATTGCGAGGGACGTTTTGTCGCTTCCACCGTTCACGAACTTGAAGAAGAGTTCCAAAAGATTCCGCTCGCGGGGCTGGACGAACTGGTGGTCAATCTGGCGAAAACGGAATATATTTCCTCCAAAGGCATTCGCGTCATTATGGATCTCTATCATCGAATGAACGGTAGAAAAATCCGCGTTCTCAACGCGAACAAAGCCGTCAAGGAGATTTTCAAAATCACGGGGCTGGATCAATTGATCGACGTCGAGTAAAGACGCGGCGAAAACGAATCGCGCGAAAAATGACGAAAACGGAAAAGAGGCGAAGACGTAAAAATTTCGTTTGATTTCCTCCTACCTTTAATATTGAAAGGTCGCCTTTTGGAATTGTTCGGTTTCTTTCCAGGCGACGCGTTCGTTCGCGTCGCGCGTTCCAGCGCGGAGCTTTTTTAAAATTTGCGCTCGCAAATTTTCCGTCGCGCTCGCTTATAGTCAACCGTCTCGTCCAAACCGATTTTTCTACGAAAGTCCTCAACCGGGCGTTGAATCTCGAGGGCGGTTTGCCCGCCTCAAATTGACGGACGCGAGGTCGCGCGAACCTTGCGGAGTCCGGCGGTCGCGCGATTCGCGTTTCCGAACGGGGCCCCCTCCCGGCGCATAATCCAGTATGGAGTCGATAATTCAATCGGTCGTTCATCGAAGAAAAAACGCTTTTTAAGTCAAAAAAGCAGGTTTCGCTCGCGAAACACTTCGCGTAGTGCAAAAACGGGACGGGGAGGGCGTATGGAACGCGGAATGTGAAAATCTACGCGTTTTGGCATTTTCCCGACGTTTTTTCTTGACTTTTTGGCGTCGGGCGCGGGGACGTTTTTGTCGTTGACCAGGATAGATAGCCGGACGCCCTTTTGAGAATTACGCGACGTCGCGTCCTGACGGCTGCGGTTTTTTGACGTTTCGCCCTGTTCGAGTTTGGATTCCGCAGTCGCCGAGTCCGGATTTGAATCATCTTTTAGAAGAACAGTCCCGCTTTAAGAACCACGGCGCTTTTGGGTTTGTAGAGCGTTCCTTCTTTGGTTTTCATTTCGCGCCCAAACGCGCCGCCGACTTCAAAGGATCCCTTAAGACCTTTCGGGCAGTCGAACACGAGCCCCGCCGTGACGCGGTAGTCGTTGTAGTCGACGTTGAATGATTTTTTGCCTCCGACGAGATGACTAGGGTCGGTCATAAGCCATCTTCCTCCGCCCAGATCCCCGGCGACGAAGAACCACCAGTCGGTTCCGTTGTTTCTGACGAGAAAATGTCCCCATCTCGGATCGGGAAAGACGAGCCTTATTTCGTTGTTCGCGTTAGGTTTCCAGACGACGCCCGCGACGGGAAGAATCTTGAATTTGATTCTATTGTAATAGGCGACGCCTCCCAGTATTCGCGTTTTTCTTTCGTCGTCGACCGGCAACGACCCCTCCGCTCGACCGCGAAGATAGAAAGACTTGCTCGTGATCCTGCGGAATTCCGACGCGATTCCCCCCTGGAATTCTACCGTCGCCTCAAGATCGTTGAGCGCGAGCGAAAAAGAAGTCGACAAGCCCGCGTCGAAAACGTTTTTCGGGATGACCGGCGAAAACGTCTTCTGCTTGGGTTTGGAAAAGCCCGTATAGTCGAACGTAGGCGTCAGCCGGAACACGCCCTGATTGACGTTGCCGTTGCGCAACGTTTCGCAAGGGAACGCGAAATACAATCCTGCTCCGCCTTCGATGACTCCAAGCCCGTCCTTTGTCCGGGGAATGTACACAAACGACTTGGAACAGTCCTGCTGGTACTTAAAGACTCTCTTGAGCGTGGTAGGCTCTTCGAACGAAACCGGAGGATTGACGGATCCTTCCCGAGCCATGTCGTAAGTGTACGTGGTCGGTCCGTAGGTCGTCGACGTCGACGGAGAGACGACCGGCGGCTGAACTTGACCTCGAAGAATAAAGTCGGAATCTCCGTCGGCGAAATCGTCGGAAAGGTCGAGCCCGCGACCGACGTAATAAGCGCGCTCGCCAAACGCGACGTTCGGATCGATCAAGGAACTCCAAATCCCATAATTTGAATCGGACGCTCCCCATAACGGCAAAGGGTCGACGTCGGAAGGATCTTCGCCTAACGCGTAAAGAATCGTCTCGCCTTCTTGCGACCCTTGCGCCAGACTTGCGAAAAGACCGTCCGCTCGAGCGCTTCCGCATATGACGCCGCAACACAGCGCCGTCGCGACCGCAAACCAGAAAAGCGTCGAAAAGCGCCTCCGCATTATCAAACTCCCAGCGTGATGAACGATTCGCGTTATTAGTGTCATGACGGTTTCCCAAGGCGCCGCGTCCTCGCGTCGCGCGACGCTTTCCAGCCGCGTTATAGTCTTTTCCGCGACGGACGTCAAGATCAACCGAGATTTGATCGCGCGTCGTAGGTCTTCGCGCGCGACGTCGCGGAAAATAAGGAAAATATCGAGCTATTTGTTTAAGCGGGGCTTGCGCGAAAAATATAAGGCGCTATACTGGGAAATTGCATTATAGTGGAATCGTCGACGTCGCGTCGGCGATCGTCGTATTGACCCGGCTCTTCGATCGCCGATCGAACGCGCCGATTTTTTTGATCCCTGTTTTTTATTGGGGATAAAACGCGCGCGACGCCTTGACGCGAGCGCGGCGCCTTTTTGGCGCGGTCGTTTTGTCCGTGGAAAACATCAACAACTAGGAAATTTTGTCGTGGTAAATCGTACGCTTATTCGCGGTTTGGACGTCAACGTAGACGACGTCGTTTTGGATGAAGATCAGTTCAACGAATATCTTGGCGGCGACGCGGAAATCGAATTGAACCAGATCATTGACGGCGTTATCGTTCGCATTGAAAAAGAATTTGTCATCGTCGACGTAGGGTATAAGAGCGAAGGCGCTATTCCCGCGAGCGAATGGGGCGAAGGCGAAGAGGCTCCCCAAGTCGGCGCTCACGTTAAAGTCCTGGTCGACGAGCTTGAAGACGCGATGACCGCCGAAGAAGTGCAATCGCGCGGCATGATCGTTCTGAGCAAGCATAAGGCCGCGAGAATCGAGGCCTGGAATCGCATGATCGAAAACGTCAAGGAAGGCGACGTCGTCGACGGCGTCGTTTCCAAGAAGATCAAGGGCGGCTTGCTTGTCGATATTGGAGGCGTGAACGTGTTCCTGCCCGCGAGCCAGGTCGACATTCGTCGTCCGGCCGACATTAACGAATACATCGGCAAGCCGATCAAATGCGTCGTTCTGAAAATCGACGAGGCGCGTCGCAACATCGTCGTCAGCCGCCGCGAGCTCATCGAACAGGAGCGCAAAGAGAAGAAGGCGGCGTTGCTCGCCGAGTTGCAGGTCGGTCAGCTTCGCGAAGGAACCGTCAAGAACATCGCCGAATTCGGCGCGTTCATCGATCTTGGCGGCATCGACGGTCTGCTTCACATCACCGACATGAGTTGGGGGCGCATCACCGATCCCAAAGAGCTTGTTTCCATCGACCAGAAGATCGAGGTGGTCGTTCTCAATATCGACTACGAAAAGGAAAAGATTTCCCTCGGTCTCAAGCAAAAGACTCCTTCTCCGTGGGAAACCGTCGCCGAGAAATATCCGGTCGGTTCCAAAGTCCGAGGCACGGTCGTCAACGTCATGTCTTACGGCGCGTTCGTCAAACTTGAAGAAGGCGTCGAAGGTCTCGTTCACATTAGCGAAATGAGCTGGACCAAGCGCATTAATCATCCGAACGAAATTCTCAACGTAGGCGACGAAATCGACGTCGTTATTCTTGGCATCAACAAGGAGCGTCAGGAGATTTCTCTCGGCGTCAAGCAGACGACGAGCAATCCTTGGGAAACGGTCGATCAGAAGTATCCCGTCGGCTCGAAAGTCAAGGGCGTCGTTCGCAACCTTACAAATTACGGCGCGTTCGTCGAGATCGAAGAGGGCGTCGACGGTTTGCTTCACATTAGCGACATGAG
>CAMZEO010000092.1 GCA_947305735.1 uncultured Planctomycetales bacterium | reverse complement strand
TTCTTCCGGAGAATCTGGGAGGTCAGGGATGACTATTGGCGCCACTCGTAACACTAAGCGTAAAACTACGAGTCTCGAAAGGAGTATCGTGTTGGAACCAACCAAAAAGATTCAGATCGGTTTGTTGGCGATGGCGCTGGGCTTTGGCTCGGCGGCCGTCTCGCTCGGCGGAAATAACCTTTTCGCGCAAACCGCGGCAGTTGACGCGACGGTTGCCGTCGCGAGCGCTTCTTCGAGCGCAGCAAATTACACGACGCTGGCCAGGAGTCAAGAACTCCTGCTTAAAGCGCGTCGTTCCTTGATGAGCCGCGACACGGTCGCCGCCGCTCGTTTCGCGAACGAGGCGCAAGCGTTAAACGCCGCCTACACTTCGGCAAGCGATCGTCCGGAATATGTGATTCCGCTGATCGAACAGTACAAAAAGATCGAAGCAACCGCAAAAACGCAAGGCATGACCGAAGCGGTCAAACGCGATCTTGCTAAAAATTACCTCGAGCAGGCCGAAGCGTTGCGTCGTTGTCGCGACTTAGACTCGGCCGAAGCGCTAGTTTCCGAGGCGCGCAATCTTAACGTTACGCTTGACGTCGCTTCCGTCAGCCGCAAGATGGACGTCGAGTCCGTTCAAGCGCGCATCGCGGACGATCGGCTGGCTTCTCAAACCGCTTCGCTCAATTCCGCGCCTTTGACCGGTATGTCGGAAGCTTCCAAGCGTCAAGTCGCGTCCATTCAGGCGCAACTTAGAGAAGCGCGCGTCCTTGTCGCCAACGGTCAAGCCGATCGCGCGGAAGCGATGGTGCGTGAAATCCAGCGTCAAGGCGTTCCGGAAAACGCGTTTGTCGGAGGCGATTCGCCCGAACAGTTCCTCCGCGATCTCGCGGTCGCGCGGTCGCAAAACGGTTCCGTGCGTCTTGTTCAAGCGACGGTTCCGGGCGTTTCGCAAGGCGAAAGCGCTGGCTATCTCTACGTCCAGGAAGCCGACGAAGCGGTCGGCAAGGGCGACAAAGAACTGGCGCTTTCCAATTATCGGGACGCGCTTCGCTACTCTGCGGAACTTGATCAAGCGACGATCAGACATATCAACGACGCGATCGCCCGTTTGAATAATCCCGTCGCCAACATGCCGGATGTCGCCGTCTCCAAAACGGGCGTCGACCTAACGCGGAGCCCCGAAGCGATCCAAAACGACGTCGCGGCGTTTATCGCCAAACAGAACACGGTTCGTGAAACGGCCCCTAAAGAGGCGCTCGCGGATCTGAAGCAACTTCGCAAAGAGATCGACGAATCCTCTCTGGACGCCGCGTTGAAGGGACATTTCAATTACTCGATCGATATTTCGATCGCCGACACGGAAAAATTCATCGCCGCCAACGGGTCGCGCATCGCGGTTGCCGCGCAAAATCGCGACGTCGAAGAACAAATCCGTCAAAAGCGACAGGATGAACTCGACATGCAGAATCGTCTTGCCGAAGACACGGAAAAGTTCAACGATTTGATGGAGGAAGGGCGTTACGAAGAAGCGAAAATCCTGGCAAAGAAATGCCGAGATTACTCGCATGACGACGTTGTCGCGATCCAGATGTACGAAAAAGCGGTCATCGGAGGTCAGGTTGCGTTCAACAACCAACTTCGCGAAACGAAGAACGAACGCATTCTGAGATCGTTCGACGACGTTGAAAACTCCGCCTATTCCATTGTCGACGACGCCAATCCGCTCGCGTTTGACGCGAATATTTTGGCTCGCGCCAACAAACGCGCCGCGCTCAACCCCGGTCAAACCCGTTCGGAGGCCGACTTGGAAATCTTGCGCAAACTCGATATGCAAGTCTCGCTTCCGTTCGAGCAGCAAACGCCGCTTGACGTTGTCGTCGATTTCATTCGCACGAACGCCGAGATCAACATCATGATCGACGAAGCGGCCTTGTCCGAGTTAGGCGTCACCAGCGACCAGTCGGTGCCCACGAACTTCACGAACATTACGTTGAAGAACTACCTCAAGCACGTCCTCGCGCCTCTCAACCTGTCCTACATCGTCGAAGACGAAGTGCTGACGATTACCGGCGCGAATAAACGCTCGGGCAAAACCGTCGTCAAGTACTATCCCGTCGCGGACCTTGTCATCGGAGTTCCGAACTTTGGTTCGACCGTTTCCCCGCTTTCCATGGAAGCCAGTTACAACCGCGCCTATCAACAGGCGTCGATGCGCGGAGTCAACGGATCGACCAGCACGATCTCGGGCTTGAACTCCAATGTTTTCGGCTCGAATTCGACATTGCTTTCGCCAAATATCACCGCGCAGATTCAATCGAGCAACGCGAGCGCTCCGATAACGGCCGGTCAAGGCGGCGGAATGAACGATCCCTCCGAACTTATTGAACTCATCACCACCGTCGTTGGCGACGAGGAAACCTGGGACGCCGTCGGCGATCCGCAATTCTTCTCGTTGAACAACACGCTGGCGATTCGACAGACGGAAGAGAACCACGAAGAAATCAGCGAACTGCTCGAAAAACTCCGAGCGCTCAACGATCTCCAGGTGGCCGTCGAGGTTCGATTTATCACGATTAGCGACGAATACTTCGAAAAGATCGGCGTCAATATGAATCTGTCGTTCAGGGCGGCCAACGGAACTTCCGCCGACACCGACGACAGCTCCGACACGCTCGTTCCTCAAAAGGGAAGCGTTGTCGGTATCACCTCCGGCGACGCCTTCGGCAACCCGTTCACCGACAACTTGAACATTAACTTCTCGCAAAACAGCTACGGACTCGCGGTTCCGCAATTCGGCAACTACGACCCGTCCGTTGGAGCTCAGCTCGGCTTCGCGATCCTGTCTGACATTGAGTCCTACTTCTTCGTCAGCGCGGCCGAATCCGACACGCGCACCAACGTCCTGCAAGCTCCGAAAGTTACCATGTTCAACGGTCAAATGGCGAGCATCATGGATTACACGAGCGTTCCTTACGTCAGCACGGTTATCCCGGTCGTCGGCGACTTCGCCGTCGCGCAACAGCCGGTCATGACGGTCATCAACGAAGGTCAGTTCATGACCGTCCAGGCGACCGCCTCGCCCGATCGCAAGTACGTCCGAATGACGGTCGTCCCGTTCTTCTGCAAGATCACCGACAACGACCGAACTTTCAAGTTTGAAGGAACCGACTCGGTCGCGACGAACAGCACCAGCGCCAGCAAGGGGAGCAGCCTGCTCGAAAGCATCACCGACGAACGCACCACGAACAACAACGCGGAAGTTGTCAGCCAGGGCACCACGATTCAGGAGCCCGTTACCTCCAGCTTCTCCGTCTATACGACGGTCAACGTTCCGGACGGCGGCACCGCGCTCCTTGGCGGTATCAAGCGTCTCTCCGAAGGTCGTAACGAGGGCGGCGTCCCGATTCTGAGCAAGATCCCTTACATCAAGAGACTCTTCTCCAACAGCGCGATCGGACGCGAGACCACGAGCATGCTCATGACGGTCACTCCGCGGATCATCATCCAGGAAGAGGAAGAGGAATACGCTACCGGCGTCAACGCCGCCAAGTGATCGTTCCGAAGAATACTCTGAGTATGACCTCGTTTGAAAGAACGGGGTCGATCGAAAAGACAAACTGAGAGGGCGAAAGGTGAAATTCCTTTCGCCTTCTTTTTTTGTCGTTTCTGAAAACAAAGCCGTCAACGCTTCGCCAAGAAAAATAGATATTGTCTCCCCCTTATAAAAAAGGTATCCTCACTCGTTGGTTCCGTGTGGAAACTATTGAGAGGTTCGAGCGTAAAAATGACGTTGCATATTGAAAAAACAAACGCGATCGTTTCAGCGCTGACGTTCGTCGTTATTGCAACGCTTCAAATTGCGCTCTTCGCCGAAGATCAGGATAAACCCGTCGGTTTTTCGGGGTATCTTTTGGACTCGGTCGGTCTTGGCGAGCAGACGCGAGAGTCGGCCTGGTCGGAAACATTCGAATCGAACGGCGTCAGCTGGCGATACGTCTATCAAGACGGCTTGATCAAGGTTTTGACTCACCGACGAGTAAGCGATGAAGCGCGGGAAGGCAAACAATCGGAACATATCGAATACGAAGTCGAATCCCCCGGAGTCGTCGTCCTTGGTCATTACGTCGACTATCCCGGCGTATATGACGAGACTTCTCCTTCTCTTTGGGTGCGAAGCGATCGACCGGGCGTCGCCCTGGCGGCGTTGGTCGTCTTTCCCAATGCGCTTCGACCGGACACAAACGCGCCTTTAACCGCGTTGCTCGTCGGTTCTACTTATCAAACCCCGGGTGAATGGCGAAAACTAACCTTTCCGCAAGGACTGGAAAAACAGTTGGAAAAAACGACCCAGGCGATTCGGGGAGAACATAAACTACCCGTCGATCGAAGTTGCGCTTATATTCGGCAAATCTTGTTAATTACCGAAGCTCGAAGGGGCAAATACTCGCTCTGGATCGACGATCTCGAAATCATGGAGCACATCCGTCCGGATTTTGATTTATTGCGTCGATCGGAACAAAACGCGCGCTTTGATCCGATCAACCTGTTAAGTAGCCGTCTCGAACTGTCTCATACGCCTATCTTTTGGCAGAACGCTCCGGAAGAATCAGACTTTTATGGTCGCGAACCTTTTGAAATCGATAGGGAAACGGTTGCTAATAAAAATAAACAAACGCTAAAATTCAGCTCGGACGCGATCGCCTCGCTCGTCTCAAAAAGTACGACGCTTGGCGCTCCGCAAAAGATTTTATTCGATTTGGGGCAAACTGCGGACGCCGGATCCAATCCTCTAACGCGCATGTTCGGCGCGTCGGTCGATTCGACCGAGCAAGAGGCCTCTTTTGAAGAATCCGCCTTCTTTTTGCCGACAAGCGACGACGCGTCCGCGCCTTTTGAGGAGCCCGCGATCGTTCAAAACTCGATTGGACCAAATTCAATTTCAACAAACGTCGGCTCTAAAAAACTCGTCGGCCAAACGGGTTTTCTCGGAGGGGACGCCTCGTCGATTGGACAAGTCTCGCAAGCGGCGTTCGCCGCAAACAACCCGGACGAGCAAGAGCGACAGGGCGCGGATTACCTCGAACTGCATCCTGCGGAAACGCTCGTGTCCGGCAGCGGAACGCTCCAAAGTCCCGAACTGGCCGCTGAAAGAGGATTCTTTCGAAAGGGTGAAAAACTAACGCCAAACGTAAGAATCGAAGACGGAATTTTAACGGATCCAGACAAACGCGTCTTCTCAATTCGCGCGATCGAGTATAACGGCGAATCGTTTGATTTTTTAAAGAAATTGGGGTTTAACGCCGTTTGGTTAAACGAATCTCCGACCCCCGCCCTTCTTAAAGAAGCGAAGGAGACGGGCGTTTGGCTTATCGCTTTCCCGCCGGAACAAAACGCGATTCTTTCCGACGCCGAAGTCGAAGCGGCGACTACGCCTGAAACGGAAGAAGAACGAAAATCGGCGAGAACCGCCGACGCGTCCAATCAACCGTCTCAAACCGGTCGGTACGGATCGGCGTATGATCCGGTCCTCATGTGGAATATCGGCGCGAATCTCCATTACGACAAGGTCGCGAGTTTACGAGAAAAAATCGGAAGAATCCGAAGGTTGGACGACCGGTATAAACGTCCCGTCGTCGCCTCCGTGTTTAACGGTCTGAGAGAATATTCCCAAGGTTCGGAAAAACTAAACGTCGTTCTTTTGGATCGAGCGCCGTTTATGACGTCTTTGGACTTAAACGATTACGGACAATGGCTTGCCAACGTTCAACTCCTAACGGAAGTCAATTCCGTCGCGTTTTGGAATAAAATACAAACGCAACCGGATCAGAGTTGCGTTCAACAGCGTCGGTATTTCGGCGCGGAAGACGACGCTCCGGGGCTCGTTACTTACGAGCAAATGCGGCAATGCGTCAGGTTGTCGATGCGCGCGGGCTGTCGCGGACTATTGTTTGGATCGTCTTCGCCTCTGGACGTTAAAGACCATAAAACGGAATACCGCGCGAAAGCGCTCGAAGCGATCAATCTCGAACTGCAGTTCCTTTTGACCTGGTTTGCGTTGGGCGTTCCTGAAAAAACTCCGTTGGAAACGTCGGACTCCGACCTTGGAGCCTTGGTCTTTAAAGCCAATCGCGCGTTGCTCGTCGCGCCGATTTCGACGGCGAACGACAACCAATTCGCGATGGGACAGGACGCCGCGTATAACTGGGAAGCCGCGGTCCCCGTCCCTGAAAGTTATTCGCCGGTCCTTTTAACGCCCGGAGCTTTGCGAAAAATCATCGCGAAGAGAAAGGCGGGCGGCAGCTTTTTCTCTCTGGAAGAAGGGTCGATGAACTCGCTCCTGTTCTTCACGCAAACGGACTCGTTAAGTCAAAAAATGGCCGAATACGCGTCGACTTTCGGCAAGCGGATGGCGGAACTCTCGATCGATCTCGCTCGAAAAAGAGTCGATATGTACGAACAAACGGTCTACGGAATCCAGCGACTTGAAGCCAGCGGCGGCTCGTCGCGAGACGCGCCGAGAGCGCCGACGCTCGGCGCGATCGTCAACAGGGCTTACGAACAACTTGACGAAGCCGAAAAGTCCTTGCGAAGACGCGACGTTTCGCAGGCGTACCTAACTGCGGAAAGAGCGACGCGGGAAATCAGAAATCTCGAACGAGATTTCTGGAAGCAAGCAACGAGCAACGAGGTCGCGCGCCCCGTCACTCCTCTGTCGACGTCGTTTTACGACATGCCTCGGTATTTGGAGCTATATCAAAAACTAATTACCGGCAAACTTCGAGCGACCGGTTCCAATTTGATTTCAGGGGGAGACATGGAAAAGCCCTCGAATTCCAAAGCGGACGGCTGGCAATTCTATCAAGAGAAATCCGCCAACTTAACCGGCGAAATACGCTACGACGCGCAAGCTAGTCGAACGGGAGCGTTAGGGTTGCTCGTTAAAGTCTTTCCACAACGAGAAGGTCAAGCGCCCAAAGAGGCGGAATGCCCCGTCATGTTTGCGGAAACCAGCTTTCCCGTGAGAGTGGGACAAATTGTCTGCGTTCAGGGATGGATCAAAATTCCGAAGGATCTCGAGAATTCAGCCGACGGCGCGACGCTCTACGAAGATCAAGGCGGTCGAGCGTTGGCGTTGAGATTTAAAAAAGCCTGCGACTGGAAACGTTTCGCGTTCTATCGTTTATCGACAAACGACGGACCCATGCGCATCCGGTTCGCCTTTTCCGGTTGCGGCGAAGTTTACCTTGACGACGTCGCGGCGTTTGTCGTTCAATAACGCCGAGCCATTCAAGAATTTTTCTTACGCGACTCTGACGCCCTCCCAAAAAAAACGTCTCTTATCTATATCTTTTGGAAAAATACGCGGTATACTGAAAGACAAGCCGGCGCGGAAGTCCGGTTTCGTTTTTGTCGAGATTTAGAAACTACGGAAAAGCTGTGATGACAGATCAATTAGACGACGCCGGCAAACTTGAAAAACCCGCCGACCTGCCGACGGACTCGGAGTCGGATCCCTTCGTCCGCGAAAACGAAGAATCCAAACCCGATTTTGCGAAATCGGATATTTCGGAAGATACTAAGCGGAAATTTGCGGACGTTTACGCAAACGTGGAACGAGAGCTGGACAAAGTCTTCGTCGGACAAAGGGAATTGGTTTTAGGCGCGTTGGTCGCGCTTTTTTCGGGCGGTCACATACTCGTTGAAAGCGTTCCAGGACTCGGAAAAACGCTGTTCGCTTCCGCGCTTGGACGCGCGCTGGGGTGCAAATTTGGGCGCATTCAGTTTACGCCCGACCTCATGCCGTCCGACGTTATCGGCGCGCCGGTCTTCGATATGAAGACCCAGGAATTCAATTTCCGTCCGGGTCCGATCTTCGCTCAAATTCTTCTCGCCGACGAAATCAACCGCGCCCCGGCGAAGACGCATTCCGCCCTGCTCGAAGCAATGCAGGAAGGAGCCGCCACCGTCGACGGTCTGACTCACGTCTTGCCCGCCCCCTTTTTTGTCGTCGCGACGCAGAATCCAATCGAGTCGGAAGGAACTTACCGGCAGCCGGAAGCTCAAGTCGACCGATTCATGTTCAAGTTGATCGCCGACTATCCAAACGAACGGGACGAATTGAAAATACTCGCGGATCATGGCAAGCATGTCGATACCAAAGAAAAACTTGCGGCCGTTGAACCCGTCTTGTCGGCGGAAGAAATCTTGTCGATGAGAAAAGCCGTCAACGACGTCTACGTCGCTCCCAAACTCTTGGTTTATATCAACAAAATCGTCCGCGCGACAAGAAAATTCCCTCGGCTAGCCTTTGGAGCGTCAACGCGCGCGGGTCTGGCTCTTGTTCAGGGAGCCAGAACGCTCGCCGTCTTCCAGGGACGCGGTTTCGCGACTCCCGACGACGTCGCCAAAATTGTCGCGCCCGCGCTCCGACATAGAGTCTGTCTCTCGCCGGAAGCCGAAATCGAAGGAAGAAACGTCGACGAAATTCTAGCCGCGCTCGTTAGATCGATCGACGTCCCGAGAATGTAGTCTTAAGCAAATCAAATGTTAATCAATCGTCGAGGATTTAAAAAACGACGCCGTCAATCCGCCCCAAAGCGGCGTCTAGAAAAAAGCTCCCTGACGTTTTAATATCGCGTCCCTTCGAGGGACGCGACGTCTCCACCTCGCTCTTTAATTGAACAGGAACGTTATGAAACAGGTAACAAATCCCCTATTCCGTCGACGATTTGCGTTAACGTTATTCGTCGCCTTTGGAGTCGTCTCGTTCGTTCTAAAAACGTCGATTGCGCAAGAGAACAACTCGTTCCCATTTGAAAAAGACGTTCAACGTTACGAGCAAATCAGCGCGGATAATCCTCCAACCAAAGACGCGACGTTCTTCGTCGGAAGCTCCACCTTCACCATCTGGAAGGAAATCCCCGAAGACTTCGCGGAATTCAACGCTATCAATCGAGGATTCGGAGGTTCGCGAATCTCCGACTGGAACGACGTCGCCGCCGACAGAATTCTTACCCCTTATAAGCCCGGAAGAATAGTCTTCTTTTGCGGTTGCAACGATATGGCCGGCGGCAAGTCGGTCGAGCAAGTCTTTGGCGATTTCAAAACGTTCGTCGATAAAATGCGCGACGCCAATCCCAATCTTAGAATCCACTTCTGCGCGCTCCATATGCCCCCCTCGCGCGAAAAGAACTGGGAAAGTTTCCGCAAATTTAACGCCGACGTCAAAGAACTCGCCGACCTGGATCCCAATATCTATTACGTCGATTTTGCCGCCGCGACTTCCGATGAAAACGGAGCCGGTCGCGCGGAACTCTTCCAAAACGATCGTCTACACCTGACGCGCGAAGGAGAAAAAGCCCTTATTCCGCTTATTAAGAAGTCGATAAGAGAAGAAATCAACGACAAAAGAAACAAAAGAGAATATTATTATCCCGCGCCCGTTAAAAATTATTTCCACAACAACGCTTTTCACTCTTATCAAATAGAATTCGAACCCTCGGTTCAAGTCCCGACCAAATACAAACTAACGGGCTGGAATGTCGAACTCGCCCGCGAAGACGACGATATGATCGTTTCGCTTGTTCCCGTGAAGAACGACAATAATACCCCGTTTGCCGTAACGAAAATCCCGTTTGAAGACGTCGAAAAAGTTGAAATGGCTTGCGCGGCTTCCTCGGATGAAAGCAAAACGACGGGATGCGTTCAAATTCGTTTTAAATCCGGAAAAATGATTACTTTTTCCGACGCGCACTATCGCCCTCAACGCTTCATCACGATCGATTACACGTTCGGCAATCACGATCGACTCACGTTTGAAGCGCCTCTGACGTGGGAGTTCCCTCAATTCGATCCCAAGATAGTCGACGAATTAAAGACGTTCGGCACGGCGGGATTGAAACCGATCGACGGTCATAAGGGTAGTTACGCGTTTCTGTCGATCGTCGATCCTCAAACGCGCGCGGGAGCCGTCGGAGGCTGGATAACCAGCGAAAAGGCGGGCGGCGTGGTCTTGTCCGGAAAAACGGACGCCGGAGTTCCCACAATGACGCCCCAACTTGATTTTGGCGACTATCAAAACGAGCGCGTTATCACGGAACGTTTTGTCCTCGGACAGTTTGACGACTGCCGCGTCGGTCTGGAAAACTACGCCGACGCTATCGCGACCTATTATTCGATCAACCTGAACAAAAGCGCGCTCAACGGCTACTGCACCTGGTATTCCGACAAAAACGGCGGCGCGAGCGACGAAAACGCGATCAAAGAACTGACCAAATCGATCGTCGACAATTTCGGCGATTACGGTTTCAAATACGTCCAAATCGACGACAAATGGCAACTTGGAAATTCAAAAAACGGCCCCAATAAAAACTTTACCGCTCATAATCCCAACGGACCTTATCCCTCGGGCATGAAAGCGACTTCCGACTTCCTTAGCAAAAACAAACTGACGGCGGGACTTTGGTTCATGCCCTTCTCCGGCAACTACGACGATCCTTACTGGGCGGACAAACAGGATCTCTTCGTTAGAAGCGCCGTCGATTATCCGGAAGAAGGACAAAAGAACGCGCGCCGTTATTCAAGTATCAATCAGCGCAAAGGCGCGCCCTACGAGACGTTCTGGGGAGGAACCGCGCTCGATACGTCGAATCCCAAAACAATCGAATACGTCCGGGATATTGTTAAACGAATCACCCAAGATTGGAATTACAAATATATCAAAATCGACGGAATGTGGGTCGGAGGCGCTATCGAGCAGCTCTACGTCAACGACGAGTACCTTCCGGACGATATCGGCAAACAAATATTCTTCGATCGAACGCGAACCAATATCGAAAACTTTAGAACCGGTCTGGAAATCGTTCGGCAGGAAGCCAAAGGAACCTTCATTCTCGGGTGCAACGTCTCTCAAAATATGCGAACGCTTGCGTCTTCGTACGGATTAGTCGACGCGATGCGCGTCGGTCCCGACAACGGGGCGAGCTGGGACGGAGTTTGCGCCGGACCGTGGCGAGGAACGAACCGTTACTTCTACAACGCCAGAGTCTGGTACAACGATCCCGACCCGGTTTACGCGAGAACCTCGATTCCCATCGAACGCGCTCGCGTTTCCGCTTCCTGGGCGTCGATCACCGGTCAGCTCTACGCATTAAGCGACTGGATCCCCGACTACGACGAAGCGCGCGTTGATCTCGTTCGTAAAACGATTCCCAATCATCGGTGTAAAAACGTTCGACCCGTCGACTTGTTCGACGTCGATCTTGCGCGCGCGTGGATTTTGACTCACGAAAAGGAGGGAGTCCGTCGCGACGTCGTCGCGCTGTTCAACTGGCATGGCGGAAACGACGAGCCGTTTGAATTCACGCCGGAAAAACTCGGTCTTCCGCTCGTCGACAAAAAGGGACAAAAAATCGAAAAATACGTCGCTTATAATTTCTGGGACGACGAGTTCATCGAACCGTTCGACGCGCTTAAAACGACTCTCGCCAAAGAATCGTGCAAAGTTTTCGCGATCCGCCCTGTCGAAGATCATCCGATTCTCCTGAGCACGTCGAGACATATTACCCAAGGCGTCGTCGACGTTAATTTGGAAGCATGGAACGAAAAAACCAAAACGCTGCACATTGAATCTAATATTCCGCCGAAATGCGATTACGAACTTCGCGTCTACAATCCGACGACGGGAAAACTCGATCGCTGGACCGCGCCGTCGGAATGCGTCGGAAATCAAAAGTTTCTGTATCAGGTAAACGAAAACGGAGAAGGCGTCTTCTCCGTCGGAGAGTTGGACTACTGACAAAAGACTGCTTATTCATCCTTAGACGGTCGTCCGAGAACATACGCCGACGTTTCGGACGACCGTTTTGAACGTCTCAAGATAAAAAGACGCCGATCTGGAAGCTCCAAATCGGCGTCTTTTTATCAAAAGGTTGTCGCAACTATTTGCGAAAGTTCGCGCTCAGAACATCGGCGATTCCCAATCCCAGTAGTAGAGATAGAGCAAAATCGTCAAAATAACGACGACGATTCCGAAGATCTTCGCGCCTTCAGAAGATTTCAGGAAGACGTTGTTGAATTTCTCAACCGTCATCTTATAGCTGAACGCTTCGGTAATCTTCGCTTTCTCGTCTTCAGATTGAACGGAAGCCAAAGCCGCGTTCAGTTCCGCCTGAACTTCGGAATCGGTGGGAAGCTCGGGCGCAAGTTGCATGAACGCTTCTTTGCGAGGCGCGACAACGCGGAGAATAAACGCGACGCCGATCAATACGCCAAACGTTGCCGCCATTCGGTTGAGGAAGTCGAGACTCGGGCAGTAAATCGCCAGCGCCCCGTAAAGAATCGGGCAACCGACCAGCGCGATAACGCCGTAGAAATTCGGCGCCTTCTTCATCCAGAACCCAATAACGAACGCGGCAAAAATACCGGGGGAAATATATCCCTGGAACTCCTGAATCGCCTTAAAAACGCCGCCATATTTCGGATCGTTCCATACGGGCGCGACAAGACAGCCGATCAATGCGAACGCGACGACTGCGGCGCGTCCGACAAACACGAGCTTCTTCTGACGTTTAGCTTCGGACTCCTTATCGATCGCTTTCGGAGTGAATTCATTATACAGATCCATCGTGAAAATCGTGGACGCCGCGTTCAACATAGCGGCTACGGAGCTGATAATCGCGCCAAGCAACGCGGCGAGCATAAACCCTTTGAAACCGCCCGTCGGAACGACCTTGCTCATCAGCAAAGACAACGCGCTGTCCGTGTCGTAACCGCTGATGGTCGTCGAACCGAACGAAACGGAGCTCGCTTCCGGCAAGCCTTTAACGGCGATAAGCTGCTGTTCGAGGCGGTCGGCCGCAAGCATCTTTTCCTGGTCTTCAACCTCCGGAATTTCGACCCCAAGCGCGGCGACGTTATATTCAAGAATCTCGTACGCGGCGTTCTCGTCGTAAGCGGCGAAGCTTCGACTAAACGTAAACAGAGGTTGTTCGGTCGTCGGATTGGCTTTAAGCTCTTCAAAACGCGCCAATTCGGCGCTGGACGCTTTATTCGCGCTGTTGTGTTGATCGCCCGCAAAAAGGTTGAACGCGATCATGCCGGGGAAGATAACGATGAACGGTATCAAAAGCTTCATAAAGGCCGCGAAAACCAGACCCTTTTGACCTTCGCCCAACGTCTTGGAACCGAGCGTTCGCTGGATAATGTACTGGTTCAACCCCCAGTAATAGAGGTTGGGAATCCAGATGGCAAGAATCAACGCCGTAACCGGAATGATCAGGTCCCAACTCGGGAGGTTCATGCGAAGTTTGTGCTCGTTCAACGCGTTGAAACGTTCCCAAGCGTTCGCCCCGACAAGTTTGTCGGCAAGGTCGGCGCCGTTGGTTCCGGCGTTTTGAACTAAAATCTCGACGTCGGCGGATCCAAGATGCTTCATTGAAAAATAAAGAACGACCCCGCCCGCGACGATGAGCGCGGAACCTTGCAATAAGTCCGCCCACGCGCAAGCTTTCAAACCGCCCGCGAAAATGTAGCACGCGGCGATAACGCCGATGACCCAGCAGAAGAAATTCAAATTAAGAGGAACTCCGCATACGACCGCGTCGCCGAAGAACCCCGCGTAAGCTTTAGCGCCGGCGTATGTGACCACCGTGATATTGACGACGATCAACATGACCATCATCATGATCGACATGATCAAACGCGCGTATTTGTTATAGCGCTTCTCCAAATATTCCGGAATCGTATAGATACCGGCTTTGAGGAATCGAGGTAAAAAGAAAAACGCGACGATAACCAGCGAAAGCGCGGCGATCCATTCGTAACTCGCAACCGCAAGACCGATATAGTCGGAGCCTTGACCGGACATTCCGACAAATTGTTCCGCCGAAATATTCGCGGCGATGAGCTTCACATCGACCTTTGGCTAATGAGCTGCCGAGTACTTAAGAGAGATATGGAATTTGCCATGATGGACGGACTTGTTAAAAAAGCTCTTGACCGCGGCATCAAGACCATTTAC
>CAMZEO010000091.1 GCA_947305735.1 uncultured Planctomycetales bacterium | reverse complement strand
GTCGGTGGTCTTGGGCGCATCTGTCGTTTCTTGGAGATTGTGAACCTTTGAACGTCCGACCAAGTATTCTTCGATAGGATCACTTACAGTTTGAGAAGAAGCGGTCGGCGCCGGACCTAAACTTGGGTCGACAACGATATTGTCATTTTGGGGTGAACACGACGAAATAGACAAAAACAAGAACGCTGCGAAGAGCAAAAATGATTTTGAAAAAATGGGATTCATGTGTCTTTTTTTCCGAAACAAGAAACGGAACGCGTTTTATGACGTTCCGTTTCGAGATTTACCGTTATTGAAAAATATGGTCTAAATCTCAAAGCTTTTCGCTGCAGAGCCAAGAGAACGCTTCTTGAATTCGGACGATCTGTTCGCGATTAACTTTGAAATACCTAGCCTTGCCGTCAGCTTTTGGTTCAAACGTAGTGAAACCGTCTTTGTCGACGACAATTTCGCCAGGTTCGGAAAGATCAAAATAACCGCGATTTTCACGAGCCGCGAAAAGAATCGTCGTCAGATCCCATGTGCACTGTTTAGATTCTAAACTGTCTCGATACAATCGAAAAGCTTCTTTAACAGGATGAAATTTAACATATTCATAGTCGTTATTCATCATGGAACCGTCCATAAGTATTTCACGACCAACTTCAAAACCGGAAGCGAAAATTGGCGTGGGCCATTCCGCAAAGACTTTCTGAGCCGAAGGAATGTCTTTTACCACGTTGTACTCAACTTGATGTTCTACGTAATTTCCCGCCATGACCACCAAGTATTTAACTTTTTTCGCCGCAAGTTCTCGACCGTTCAAGGGCGAATATTCATCAGCAAGGGAGTCGAGAAGCCGAGCCAAATTTGTGGAAAAACCAACTTGCGCGATAACAACGGAACCGTCTTCCTGTTCCGCCAGAGTTTTGCGTAGAAGAGACGTTGCTTCATAATATACCGTCTTATCGTTATTAAGATCAAAGAATGGAAACATTAAATCGCCGTTTTCATCTTTTCCTTCCAAGCTCTGACGCAAAAATTTGCCGTCGAAAGTTTCCACGCCGCTATCTTTGACGGCTCCAATTGGAACCTTTGGATTATCGTAGAACGCGTTTACCATTTGACAATAAGGAGCCGCGTATTTATTGTCTTTGGTAAGCGTAATCGCTAAGAAGTCAACTTCATCTCGCTTTTCTAAATTATTCAGCATCGCCAACGCGAAAACGTCGTCGATATCGTTGCCCATATCAGTGTCATAGATGATTTTGACCGGTTCTTTCGCGTACGTTTGCGACACATTTACGTCGATGTTGATGAAAGCCAAGGAACTCAGGAAAAATAACAAACTAAACAATATCTTTTGCAATTCGTCACCTCTTCGTAAATGTTGAAAGAAAAACATAGGGACGCGACGTTCTAGTTTGTCCCCAATTGGCGTGACTGATCGAAAAAATAATGCGCTAACAGCGACGCCCTTTGCTAGTATACAGTAATAAAAAACAAAAACTAGATTTTAGGAAAAAAAACGAAACTCAAGTAGGACGGCGTTTGAATCCTCCACTCTCATCCTTTCCTCTGGAACGAGGAGAGCCTTTTCGGGTTGAACGACCATTTTCATCAAACGTCATATTCTTATTCGACGAATTACCCGTCGTGTTGAAACGGTTTTTTTGATGGGAAGCGCACAATCCGCTCCTGGCGCCCTGCCGTTCGTTCTCACCTGGCTTGTGAAACGAGGAATATCCGTCAAGTCGATCTTTATTTCCGCCGCGATTGCCCGACGATCCTTTCTGGAAAAATTCACACTCCGCCTCATCTCCGCCACGAAAACCGTTTTTATCTCTGAAAGACCTGTATTTTATTCTTTCGTTCGCATGACCATTTTGGTGTTTTTCACCTTTAAATCGCAAATCACCGGGGCGTTTGCATCCTCCGTTCTCCGATCGACCAAACGCTTGCTTGTCGCTACGGAAGGATTCTTTACTTGTATCTTGATCACGGAGTATGTCGGTCTTCTTGGCGCGCTTCCATTTTTTGTCAATAGGATCCCAAATTTTCGAATCTACGTACCGTGATCTCACGCCAAACTCACGCGCGCCGGAACGATATCCACCGTTTGACAGACTTCGTTCGCGTCCTGCGCGCTTTCCATACGCTTGTTTTTCTTCCGGTTCCGATTCGATGAATCGACCTCTGAAATCCTCCTTTTCCCGCGCTTCTTTTTCATTTTGACGAATATACCGCTTAACTCGAGAAGAACGGCGCAAAGCGTCTCCTTTTGGAGGATAGGGAGGAATAAGATCATCGTTGTCGTTTCCTATCAGGTCTTCTCGTCTAGCTTCTTTTAGCGCGGATTTAACGTCGTGGTAAAAAGTCGGGTTGTAGTATAAAAGAAGAGAGTGTTGAAGTCTTCGTTCGCGCAAACCTTTGGGCACGTAAATTTCTTTACCAGAAATAGGATCGACGCCGGTATAATAAGCGCAGGTTGCGAGCTGGAACGGCGCTGGAATAAAATCTTGCACTTGTTCTGGTCGGATATTGTTTTTTTTGAGGTATTCAGCTACCCCAACCATGTCTTCAAGCGTGCAACCAGGAAAACCCGCGATAAGATAAGGAACAAGGTATTGTTCTTTACCAAGTTTTCGAGACGCCTTCGCAAATTGTTCGCAAAACTGTTCATAGTCTGCAATAGGAGGCTTATTCATTAAGCGCAGAACATTATCGTTTACGTGTTCAGGAGCCGTTTTTAAGTGACCGCCCGTATGGTAGGCGGCAAGTTCCTCAATAAATTCGGGGGAATATTTCGCAAGATCAGTCCTTATGCCGGAAGCGATCAGCACGCTTTTAACGCCATCCAAGTTTCGAGCTTTTCTCAATAGATTTACGTATGCGGAATGATCGACATTGAGGTTGGGACAGATTTCGGGACAGAGACACGAAGTACGTTCGCAACGACTGCAAACTTCTTGGTTATTACCTTTCAGACGGTACATATTCGCGGTCGGCGCGTTTAAATCGCCAACTACGTAATTTCCGCCCGACTCTTTGGCCAGTTGTTTGATTTCTCCCAAAATAGCGTCTTCTGAACGCGGTTGAATAAACTTTCCTTGGTGCGCTGTGATCGCGCAGAAAGAACAGCCGCCGAAGCAACCTCTATGAGTTTGTACTGACGAACGCACGACTTCCACTGCAGGAATCGTCTCCTTATACGAAGGATGAGCTTTTCTTGTAAACGGAAGCGAATAAACGTCGTTCATGTCCTTTTCTGAAAGTGGATAGGCGGGAGGATTAACAACGATCGCTTCATCTCCATGTTCTTGGACAAGAGATTTCGCGCAGTACGGATTGAGATTCTTGTAAGCAATTCTCGTCATTTCGACGAAAAGGAGTCTGGCGTTGCGCGCTTCTTCCGCTTGCTTGGTTAGTTCAGGATCATAACTTGGAAGATGGACGACGAAAGCGGATTCTTCTGGAAGATCCTCTGTTTTTCCGAGTTTATAAACGGTTCCTCGGACGTTTCTAATCTCTTTTATCGTCTGTCCCGCGTCTAGACGTCGCATAATTTCAAGCGTCGCGCGTTCACCCATACCATATACGAGAAGATCAATCTTAGCGTCAAAAACGATAGAACGTCTAACTTTATCGCTCCAATAATCGTAGTGCGCAATACGTCGAAGACTTGCTTCAATTCCTCCTGCAACAATTGGAACTCCCGAGAAAGCTTCTCTTGCGCGTTGGCAATACACAAGGGTGGCTCGGTCTGGCCGGAGTCCGATTTTTCCTCCCGGCGAATAGGCGTCGTCGTTTCTGACTTTTCGATTGGCCGTGTAATGATTGATCATAGAGTCCATGTTTCCGGCGCTAATGCAAAACGCTAAACGAGGACGACCAAATTTTCGAAAAACATCGGCGGAATCCCAGGTCGGTTGACTAAGAATCGCAACCTTAAAACCGTCTTTTTCGAGAACTCGCGCTAACAATCCGTTGGCAAAACTCGGCGAATCGACATATGCGTCTCCCGTGATAAAAACGACGTCGACGTTTTCCCAGCCTCGCGCGGAAACTTCTTCCGGCGTCATTGGAAGCGGTTCGCGGGTTTGAAGTTGAGGTCTTTTAGAACGGTTTGGATCATAGAACAGATCGGGTAGTTGCGTCGTTTCGTTCATGATCGATTCTCCGGCGACTGTCTGCAATGGGTAGGGGGGAACGTAAATATTGTAATCTGTTAAGCGCGGCGTTTAACAACGAAAAGAGCATTTTCGCCTCCCAACGAGTTGTGATTCGATTTTACTCGTCAACGTCCAGCGAAAACTGTCTTCCACATTCTCTCACGTTGCAGTTATTTATCAAGACAGAGAATATTTTTTTCCGCAACAAGTTAAAGAAGCGAAGAAAAGAAACCAATAAGCACAGAGAAAACGCCCGATAAAAGAATCCAACCAATTCACTGGGAGCCCCAATACTGAAGGAGGCGCCCTTGAACAACGAAACGCTTACGAATTGAGAATCACAAAACGCTATGCGAAGCGAGGTTCAGTATGTCAGACGCCTAGGGCTAAGCTTATCGACTCCCCCGGAAATCATGGCGGATCCTCTTACCGAGCGATCGTCATCATACCAGCTGTTTTAATTTAATCAAGAGGTTTCAATAGACGTCGCGCGTCGAAGAAATTCCCGACGATTTGGAAAACAATTTCAGAATGTCGAGAATTAATGGTCCATTCAGTATGTCGGAGCAGCGGACCGCCGAGCTGTTTTCTGAGCCTTGACGCTTGTTTCGTAAGGATTTCGAACTACTGGCGTCTCTTTTTTTGTCGCTTCGGTATAACCGCCGGACGCGTTTCCGTTTTTCTTCACGGAAGTTGAATTTGCGACAAGCGCTTCTTTGGAGACGGCGGACGACGTCGGATTAGCATTCGAATTCAAGTTAACTTCGGGATGTTGGTAAGACGTGGGCGCATATTTGTTAGTTTTTAATCCTTGTTTATCTTGTAATACGCTTGTTTGAGCCGTATAAGATCCGTTTATTGAAGTTTTTTGCGCGTTTTGATTCTTCGACGTCATCCTTGCCGCCCAAGCGAGATACTCCTCCTCCGTTAATGCTTGACCGTTGACGTGAGCAAACTGCTGAGCCGATTCTAAATTGTCTTCTGCAACCTCGAGGGAACGTTCGACGGCGTTTTCTTCCATCTGTTTTCTCGCTTTGTCCATCTGTTCAGTTGCGAGCGCAATTTTTTTGACGTTTTCTTCACCCGAACGTTGCGGAACGACAATGATGACCGGACGCAGATCGCAAGCGATCGTTAGTTTTTTCTTCTTAGGCGCAAAGGAAGAAGACGAGGGGTCGGGTATTTCTACGACGATTGTGTATGCTTTATATTTGCTACGTCCGTCTTCCCCGTCTACCAGTGAACCTCCGTATTTTTTCATAATTTCGGCAACTTTGGGGTTTAATTCCGTATGACCGTCCTGCTGTAACGTTCCGTATTGATCAAAACTGCCAATCGTTACAAAACTACAATCTCGGTCGTGAAATTCCCAAGCTTCAACCCCTTGATTTCGCAAAGCTTCGCAAAGAGCCGCTGCTCGCAGTCCCGCATATTGAAGTCTTGTTTCGAGATTGTTAAACGATTCGCTGCTTCTCTTCATGCTTGAATCGCCCGAGAACGTTGCAATACGAACAGTGTACGTTTTCTTGTTGTTCAGCAGACTATATTTGCTGTCCGAATTTAATTTTGCAACAAACGGATCGACGACGCCCTTATGATTGAAAAATTCCGACGGAAGCAAAGGATTAGGAACAGGAATCGCGCCTCCTAAAGGTCCGTAACCCGCATATCGAGGATCTGTTTTCGCGGTTGCTTTGAATCTTTCGACGGTTGCTTTACTTTGAGGGTCGTCTTTCAGCGATTTGGGCTGTATTTTACGAATCTTGTCAAGAGTTTTTTGTAATTCCAAATCTTCTCCGGTGGGGAATCCTCCGACAAGAACCGCGTACTCAACGGCGCGCGAAGTCTTGTAACGAAATTTTTTGTTTCTTCCGAGTTGCTTGGACAATGCGTCCATTTCCGTTTTGTCAGGATCGTACTTGAATACGAAAGCGTTCATTTTATACGCCGCTCTCAATTCATAAGCCAGACGCTTGGCGTCCACATATGCGGAATCGCCGGAGAATTTTTTGACCATCGCGAACCAATTTCCGTCGGATTCAGTCAGATAGTAGTCTTTTTTGGCGTCCGCCTCGACCTTTGCACTCTTTCCACTGGTAAACATATTTTGAGCGGCGAAACACTGTCCAACTCCGATGGCAATGACGAAAAAAGTCGGGAAAAGTATGTTGACTCGCTTATTGAAACGGAAAGGATACATTTATTCACCCTTCTGTACGAAGCCTCGTGTTTAATGCTTGCGACGCTGGAAAAGTTCTGTAAAATTCAGGCGGTTTGTTTGCGGTTCCGTGGACGCAGGAGGTTTTTCCCAACGTTGTTATTCAGATTCAACTTTTTTACGTGAACAATTCAAACCAACCCTTTTTCTTGTATCGGATATAGTAAGTTTTTGCTTTAGACTAGATTTAACGATTGTTGAGGTTTTTATGTCAATTTGGGTGTAGACGAGCGCTGATATTGTCTCTAAAGGCGTTTTCCTTTGGATTCTTGAATTGGATGATAACGCGCGATGCGCGCATATCGGGTTCCATTGGAGAAATAACGATATATGCCGCTCCCTTTTTCGGTCGCTTGTGATTAGATATGTTCCCTCCGCTAACAATAGGTAATTTACGTATTGGCATTCCTCTTGTTCAGGCCGCGTTATCGGGATACTCGGATGCGCCAATGAGACGTTTAGCGCGCGAATTTGGCGCTTCGTTCACTTTTTGCGAGGTTTTTTTAGACCAATTTGTTCTAAATGTCTCCAAAAAGAGTAAGGCTAGGTTTTATCTTGCCGTTCAAGACTCGGACAAGCCAGTCGGCGCTCAACTAATGGGGAATTCTTCCGACGAGTTTGTGCCGGCAGCGTTGAAGCTTTTAGAATTTGGCTTTGATCTCATTGATTTGAATTATGCTTGTCCCGTCAAAAAGGTTGTGGGAAAGGATCGCGGCGGGTATTTAATTTCCGATCCCAGAAGAGCTGTCGAAATTGCTAGACGCGTTCGTGAAGCTGTTCCAAGCGCCGTTCCTGTTACGGTAAAACTTCGTAAAGGATTCGACGATAGCGCGAGGAGTCGCGAGGATTTTTTTGAACTATTATCCGGTCTGCTTGACGCGGGTATTAATGGGATAGCCGTACATGGACGCACGGTCGCGCAACGCTATCAAGGTTCTGCGGACTGGTTTTTTTTGCGGGACGTCAAAGAATTTGTATCCGTTAAAAGGAATTTCCCCAACGTTTCAGTGCTTGGTTGTGGAGACTTGTTTTCCGCCGAAACTGTTGTGCGACGTATGCGCGAATCAGGCGTGGACGGGGTCGCGTTGGCTCGAGGCGTTATTGGTAATCCTTGGCTCTTTGCTCAAACTCGCGCCGCTATGGAAGGTCGCCCCATTCCCGCGCCCCCCGCGTTGCGAGAACAAAAGGAGACTATCGGGAAGCACTTCCAGACGGCTTTAGAATTATACGGCGAATCTAGAGCAACGAAGATTATGCGAAAATTTGGGGTCGCCTATTCAAGGTTGCACCCGGAGCCAGAGGTTGTACGAATTGCTTTTGTTCTCTGTAAATCCTCAAAACAATGGTTTGATATTCTGGACGAATATTACTGACGCAGAGGGGGAGTTTGTCAAAAATGGACCCTTGTTTTTTGTCCTTTTATTATTGATAACCTTAGAAGTCGTTAGTAGCGCGAACGTTAGTTTCGTTCGCGTAGAGGAGAGTGACGACGTAAGAAACCAGTGTTTGTCAAGTAGAGATTCTCGATGGAATGCCATATGTTTTGGAGTTGTGATCGGCGTTGATTCTGTCGACAATATGGCGGCTTTCAAAATGCCCTCAACGACTCTGGGAACGCGGACGGCGGACGGGAGCATCGTTGAGTTACAGGCGGTAGATTTGAATTGACGGAGTATTGAGATTCTATTTGTTGAGTAACGTGACAGGGGCTCCGTGGAGTTCTTTCGCTTGTAGTCGATGAGGATAGAAAGCCGACGGGCGCGACGTGCTGACTTACGCTAATCTTTGAAAGTATGAAGCGGGACCTTCTATTTATTTGGAAGGATCGATCCACTCCCGCTTTGGCAGGCGTTGTGATTACGTATTCCGAGTTGAAGGAAAAGTATGTTCCTCCACATCCTCCTTATCATTCGCGCATGTGATCCAAGGATTTTTGTAACGTAGCTGTTATCAATTTTTGTCAACTGAATCCTTGCGGAGGTATTAATGATAAAACGGTTTCTTCGTCTGATAAGAACTCGTTTTTTTGTCATAAGATTGGAAAATGCTCCTTCTTATCTTGGGATGAAACCATATTCGCCTGGAGCTTGTTACGAACCTTTTTTAGACGAGGGTAAAGAGTATGTTTTAAACATTCATTGCAAAGCGTGGAAACCAGAAACATCTAAAAATATTCTGACGACGCGCGCGGGCGGACGCGAGTTATTTGTTAATTCGCGTGAAGTTATTAGATAGAGACGATGATAGATTACTTGACGCCAACAAGATCCAAATGGATTAGATAACGAATAACGACGGAGCGTTCGTAATCGCAAACGACCTCTTTTTGTCTTCAGAATCGGCGCCGTCTTTCAAACGCTGGTTTCACCCGCGTTTTGCTCTCTCAGTGTATTTTTTTAAGAAGAAATATTCCTATAATTCCTAACGCGACGTTGCCCAACCAAATTGCAATTGGAGGTAGAGCTCCGTTTTTAGCGCTTTGCAATCCAAAAGTGAATAGCGTGTAATATATCCCTACAATGGGTAAAAAGGACGTAAAAAAAGCGTAGGAAAAATCCGCTTTTTTTATAAGTACCGCGTAAGGCGCGCCGACCCAAACGAAAAAAAAGCATGAGAATCCGGCGGCGCAAATTCGCGGAATTGTTAGTTTATACCTGTTTCGTTGTCGTTCGTAGTTTTTTTCATTTGCCGTCCTGTTTTTCCAATCTTCGTTGGCGGCGCCGTTCAAGTTGCCGCTGAGGAATGAAAACATTGCTTTAGAGACAAGAGAACGACGATATGCTTTTTGTTCTATTTCCATATTGTCGAGCGCTTTTTTTACCTCCGAGGCCGGAGGATCCACGCGAGTTTTGGATCTGAAAACTTCGTTTAGCGGAATTGAAAAATCATAAGAAACAGGGATAAATCCCTTTGCCTGCGTAGTTTCTACTTCCGCGTTTGCCAAGTGAATATGTACGGTTGGATTCTCAACATTGAATTCCACTTCAATTTTAGCCGACTCCGCCACTCCATTGACGCCTCCTATTTTTCCGGAAAATTCTGGATTGATTAGCTCGCCGTCATCGGTAATGTCGGTTACTTTTATTTCGTACTGTCCCGTGGGCGTAACAAAACGTTTTTCCGTTCGCAATTGGGTTAAAAGAGTTGTTTCAAAACCCTCTAACAACACATGTTTAATTTGCATTCTTGTCCAAGACATCGATAGGTCGTTAAACCAAATCCCGAACAAGCTGACAAACAACACGAATATCCATATTGGAGTTAGAACTCGCCAAGGGGGGATTCCCAGAGATTTGAGCGCGATTATCTCGTTGTTTGCGCCCATTCGAGCGAAGAACACTGTAGTCGCAAGAAGGGAGGCTGCTGGGAGAGCCATTGAAAAGATTTCAGGAATTAGGTAAGGCGTTAGTTTAAATGAGAGGAAAAAAGGAACGCCCGATTTGATCGACATCTGAACGACAAGAAACAACAACAAACCAATGGTCAAGACGACTAGCGTGCTTAAAAATATCTTGATAACTCCAAACATTATGTAACGGACATAAATTTTCATAATCTTCCTCGATTTGATTATGTCAAAACTCTAACAAATCTCGTCGTCGGTTTATCACGTTTCCCCGATGAACTGTAAGATTCACTAACAACTGCCGTTATCTGCCGATCGCGATGTACAAGTGGAACAAACCGGTTGATGCTAGTCTTTCTCACGGCGTCCGTCAATAGAAAAACCTTGATGAAGACTTTGCTTTATCAAGGTTTTCCTTATTGATAAAAGAAAACCACTGGCTCTGCCAGTGGTCAGAAATGCTTTAGCTATGGACGAAAAATAAATCCTCGATAGAGTATAGAGCGAGGTTTACCAGTTCTCACTTATAATATCGAGGAGGCCTTTCAATGGAGAAAGACATAAGTAGTTTAGAGCATACCAAGTGGAGACGTCAATACCATGCGGTATTTGCGCCAAAATTTAGGCGTATGGCAATATACGGAGAAATTGGGCAGATAAAGGTCAAATACTGCGGAGATTGCGCGATCGGAAAGGCGTGGAAATAATCGAAGCAGAGGCGTGTTCGGATCATATACATATGTTGCCGAGCATACCGCCTAAATATAGTGTAGCGCGCGTGATGGGGGGTGAAAGGTAAGTCAAGCCTGACGATATTCGATCGTCTCGCGAATCTGAAGTATAAATACGACAATCGTCATTTTGGGGCGGGAGAGTATTATGTGGACACGACTGTTCGGAGTCAGAACCTCCGGCTTATCCGGAAGTTCTGACGTTGTCGTTTTTCCTAAGATTGTCGCAACATCTTAATTCGCCTAATAATCTTTGCTAACGCTTTCTTTTTTGCAATAGTTGCTTATTAGCTTCTTGAACGGCAAGACATAGGAAAGCGTCTGATTCAACTTCATTAGTTGGTCTGGCAACTTCGCGACGTTTGGTATTCGGTCTGTCGCGTTGGTCGTCGTTTGTCCATTCAAAGCTTTCACTCATCGACTGATCTGCATACGCCTGGTTGGAGTTTGCCCGGACTGGTTCGGCATTTTGTAAGACTGAAACGTCAACATTTGGCAACACGCCAACTCCCCCATATGGGCGTCCCTTGGGGGAATAGAACTTTTCCGTCGTTAGACGTAGCCCCGCTATTGGCTTTTCATTCTTCGTTTTGCCTGTGAGTTGAACAATAGCCTGAACAGTTCCTTTTCCGTAACTAGGAACGCCAACAATCACCCCGCGTCCATTTTCTTGAATGGCTCCCGCGAATATTTCCGCAGCACTTGCGCTTCCCGAGTCAACGATCAATGTTAATGGCAACTCGCACAATCTATTTTTATGAGCGATGAATATGCGCGAGCCGTTACGACCTTGCGTTTGAACGATAGTTCCGGAATTTAGGAAAATATCGGAAACATTGATCGCCTCTTGAAGAAGTCCGCCTGGATTTTGTCTGAGGTCGACAATGAGGCTTTGAACGTCGCCTTTGGCCAACGTTGCCAAGGCTTCTTGGAGTTCATCCGACGTAGTTTTTTGAAAACTGGAGATCTTGACATACCCGATATTGCCCGGGGCGTCGAGAATATGGACGTCTTCAACGCTTGGCGCGTCAACGCGGCGCCTCGTTGCGGTAACTTCACGAATACTGCCGTTGGGCGATCGTAGAAGCAAGACGATCTTTTCTCCCTCAAGTCCCTGGAGCAACTCGCCAATTTCAGTTCCCGTCAGTTTTTTGGTCGGATGACCGTCGATTTTCACGAGTTCATCGCCGACGTCTATTCCGCATTCCTGCGCCGGACTGTTGGGAATAACTCGGACAATCTTGGTCGGTTGATCGTTTTTTAACTCAACCCCAAGTCCGACAAAACGACCGTCGATAAGCGCGAACACATCTTCCACTTGAACTGGCGTTAGGGAACTGGAATATGCGTCTAAGGAACAAACCGTCGAACAAAGGAACTCGGAGATAATCGCGGACTCTGGGAATCCAATGCGTCTCCGGAGTTGCTTGGCCATCCATAGTACTGAGCGTCTAACGTCGTCTTCCGTCTCGAGCGTCCAACTTTCCGCCACTTCCCTCAAAGAGGCAAATAGCTCCTGCGCCGTTGACTTCAATTCTATCGACACGTTATTGCGAGGATAGAAAGAATCTTCGTTTAGAGCTTCGGCTATTCCTCGAACCCCAAACTCAAAAAGAATCGAGTACTGAGGTCGATCAACATGATATACGTCAATATCGAGAAATACTTCGTCAAAAATGGCGAGTTGATCAACAAGCGCCGACTTTTGTGTTAACGAGGAAAAAATCCCGTCTTGATATCTCGTTTCTATCTCATATCGCCTCCTTGCTTCTGCGATTTTTAATTGTAATGTCCGATCGTCCGGATATTGACGTAACGTTTTCTCGAAGTACTTTTTAGCGTCTAACCACCGCTTCTCCGAAAGCAAACGGTCGCCTTCCAGGACGTAAGGTCGTAGCTCGTTTATCGTCGAGTCTCTTGCGCTTTCCAAAGGCGTCGCGCGTTCGATAACGACGTTCCGCGTTTGGGAAGAACTAAGAGTTCGGAGATAAGGCAACGTCGAGACATTTGGCGTTCCTGTCGAAGCTTCAGTAGAAGTCGGAATCCAAAAACTTTTATTTCCGGGGGATTCCTCTCCCAACGATATGCCGCAAACAAATAACGCGCCGAAAAGTCCGACTAATAGTTGGAGGTTGTTTGACATTTTCCACCAAACGACTTCTATAGTCGTCTGTTGTCGATCTTTGGGCAAGCCTCCTGCTCAAACGTGATCCCACGCATTCTCAAAAGACCGGATTGAACTCCTTTTCAGTCGCCCTCCTAGCGAATCTGTTGGTTGGAGATATTTAACGGCGCCGTAAAAACGTCTTGTGAGGCGCCTCCAAGCTCATCTTGTAATACGTAAAGTCTGTATTACTTTTGCAAAAAACTATTACAAGCACAAAGGCCTCTTTGCTTCCTGCTTTCTTAGGAATCGTTGAATTTTATAGCCTTCTACAAGAATTAACTCTCTCTTTTTGAAATCATCCGATATGGTGAATCGAATTTATTTTTAGAATTGATGTTACCACGAAAAACACAAATTACAGATTAACGAAAGAGAAAGAAGAAATTAATTATTCCTTCCAACGTGGATGAAACGCCTTATTAAAAGATAAAGATTATGATGGTAGCGACGGATTGACATTTCGTGTTGCTTGGAAATTTTTTCTATCTTTGTATTGTCGTTAAACATTACCAGGGATCCCTTTTTTTCGTGGTTATATAGTTTCTAACTTCGGGGTGAAACGCTTTTTCTTAAAATGTGATGAAGTTGATCTTTACCAGGAGCCGATAATGTCTCAGCCTTGGGGTAGGTTTTCGAGAGTTGTCTCCAAGACTGGAGTTTTTTGGACGAACGCTGGGATTGATTAAAGACCTTTCTTGAACGTTACGATATAAGGTAAAGCTTGAATCGGATTTTTTGATTTTGATTTGAGCGAATAACGGAAACTGTAATTGGGCGTTTGTGAGTTACCGGATGATTGCTTACCGACGTCAGGAATTTGTCGGCGATCCACCTGGAAAACACGTTTGTTTTTCGTCAAGAGGGTTTCCATTTCTCCAATGGATTGTTTGACATATCAGGTTAAAAGGAGTTTACCTAATGAAAATTCGTTTGACTGCATTATGTGTTGCGTTGGTTGCGACGTTTGCTGCCGCCAGCTCTGTTGCTCAGGATTGCGCGCCGTGCGCGGCCGCCGCTGATGTTTCTTGCCCGTCTTGCGCTCCTTGCGCCTCTTGCACTGGCGCTTCCTGCGAGCTTTTTGGCGGGCTTCGTTCTTTGCTTGCCTGCCGTCCTTGCGTCAGTTGTGTCACGATCACGCCTTCGTGCGCGCCTGTTTGCGCGGCTCCGACTCCTTGCAAGGTTTCGATTGTTCCTCGCGGACCGATTGTAGCTTCGAATCTGCCTCATGGAGCCCTAGACGCCGCTTGCGCTTCCTGCGACGCAGGTTCTTCCTGCGGTTCCTGTGGAATGGTTGCCGCTCCGACTTGCTGCGAACCGATGTTCCCCTATTTGAAACCTTGCCTTTACAACGCGATTCACCGTCCGATTAACGGTGTTTGCAAGATCGTTCATGGCGCGTTCAGCGCTCTTGCGTGCGCCACTACGCCGGTTGACGATTGCGGTTTCTTCAAACCTGCTT
>CAMZEO010000090.1 GCA_947305735.1 uncultured Planctomycetales bacterium | reverse complement strand
TTCGGTAAAGAATTTACCCGAGCGATATGCGCTGGAAGAAATGTCGGCGTTGCGTTCACAGGCCTACTACCACGAACTTGGGGTTGTCTTCAACTTGACGCCAGATTATGAGAAAATCCTGGAACTCGGCTTGGAAAAAAGACGCGATCAGGCGGAAGAACGTAAAAATATAGCTTTGAAAAACGGAGACAAGGAAGGGGTAGTATTTCTCGACGCCGTTATTGCTGGGATTGACGGCGTTTGCAAATTAGTTGACGCTTACCGAGACGAAGCTTTGCGCTTGGGAATGTTTGATGTTGCCGATCGACTCAAACAAGTTCCGCGTAAAAAACCAAGGTCTTTCCTAGAGGCGTTGCAAGCATTGCGGATTCTCCATTTTGCTCTTTGGTGCGAAGGAACGTATCACAACGGCATAGGACGCGTCGACCAGTACTTGTTGCCCTATCTTTTGAATGATTTGGAATCCGGTCGAATCGACAATAAACAGGCGTTGGAATACCTTGAGGAATTCTTCCTTTCGTTTAATCGAGACAGCGACCTTTACGTAGGCGTTCAGCAAGGCGACAACGGTCAATCTTTGATGTTGGGCGGTTGTGATTCCAATGGACGCGACGCGTCAAATCTCTTAACGGAAATGGCGTTAACCGCCAGCCGTGAATTGAGACTGATTGATCCGAAAATTAACTTGCGCGTTTCATCGAACACGCCAATCACGTTATTGGAAAAGGCGACGGAACTGACGAAAATCGGGCTTGGTTTTCCGCAATACGCCAACGACGACGTCGTTATTCCCGGACTGACCCATTGGGGATATGGTCTAGAAGACGCGAGAAATTACGTCGTCGCCGCCTGTTGGGAATTCATCATACCGGGAGTCGGCATGGATATTCCCAATATTGACGCCGTATCCTTTCCGGCAATAGTTGACGCGGCGATGAGAAGTCCGGATGGACAAACTGCCGAAACATTTGGGAAGTTTCTGGAAGTCGTCAGAAAAACGTTTATTGAAGAAGCCGATAGAATCGAAAAACAGTTGAAGTGTGTAAGAATCCTGCCCTGTCCTTTCACATCAGCCCTTTGTTCCAACGCTATTGAATCGGCTCGCGACGTTTCTCAAGGTAATAAATACAACAACTTCGGCATTCACGGCACCGGGTGCGCTCCGGCCGTCGATTCTTTAGCCGCGATAAAAAGAGTCGTCTTCGACGAAAAAAAACTGTCAATCGCTCAGTTAACAAAAGTTGTCGACTCCAATTTTAAGGGATATGAAAAGCTTTTGGCGGAGGTGCGTAACGAAGCCCCTAAAATGGGACTTGACGATCCGGAAGCGGACGACCTTGCAGTTCTGTTGCTAAATTGGTTTGCCGATTCTTGGGAAGGTCGACGTAATTGTCGCGGCGGTATCTTTCGCGTTGGCACTGGTTCGGCAATGTATTACGTTCGACATCCTGAGGAATTGTCCGCATCTCCAGACGGACGACTTAAGGGAGAGTTTTTCCCCGCTAACTACGCTCCTTCACTTGGCGTTCAAACCAAAGGTCCTCTTACCGTAATTCGTTCCTTTACCAAACCTGATTTGGAGCGAGTCGTTAACGGGGGACCTTTGACGATGGAGCTTCATGACTCCGTGTTTAGAACGCCGGAAGCTGTGGAAAAAGTTGCTAGGATGGTTCAGTTTTTTGTTATTTCAGGAGGTTCGCAGCTTCAGCTCAACACAATTAATCGAAACGTTCTCTTAGACGCCCAAAAGAATCCGGCCAATTATCGTAACTTGATCGTTCGCGTTTGGGGATGGTCAGGCTACTTTGTTGAACTTGACAAGCCTTATCAAGATCAAATTATCCAAAGAGCGGAGATGACTTTTGAAACGTCGTGATTGATTTGAACGTCTGTTGTGAACTTAATATGAATTCCAATGCTTTTTCCGACTTAACGAGAGGTTGCGTTTTCGAAATACGGGAGTTTTCCCTCTTTGACGGACCGGGAGTTCGAACGACCGTTTTTCTAAAGGGTTGTCCGCTTCGATGCGTTTGGTGCCATAATCCGGAAGGTCTAAACAAAGTTCCGGAAATATTGTTGTCGAAAGCTAAATGCGTGGGGTGCGGTTTATGTCGTTCCGTTTGTCCTTCGCAAAAGGAAAGCGAGTGCGTTGCTTGTGGAAAATGCGCGCTTGCTTGTCCAACTCAAGCGCGGAAATTGTGCGGTTTTTTTGTGACTCCGGAAGAACTTATTGTCGAGGTTCTAAAATCACAACCTATTTTTGAGTCGTCCAATGGGGGCGTGACCTTTTCTGGCGGCGAACCCCTTGCTCAAATTGATTTTGTCGAGTCGGCGTCTAAACTTCTCCATAAACACGGAATTCACGTTGCTGTTGAAACGTCCGGTTTTTCTCCGCCGCCAACTTATGAAAGGCTCCTCCGCTGCGTTGATTTAGTGTTGCAGGACGTCAAGCACACCGATGAAGAAGCTCATAGACGGTATACGGGCGTTTCGAATAGGATTATTTTTGAAAATCTGAAAAGACTTAAAAGCTTTGGAAAACCTTTCATTGTTCGAGTTCCTCTCGTTCCAACGGTGAACGATTCACCGGATGTTTTACGACGTCTAGCCGAGATGTTACTCGACGCGCATTGTTTAGAAATGGTCGAATTATTGCCGTATCATTCCTCAAGCGGAGGAAAATATGGTTTATTGAATTTAAGTCCGCCAATGACTTTTAAGGAAAAGTCTTTCGGAGAAGAGGTCTTAATCCCGTTTAAAGAATTGGAAATCCCAGTTCGTCTTCTGTGAACAGACAGAAGTAACGAGCGTCGAGATATATCCATGATTTGAGTCTAAAATGAATCCAAATCAAAAACGTCTACGAAAAGTAACTCCAGCCCGTCAACCTCATTTGTCATTCGGCGTTGTCGACGCAAATAAACAATGGAGCAAATTGGAATTGGCGTTCGGCGCGTTTGTTTCGAGTTTTGTCGTACTATCGACGTTTTGCGCGCCGGAAGGTAATATACGCGAGGGCGATTTCCTTCCCGTTATTCTTTTTTTTCTATTATTTTCAATAGGTTGTTTCTTTTGGAAGTATTGCCTCAATAGAAATAAAAACTTCAACGCGTTGTTAGAAACGGAAGATGCCAAGGTTCACGCCAAACGTTCCATTATTGTTTCTCTGATCGATCGCTCTTTGTGGGCGTATCTATTATTCGCCACTTTAGCTTACTTGCGAGCTGTATTCGGGCATACGGTTGAGCCGCGTTTATCGACGAACGCCTACTGGACTTTTATAACGCCGGTTTTGTTCTTTTTTCTTTTACGTTTTTTCAGGCGTTTTTGCTCCAAATCGCTTTTTCTTGGATTATGCGCCGTCTTGTTTGCCAGCGCCGTTGCAGAAAGTTCTTTCTCCATATACTCTTACGCGGTGTCAAATCCGAAATTGCGAGAGGCGTATCTTGACAATCCAGACAAGATGTTAAGAGACGCCAATCTATCTCTTGCCCCCAATTCGCGCGAACGCGAGCTCTTTGAAAAAAGACTTCTGGAAAGCTCGGAACCAACCGGAACTTATGGTTTGGCAAACACGCTTGCTGGATTTCTCGCTCCAATGCTTGTATTGGGCTTTGCTGGATTCTTACAGACTGTTTCAACATTGCAACTAAAACAACAAAATCGACGTCTGCTTAGCGACTGCGCGTTATTCTCTCTTTTCGCGTGGTTTTTGGGGCTTGTCACAATCCTGTGCGTCATCGTATTGACAAAGAGTCGCGCGGGTTTTTTAGCGTCGATTTTTGGAATCTGTTTGCTCGCTCTTTACTATTTTTTAAAGGCAATAAGTTCGGAGAATAAACGAATTAAACGAGTCGCCGTCGTTGGATTTGGCGCGCTGGCGATTATGGCGCTAGCTCTGACCATCGCTTTTGCGACAGGCGTCGTTGACCGCGAAGTATTTACGGAAGCCGGTAAATCGTTTGGATATCGTCTGGATTACTGGCGCGCGACCTACCAAATGATTCTCGATCATCCCTGTTTAGGCATTGGACCGGGCGAGTTTCAGAGCGTTTATCCTCGCTATATCCTTTCTACGGCAAGCGAATTTATCGCCGACCCGCATAACTTCGCCTTTGAAATCGCGGCATTATTTGGTTTACCTGCTCTTATAGCCTTTACATTTTTCATATCAAATATTTTGATTCTATCCCTTGTCGGCATTTCGAAAGAAATGGTCCGCCGTTCTAATGGCAACCAAAATACCGAGCCTGATTCATTGCGTCTTCTAACGTCAAAATCTTTAATTTTTGGCGGAATTTTGGGGATAATCTTGCTCTTGTTTTGTTCGTTCCTTCAGGACACGCCCGTCGAATATTTCTTTTTATGCCATGCTTTTGTCGCTTTATGCGTTACTATGATCTGTTTCTTCTCGATTAGCAATCAACTTCCTGAATCGACGAACGTCCTTTCGCTTTTTTCTTCAATCACTATAGTTGCTTTGTTGCTAAATCTCTGCGCGGCGGGAGGAATTAGTTATCCGGTTGCCTCGACGACGCTCTTTCTGTTAGCGGGTTTTATTGTTAATTTCAACGACGTTCGCAAAACTGAGTCCTTGAAAAAAGTCGCGACGAGCCCCGCCAAACTAACGCTACGCGTTTTTTGGGCTGGGATCGCTGTTCTCTGCGTGTTTTACATTACCGCTTTTAAGCCGCGTTGTAACTCGTTTTTATTTTCCCTCCTTAACAATCCTCAAAACAACGAGTCAAAAGGGGGGTTCTATGACGAGTGTCTTAAATTAGGAACAGTAGAAAAAGTTGACGCGTCATCCTCTGCCGTTGTAACTCAGTTCTATTATTACTCGGGACTAAAATATATAAAGAACCCCTCAAAAGAGAATCGAGAGCGTTGGAATCGTTTGCGGGCTCAAGTTAAACGCGTGGCGCCCAATTCTCCTACCATTCGTGAAAATTGCGGCGATTTTGATTACGGTCTTTTCCTTCAAAAAAAGAATCGTTATGACTTCTTGGACTCGGCATTGGCTTTTTATCAGGACGCCGTCGCATTCTCGCCTACGGACGTCGGAAAACGCGTGAAGTTGTTCCGCGCCTATCAAACAAAAGGGCTCTTGAACAAAGCCTTGGAAGAGGCAAAAGAAGCGCTTGAATTGGACGAAACGACCCCGCACGAAGACCGAAAATTAGAAGATGACGTCCGAGAAGAATTGCAGATGTTTATTCAGAATACAAGCTACTTATAATCTTGACGACATTTTGAAGTTGTGGAATCATGATAATCGCGATTATCGACGCGGTCGTCCTTTCATTTAAGCTGTACATCCATTGAAATATTGCCGTTAGTTCGCGAGTTTTTCACTTAACCTATTGAAGAACGAGGACTTTGGATGCGACGTGTTTTCGGCGCTTGGAGTTCACGAAGCGCGTATTCCTAATGATTCGTCCATTTGCAAAAGATCAAAAACATTGGAAGTATCCCTTAAAGCGCGCAATAATCGCGGACTTCTTAATGTCGTCGTTGAAAGCGCGGGTTTAAAGGTTGATGGAGAGGGCGAATGGAAGGTTAAAAACGCGGGATAAGCGAGCGTCGAACATAGCGTAAACTTAGCGTCATGATCGACGCCAAACCCCAACAGGTCGTTGCCGCTGAAACAACCGTGAACAGCGTAGACGACGCTTCCGTCGTTCCTAATTTTCCGTTTCGCCGCGACGGTAAGGTTAGAACATTGCGCGGCGGCGGCGACGCGTACGACAAACGAAAGGTCTACAAAGCAACTTCTGAACGGAGAATTCAACCGATCATTCCTCCTGTAAGAACGTTCGCCTTGACAATGTCGGCGCTTGGGAGGCGAACGGTTGTTATCGCGACGACGCCATTGTGACAACCCGATTATCTGGCGCAGTCGGGTGGAAGAAAGAGGTTAAATACCTTCGACGTTCTCTTGTTGAAACGGCCAGGTCTCGAATAAAAACAATGTCCGAGGATCGATTAAAAAATCGGAGCACGGAAAATCAAAAGGCGGAAACAATGATAAAAGTTAAAGCGCTTAACACGTTTGCTATGCTCCCTACAATGCAATTTTTATAAAAACTTTATTCAACAAAGCCGAGAAGTACGAAGAGCAAGGAAAGCGCGACCGTCCGACAATGCTAAGTTTTTATTATATCCGGACTTTTGGGGCATTTATTAATGTGAAGCAATTATAACTTCTAAGTTGCCGGGATACGAGGAATTGCAGGAAAGGTTAGCGTGAACTGCGTGCCTCGTCCAACTTCGCTTTGAATGGCGATTCGTCCTCCATGTCCTTCGATCACCTTGCGTACCGTAGGCAAACCTAAACCTGTGCCGCCAATCTTAGTAGAAAAGAACGGTTCAAAGATTTTTCGCAACGTTTCGTCGCTCATGCCGCTTCCCGAATCAATAAGATCGATAGCGACTTCAGAACCACAAGGACGCGTTCTTACAAGTATTTCTCCTTTTGAATCGTCGCCTTCTTTACCTTTAATTGCTTGAAGCGCGTTTAATAAAAGATTTAGTATCGCTCGATCAAAAGAACGTTTGTCGATTCGAATAGTTGGGAGATCGCTCGCATAGTACTCCAATATCTCAACGTTTGCAGACGTCGCTTGAGGACGAAAAAAGTCAAGAATTTCCTTGAGCTCATGATTTGCGTCAGCCGCTGTCAACTCAAGATTATGAGCCCTGGTAAAATTGAGAAATTCGTTGAGTAAATCCTCAAGGCGCAATGTTTCCCGTTTAACAGTTTCAATTCGTTTTAGAACCCGACGACGTTGCGGCGAATCGTCAAGCTCCTCAACGTCCTCTTCTAATAGTCCCATGTTCAGACGGATTGTGGACAACGGGTTCTTGACTTCGTGAGCAAGACCGCCGGCCAATCGGGCAATTTCGGTGTATTGCTCTTCCAGTCTGCGATTCAGTTCATTTGGAGTAAAATCTTTGACGTTTGAATAGTCCATTATTTCTGAGATTCAAGAAGCAAGCAGCTTGCGTCAAAATGAATAAAACAGTCTTTTTCTTTTAAAAATTATCGCATATTCTTGAAGCTTCGCGGAGTTGCCGCTCAATATCTGATCTCGACAACTTTTTAATGGGAAGGAAAGATAACGATTCAAAGGGATCTTCTCTTGGCTCGCGTTCTCTTCGCTCTTCTTTGCTATCGACGCCAGATAAAATAACTTCATCCTGTAGCTCGGTAAGCCATTCAGGGGGTTCGAATCCGCTACCTGCGGGCGTTTCCGCAAAAAGTTCGACTTCTTTTTCGAGTTTACTAAAAACGGGATTATTTTCACCGTTATTTCTAACTTCAGTAATCGCGTCGTACACAAGTCCGCACATTTGTGCGACCTCCAGCGGTCTTACAAAACGTTCCTTCAAACGTTCGTGAATACTTGGCAACCAAATACCATAACGCCTGTTTAATTCTTCATAATTGTTTAGGCTTGTTTCAGCCAAACCGGAACTCTTTTGTTTTACGAAAACCTTCCAAAGATTAGCGGCCTTTGAATGACCAGAACGAGTCAGTGAATTGTGTATCCAGTATACCGGTTTAAGATTCCAGGAAATACGCTCATAGTTTGCAAGAACTCTCAGAAAGTCAAGCAACATATATAAATGATCGCCCCGATCGGACTGGATAGTCGTGCTGTTGTACTCGACGTATTCAGAGTAATTTTCGGCGACGCACTCTAAGATTATTTCTAATATCCCGGCAACGTTTTCGAGTCTTTCCTTTCCGGTGAGAATCGCGTTAATGAGTTTTTCTCCATTTTCCAGTTCCCTGTTGTCTTTCATCATCGCAATTAAGGTAGTAATGTAGTTATAGGCGCCCTGGTGAAGAATAGCTCGAATATCTCGAAAAGAAAGAAAATTCTGAGTAAAAAGATCGGAGCCGTAGCTCTTAATAAATTGTTTAACGACTTCCCATCTTATGTCGGTTGCAATAGTTTCAAGCGAAGAAATACGGATTTGCTGGCTATGGGAAAGCCAGTATTTCAGTATCAAATCGTTAGCTTTAAGCAAATAACTAACTAACGCTTCATCCTGATTGGCATAAGAGGATGGCGAATCTGCGATAAAGCGCCAGGATTTAGATGATAATGCAAGCGTTTCCGTAATACTTCTAGCGGAAACTTCAACTAATTTGTCATACTCGGTAACCGAACCGGGTGAGGAAAGACGGATCTGTTCCATCTTTTGCACGCAACCTATAAGTTGGAACGTTTCCGTAAAAAGTCCCAATCTGGGAGCATACTTCAATAAACATAGCAACGCCCGTTGTAAACGCCTGCATTCAACGATTGCTTTGGCGTCGCCGCCACGAGCAGACGGGATATACAACAACGTTTCCTTTTCAAGTTTACCGAGTAGTTCTGGCCACAACTTTTGCACGCGCTTTACGTCTCGCCTGAAAAGAGCGCTGAAGACTTTTAACACAACGCATTTCCAAGGCTTAGCATATTTCTCCGTTGTTTCGTCTCGTAATGTCGCCTTGAGAAAAACGACGGCGTCTTCGACTTCGACGACGGTGGAGATAATACGCTCGAGAAGTATTTCCTTGGTTCCGCGAAGTTGGTCATACTCCGCCAAAGCGTCTGTTGTTGCGGAAGGTTGTGAAATGTGATATCGAGACGCCTGATCAAGTAAATCGTACAGCCCTCTTTCAAATCTTAGCGCTTGGTCTCGCCATTCTTCAAGTCTTAAACGAGCGTCCGCGATCACCGAATCATCAAGCGATTGATCGGACGGCTGCGTAAGCAAAGGCGATCGACTTGCCATAAACTTCCAGATATTTACAGTGGAAAAAATGAATGTTAAACGCTCTGAAACTCTATCCGTTTCTTTTGCAAATTCAAATTCTTCACCTTGGTCGTCGTAACTTGTCTTACCACCAATCGTTTCATCGTCTATTCCATCGTCGGCTGTGTCGTGATAGGACATGTTTTCATAAGCCGCGCTGAAAGTTGGGTCGCCTCCCGTTATTGTGTTTTCCTCGTCCTCTTCTTGGAAATTGTCAATCATCTCCTCGTTGGTATAGAATTGATTGTCTTCAAACTCGTCTTCAAGTTGTTCGTCAAATCTTTCTTCTATGGAAACAATTCCGTCGGATGACAATTCATTAAAAGTTTCTATATTGTCGTCATGAGGATTGCCTTCGCGTTCTTTGAGAATCCTGTTGACAAAGTTTTGAATACCGTCGGCATTTCCATCGCCACCCAATTCCTCGAGCAGCGCTTTCCGCAGACGTTTTTGAGCTTGTTCATTATCTTTCGCAATAGGAAAATCGGAACTTTTTTCCTGATTGTTAGTCGGATTAAGAGATGGATCAGAAACCGAAAAAGAAGGCAAATCGCTTCCCGTGATCATACGCCGGTAATAATTCCGAAGTTTTTGAGGCATGGGAACTTCGCCTAGGATAATCTGAATGAAAGCGGAAAAGGTCAAATATTTAGGAAAAGCTTTTCGATTATCAGCGTAAAAACGTTTAAATTCATTCGGAGTGGGAAGATTCTGAAAATCTACAGCCCGAGCCACGTCCCTAAAGGAAGCTTTGATTGTAATTTTGGGAATACCGGCCGAAGTATGTCCCATATACTTGGAATCAAGTATAAGGCGACGAGATAATTCCGCAACGACAGGATTGTCTGTTTTAAAACTGATTTTCCTATCAAATTTTTCAAGAGGTAACTCAAGTTTTGGAATTGACCAATAGGAATCTGCGTTTTCGCCAAAGAAGTCTATAAATTTGATGGTTGAGTTCCAACGCTTTAGATAGTCGTCGGAAGTCCACTCAATATCGGCGTCGTCTATTCTCCGTCTGTGAAGAACCTGCTGATGGACGCCTCCATTTTTATTTTTATTTGGTTGCCACGCTTGTTCCAACCAATCGAATACGATTGAATGAAAGGAATAGTCTCCCTCGATAAGAGGAATTGATTCCGACTGGTTTAACCAATAAATCAAAAGAGAAGAGGAGGATATTAAATCACCTTTTTCCAGCAAAGCCTCGCAAAGTAGTACAAATGCTTTGGGAGAAGTGAATCTTTCCACATGACGTTTCCAAAACGCGACGTCTCCAATAGCTTTTCCCGCTTGGTTCCAGATTGCAAGCGCATGAGAAACTTCCGCTGCAGATTCCCATACCGCTTGCCCCGAAAAGCTTTCAACGGAAGAAGATTCCGCGCTTCCGAATTGATCCCACCAATCGGCTAAGTCGCTCATTTTGTCAGACAATTCCAATCGAAGGTCGGAATTGCCTTGAGCGGCCGCTTCTTTTTGAAGGCGACTGTAGAGATCGAAGACGTCGTTTAACAGATCAATAAGCCCGTCAATTCGATGATCGTGGACTCCGTCTTCCACAGAAGGAAAAAGATTGAATTGTGAATCGAATCCTAGAATAAACCACGGGTCTGGAAAAGCTCCGCAGGCTAAACCTCTATGAAGCAAGGATTCAATTTGTGGCAAACAATTTGCCGCTTCTGCTATCTTACCGACGTCCGCCGCCAAATGGGCTTTTGTTATAAAGCAGTCTATTTGGGACAAAAGACGAGAAGCCGTCGTTTCGATTACTTCCGTCTGTCTCTTAGAGGCCTCAAAATACCCCATGCGCGCATAGATTCGCGACAATGAGAAACGTTGTAGCTGATTGGCTCGTTCCTTTGCCAAATAGCGATTCAAATACTGTCTGACCCCCCCGAAGGGTTGATACAATCTTTTGGACTCTTTTTCAAGCCTCTGTTTCATATTCGTGGGAACTTTAAGGAACAACCTTTCATAAAAAAGATCGCGATAGTTTGCTATTTTTTGAGCTAAAGTTCTGAGCGAAACGGTTGAATCATGCGCTTGAACGCGACCGCCGCATACGCCTGAAGCCATTAAAATAGTGCCTGCAAGAACTGCGGCCGCCTCGAATTCGTACTCGTTTTGCAGTTCTACGTCTTCTTCGTTCCAGACGCGACTCATAATAGCGTCTAGTATAGCCCTGTGGAGGATGAATCGACGAAAATATCCCTTTTCGTCGATGCAACGATCGTCCCACGTTCCAAAGCTGTAGTTAAGGCGACGATTGACCGGGTGATCGAAATCGTAAGCTCGAGGATCAACAGCCAATTCTTTCAGATTTTCAAAGATAAACGACGCGTCTTGTAAAATATCCGAGTCCGTATTTTTAAGAAGATCCAGCGTTATTTGCACGACGTTCTTATAGATCCCAAACGCAACTCCCACGCCATCAAAATAGAGGGGCATGGGCGCAATCCATTCGCGATCGTTTGGCTCGTGTTTTTCACCTCCTTCAAGGATTGGTATGGGACGATAACCGAGGTAGTCGTTTAATTGTTTTATTATTTCCAATATTGTCGTCTCAGAGGCGTTTACAGGCGAATTGACTATGACAATTCGACAAGTCCGCGCCATAAATAGCGCGTTGAACAGATATTCGTTATCCAGTGAAAAGAGCGTGTCTTCGTGAAATTTTCGGTATTCGGTCAATGTTTTAGCCAAAACATTCAACGCTTTTCTAGCCTGAGCTGAATTAGAAAAAGCTCCTCCGAGTTGTTCCAAACGCGACAATTCAGAATTGAGGACGTCTATCGAATCTAACCATAGCTTGTTACTTCCTTTAGCCGCCAACATTTCATAAAGACTGTTCCAAGCCTTCGCAAATTGCGCATCAAAAGAACCGGAAGAGAAATTTAAATACCCTAAAATGTTGCTAATGATCAACTGTTCGTTTTCGTTCAAACCAAATCGTTCCATGGATAAATCCAATGCAAATTACAACGTTAAGGCGGGCGGTTATAAAGGGATAACGGTTTCCAGTACTTACGCGCGAACGCCATTGCTCGGTTATTACTAAAACGATTAGGAAACAATGACGTAAAGTCTGAAGTCATAACATACTGCAGCTAATGGTAAACAGGTTTTTGTTTTAATCTAGGGGGAGTATGCGACATATGAAATGCAGACGTAGACTTCTTTCTCAGTTTTATGGTCAGTTTTGTAGATTATTTAAATTTTGAGACTCAACGTTCAGTTTTGTTACGACGCGACATTCGTTGAATGAAGAAGCGAAGTCTTCAGTTTTTTCTATAGCTTCAGGAAAGTTTAAGGTTGATTCTCGGTGGATTTAAACTATAATCCAAAGTTGCGGTTAGTCGCAAGCAGGTTTAAAAGTTGATCTAGACGCCCGTCTTTTTGCCGGGGACTGACAGCAATTCGTTTTCAAGGGGTTTGTAGATTTACAAGTTTCGTTTTTTGGGCTTTTCATATGTCTGATATCGTTGTGCGCGGCGCTCGAGAACACAATTTGGACGACGTGTATTTGAGGTTGCCTCGCAATAGATTCGTTTGTTTTACGGGCGTAAGCGGCAGTGGCAAGAGTTCATTAGCGTTTGACACTTTGTATGCGGAAGGGCAACGTCGGTATATCGAGAGTTTGTCCAGCTACGCGCGTCAATTTTTGGGGCAACTTCCGAGACCTTCGGTAGATCAAGTTCTGGGGTTAAGTCCCGCCATTTCGATTTCCCAGAAAGCCTCGGGGCAAAACGTTCGATCAACAGTTGGGACAATAACTGAAATATCTGATTTTTTACGAGTTTTGTTTGCTCGCGTGGCTACGGGGTACTGTCCAAAATGCGGACGAAAGATTGAGGCTCAAACTAGAGCTCAAATACTTGAACGACTTCGTATTATTCCAGAAGGCAAGGTTTTTCAAGTTCTGGCGCCGTTGATTCGCAATCAAAAGGGACGTTGCGTTGATCTGATTAATAGTTTACGGAAAAAAGGATACAGAAGAGTTCGTGTCGACGGTCGTTTTTTTTCCGTTGACGACGAGATTAATCTTGACCGTCATTCTCGGCATTCTGTTGATGTTGTCGTTGATCGTATTAAACGGGCTGAGTCGACGTATCGGCGAATGACGGAGTCGGTTGAACTGGCTCTTAAATTGGGCAAAGGTCAGTTAATAGTATTGTGTGAATCAAATGACTCTCCTTACTCAAATGACTCGCCCAACGAACGGTTCCAAGTAGCCGATAGTTCTCTCGACAACGTGAAATTGGATCAAGATGCGGAAAGCAATTCCGACGCGATCGATGCGGTTGTCGATCCTGATGCGATTATTTCAGAAGTGATTCCGCATATTATCGCCGATGAAAACGTTTGCGGAAGCGATATGAAACGCGCCGACGTCCGGAAAAAAAGAACGCGCGTCGGCGAAATTAATGCCGACCCTTTTTATGCTCGCGACGAGTCCAATTTTTTTCAATCTTTTCCTCGGGGGGGAGAACTGTATTTCAGCGAGGATTATGCCTGTTCTCACTGCGGACTTAGCTTTGAACGTCCTAATCCGCAATTGTTTAGTTTTAATAATGCCCATGGAATGTGTCGACATTGTCAGGGGCTTGGCGTTATTCATACGTTTGACCCCGAGTTGCTAATTCCCGATCCCTCAAAGTCTTTCCAACAGGGGTGCGTCGTTCCTGTTGGAAAATGGCAGGAGTTAGGACGTTGGAAGCAACATATTTATCAGGGCGTGATTGACGCGCTTGAAAAGCATTATTCTTTGAAAAAGGGCTATGTTCTAGAGACGCCTTGGAATAAACTTGATGAAAAGGTCAAACAAGGGTTGTTGTGGGGAACTGGCGACTTAGCAATTACTTACTCTTGGCGCGAGGGTGAAAACGGGCATAAATGGGGCGGTTTTTTTGAAGGAATTATTCCCAAAATGCTCAAACAGTACCGCGAAACTAGCAATAGAATGCAACTTTCCGCGATGGAGAGTTATATGAACATTGTTCCTTGCGGATACTGTCATGGCGCTAGATTGAATGAACAGGCGCGTTCTTTTCGATTAGAAACTAAGTCGAAGGAGAAAATTTTTGCAACGAAAAAGTCGTATTCTCTCCCTGAGCTTTGTGATTTGTCCATTTCTGATTTATGCGCGTTTTTCAGCGATTTGAATTTGACTGATTCGGAAGCGATTATTGCGAGCGAGCTACTTAAGGAGATTCGAGCAAGGCTTGGTTTTCTATTAAACGTGGGGCTTAGCTATTTGTCGCTAGGGCGATCCGCTCCCACATTATCCGGCGGGGAAATGCAGCGTATTCGCTTGGCTGGTCAAATTGGCGGAGGTCTTGTAGGCGTAATGTATGTTCTGGACGAACCTTCTATA
>CAMZEO010000089.1 GCA_947305735.1 uncultured Planctomycetales bacterium | reverse complement strand
TACGTCGACGATCGCTCCGGACGCGACCTCAATGAAGGATCCTTTCCAAAATTTGACAATCGTTCCGTTGTCGACGGTCAAACGAGCGCCCGCGCCAACTTTAAGCGTTCCGACGACAAGATAAACTTTATCGGCGTCCCAGGTTTCTTCGGCGACGATTTCGTCGCGTTTGACGACTACGGATTCGTCGTTAATGATCGTCGCTTTTTGCGCGTCGGTAAAGAGAACCGAGCCCGAAGCATCGAGGTATTCAAAAGACAGCGTAAAAGGGCCGTTGGGGTATTGGGTCGTATCCAGAGTCAAGCCTTCCGAAACGCTAAAAAAGCCCAGGTCGCCGGATTCAATCCCGCTCGTCCATCGCGCTCTTGCCCCAACGGCGTCCCGAGAACCTCCGAGCCATCGAAACGTCAAATCGCCCGACCAAACAGTCGTCTGATCAGTCCTAAAGAAAAGTATGGATTCATAGGCTCCAAGGTCGATAGCGCTACCGCAGTCTCTCGCGCGACCAGCCACATCATTGGAACTATTTTTCAGACCAGCGGCGAAAGCATACGCGTCGTTTCCAAGATTGATCGCCTGCGAACCGTCGGCAAGACTATAATCGCCGTTTCCCTCGTCTTCAAACAGGGGAAGAAGAGGATCGTAAACGTAGTTGTTTTCGCCAAGATCTTGTGATGAAAGAACGTTGCGCGCATTGAAAGTCCCCGTCAAATCGTAGCCGTCGTTCAAGACCGCGATTACGTTATACAACTCGCCGGCTTTCCCTGTGTTTACGCCGCCCCCAATATTACCGGAAATAGTGCAGTTCGTCGCCGTCAGAGCGCCATTGTTCGCAACCTGAATTCCGCCCCCTCCGCCATTGTCGAACACGACGCCGCTCGCATAAATCCCGCCCCCGTATTTATTAACGGAAGAGACAATCGTATTCTCGGAAACGACGCTTCTCGAAATCGACACGGAACTCGTCTGTTCCGCGCATATCCCGCCGCCATAACATACCGAATTTCCAGTAGGCGTCGACGCGTTTCCAACGATGGAACTGTCGGTAATTGTCAAAACGCAATTGTTATAAACGCTGATTCCCCCGCCGTCATAAAAAACGGAGTTGTATGAAAGATCGCTGTTCGATATCGTGACAGAACTATCGTTGCTGGCGGAAATCGCGCCGCCTCCAGAGGCGTTGTTACCAGCAAAAGCGCTGTTTGCAACAACGGCGACGCAACTGTCGACGCGTATTCCGCCGCCGCCTTTTCCCGAAGTATTGTCCGAAACGTCGCTATCGGTAATGTTTAGAGTTCCGACGTTTACACAAATTCCGCCGCCGGAAGAAGCGGTTGAATTGCCTGATATTTTGCTGCCGGAAACGCTCAAGGCGCAGTTCTTCGCGTAAATCGCGCCGCCGCCGGGAAGAAGATCATACTGCGAATAAAAGGGGAAGGAATTGTCGGAAAGAACGCTTTCAGCAATCGTGAGAGCGCAATTTTGCGCGAAAATCGCGCCTCCGGAAGAAGTTGAACAACCGCCGACCATTGCGACGCGTTTAAAAACAACGTCGGCAAAAATAGTTAAAACGCGGCTTTTCTCGTCGGCGTCCAACGTTATCTTGTCGGAAAGCGAAGAAGCGTCGACCGTAATCGGTTTCACAACGTATAGTTCCCAACCGTTAAGCGTTATTGTCGCGCCATTAAGTCTTGAGTCAAACGCGACGGTATCGCCGTCGGCGGCATAAAAAAGCGCTTCGCGCAGCGAAATTATACCGTCGGTCGCGTCGCAAACGTCTTCGTCGGTTGTCACGACGCCCGAGAAACGCTCGACGGGAGTCGTTATCGTTTCCTGATACTCGTACGCGCCGATATCGATCGTCGACGTCGAAGATTGCGCGGCGACAACTCGAGGGTTATTGTCGCGATCGAACGCGGAGTCGTTGTAATCGTTCGATCCTCGGTCGATAGCGATACTTCTTGAAGTCAGCCGCAAATCCACGACGTCGGCGTTAGCAAGCGTTCCGTCGACAAAAACGGGGGGAACGACAAATTGAGGATCGCTTCCAATGAGACAGCTTTTGACAAGAAGTCCGTTTTCTTCGGCAACCTCAAGGTCGCCGCCGTAATTCATCGTAACGATCGTATTGTAGAAGTCTGCGCCAATCTTGACGTATATTCCGGCTCCTTTGGGAAGGGGACTATCGTTTTTTTGCAGGGCCGCGTTGCCGGAAATGGTAGAGCTCTTAATCGTCGCCATACTGTCTGAGCATATTCCGCCGCCTACGGACGAGACAACGTTTCCATAAACGACGCTATTATAGACGAGAACCTTATAGCCCGTTTCGACGCCGTATCCGCCGGCCCACCCCGAATAGACTCCGCCCCCGGAAGACGCGGCGTTTCTCGCGATCGTGCTATTCGTTATGATCAAGCTATCAAATTTGCTGCTGTTTCCTTTGTATATTCCCCCGCCGTTAGAGGAAGCAACGTTGTCGGCCACGACGCAGTTAGTAATTGTCGTAGAACCGCCAAAAGCTCCGTTCAGTCCGCAAGAATACGAGGCATAGACGCCGCCGCCGGAAGAAGAGGAATTGCCCGTGATCACGCTATTCGCGACAGTCAACACTACCGATGGCGAAGCGTATATTCCGCCGCCGTTAGACGCGGAAACGTTGTCGGCCACGACGCAATCCTCAACGGTCAGCGACGGATAATCGTTGCCGTAAAAGTATATGCCGCCTCCGGAAGAGTTAGAAACGCCGTTGCATATTTTAAGGCCGCTTAATTTAATAGAGCCTTTTGAAGCGTTAATCGTTGCGTAAAACACGCGAGACTGGGAGTCTCCGTCAATAATAACGCCGGGCGCGTCGTTTTGGGCGTCCCAAACGGACATGGCGTCGATCGTTACAGATTTTTTTATTTCCAGCTGAGTCCCGGACAGTTTAATTGTTCCGGGATTTGAAAACGTAATCGTATCGCCGTCCTGAGCGGCGGCGAGCGCTTCGCGAAGCGAAAGAACGCCGTCGGAGTCGTCGACGGCGTCGTTAAGCGTGGTGACAACCCACGTTTGTCCTTCGGCTTCGACGGAAGAAAAGTCGGGAATGGAAACGATCGGAACAGCGTTTACAGCTTCCGCGACGGAAGGAGCGTTTTGGTCGACAAGAGAACCTACGAAGGGGGGAACGGCGCTTAGAAGGGCGCGTTCTTCGAGATTTTCCAGCCGCAACGCGGTCGGCTTGGGCGGGGCGTATTTTTTGCAGATCGACTTCGCGCGATCTTTTCTTAACGGATCTTTTTGACCTTCGAATAATCGGCGACGAAGGTTTTCGATCGAATTGAACGCGTTGCGGCTGAAAAACATAATGTTTCTCCAGTATCCAAGTATGTTTTCGTACTGATTGACAACTGTTTGTTGACGGACTTGTCAAAAGAACGTCGACAATTATAACGGAGCGTGTTCCCGAGGCAATAACCAACGAGTCATGTTGACAAAATACGTTTCGTATTCGTTTCAACGCCGAAATATTCAACCGATTCTTCACGGAGGATTTTTTCGTAGTCTATTGTAGAGAGCGGAGATTTCTTCAAGAGAGTCGACTTTAAGAATCGTCGCTAAGTCTTTGTCAACGATTTTAGCGGGACGCCGCGTCCGCTTTTCCAGCGCCGTCGGGGCGTTTTCGCGACGCGATCGTCTTTGGTTTTCGAGCGTTCCCGTCGAAATCGGACGAGCGGAACCGTATGTTCGCGATCTTTGCGCGGCTCGAATCAATCGACGCGCCGCCAACGAGTTTACCGCAACCGTTTTTCTTCCGTCGGCGTTCCCGCGACTTCGGCGATTTCACGACTCGCGACCTGTCCGAGTTTTTGGAGATCGAGATTGCCGGGCATAACGGTTTGCGCCTCCGCCACAATTCTCGAAACGTTTTCGTAGTCTTTCCGCGCAAGCGCGACTTCCGCGAGCCGAACGCGATACTCCGGCTCGCGCGGGGCGAAATGAACCGCGGTCTCGTAAGATTCCTGAGCGTCGGCTAAAAGTCCGAGCCCGACGTAGGAGCGCCCCTTCCCCGCGAAAACTTCGGCGGGCTCCCGATTGGTCGGATACAGCGCCTCGAGATACTGCCAAGTGGCGAGCGCAGCGTCGTAATCGCCGATCTCGTTTTGCAACGCCGCTATTTCCGACAGAAGAGCGCGGTCGTCCGCTTCAAAGTGAACGGCGCGCTGAAAATCGGCGAGCGCGTCTTCTCGTCGACCCAGCTTCTGTTCCGCCTTGCCGCGAAGTTCCCAGCCGACGGGGCTCTTTGGCGAAGCGTCGATGATCTTATTGGCCCAGAAGATCGTCTGATCCGAACGATCGACCGTCAGCGCCTTTTCGCCAAGCGAACGGTAGATCGACGTTTGAACGTCTTTCGGACCGTGTTTGTCAGCCGCCTCGCGCAACACGTCCATCGCCTCGACGCGCTTGCCGCGCTTCCAGAGCGTTTCGCCGTAATACCGGCACGCGTCCATGTCGGAACCGTTAAGCTCGACCGCCCGCGCCAATTTTTCCTCGGCGGTTTCAAGATCGCCTCGTTCGTATGCGGCGATTCCCTCGCGACTAAGAGGCAGGCTTTCCGACGCTTTTTTCGTCATGCGATAGAAGGGGACGTTTCGACAGCCGAACGGAGTCAAAACGACCGACGTCGCGACCAGCGTCAGCGCGACGAAAGAGAGAAACCGCCGTCCGCTGAAAACCGAACGCAGAAAGAACGCGCGCCCAAAAAACGACCGCGCGGAATTCGTCGTCGACGGGACGGACTCGGCCCGTTCAACAACGTCGTTTGCATGTTCTCTACGCCGGAAAAGCATCTCGCCCGTTCACCCTCAACCTGCCGCGCGGAATCCATACCGCGCCTTAAGGACGAATCCTAGCGATTATCCGGAAGAAGGTCAACCCCGACGTTTATCGGCAAAGTCCCTTGACGAAACGCAAAACCGCCAGCAATCCCCCGAGCAAAACGAGCCCGAAAAGTCCCAGTCCAAACGTAAAGAGCGGATCGCTGAAATACGGCTTTAACGCGAGATCAAATTGCTCGCGCCATATTGCGTAGGTCGCGGTTCCAAGACAAAGAAACGGTCCGTATGGTATTTCGCGCGCGGAATTAAAGCAACGTCGAATCATTCCGAAGATCAGTCCGAAAAACGGCGCGACAAAAAAGACGACCACGACGCCCTGCCATCCGATAAAAGAACCGATCACTCCGCTCAGAATGACGTCGCCAAACCCCATCGCCTCGACGCCAAGCGCGGCGCCGCCGACGAGCCGAACCGACCAGATCAGGACGGTCCCGACAAGAAGACCGACCATTGAGACGGTTAGAGAGTCAAGCGGACTGACGACGACGCCGCTATCGGAACTTCCCCGCGTCGCGTATAGAAACGCGACCTTCCAAATCACGACAAGCCCCGCCGTCCACATGGCGCCGACAATCGGCGTTAAGGGCGAACGACGCAATCGACGCCAAAAAATCGCGAACGCGCGCTTGAAACCAAGACGCGAATAGAACCGCCGATCCAACAGGGCGAACGCCCAAAAGGACCACGCCAGCGTAAGACTCCCGCCGACGAAAACGCGAACGTCCGACAAAGAAGCCTCCGCGCCCTCCGAGATCAATAAGCGAGAAGCGAATTCGCAAACGGAAAATGTAAATTTTTCGCCCGTCCAATCCAACGGCCAGGCAATCGGAGTCGTTAAGGCGGGGAAGAAAACCGCGGCGCCGAGCCCCAAAAGAACGCCCGGTATCATCAGAAAATCGGGGATGACGTAATCGTCCAAATCGACAAGCGACGAGCAAAGCGCCAGCCAGAACAATACGGTTTCCGCAACCCACCCGATCGGCAAGAACGCGCTTAAGCCGAACGCGTCGCCGGAGCCGACGGAACTCCAATACCTATGCCTCCAAACGACGAGAAGCGCGAAAAGAATTTCGACAAAAAACGGTCTAACCCAGAAAAAACGAGATTCCCAACCCGGAATATGCGCGTATTTCCACGTCTTTCCCTTATCGGAGCCGGTACCCGCGCGTTTGGAACCTTTCTTTTGAACGCCGTCTTCGTTATTCGCAAACGCGAAGCGAGAAACGGCGAGCCAGCCCCAAATCGGAATACGGTCCCTCCAATTCAACGCGGGAATCGCTCCTTTGTCGCTCAACTCTTTGGGAAAACGTCGCCAGGGCGAACGATAACGAACGACCCAGCCGAGTCGGTCGACGCAATAGTTCGCAAGAGCCGCCAAAAGAACGCCGATCAAAAAGACGAGGATCAGGCGACAGAAATCAGGATTTTGCGTAAAAGAAGACGTCGAAAACATTTGCTATCAAAATACTGTTCCAACAAAACCGCGCGATTTACTCCGCCTCTTTAACGGCTTTGAGCCACGCCTCGTAAAGAAGCCAATGACCGGAATACGTCGGATGAACGCCGTCCCAAATCCAATATTTGGGGCTCGGTTCGTTCGCGACGCGCTCGTTATACATATCTTGCGTCAAAACGTAAACGGCGCCGTATTTCTTCGCCAGATCGCGCGCCGCGTCTTGATAATCTCTAATCTTCGCTCCCTCTTTTCGGGGAGTTTCAAGCGTCGCAAACGGTTCGACGACAACGAGTTTCGTATTCGGAAGTTTTTCTTTCGTATAGGCGAGCAACTCGTCGAAAGCGGCGCGGTATTCCTCCGCCGATTCGCCGCGCCAATAATCGTTGACGCCGATCAATACGCTCAGAACGTCCGGCTTGAGCGAAATCGTATCCTCGTCCCAGCGTCGGCGCATTTCCAAAACCGTGTCCCCGCTGACGCCGCGATTCAAAAACGTCCAGTTCATTTCCGGATTGCGACCGCCGAGCGCGGACGCGACGAGAAACGCGTAACCATGACCCAAAATATGATTAGGATCGAGATTGCGACCGCGATTTCCGTCGGTAATCGAATCGCCCTGGAAAAGAATCGTCGCGTTTTTAGGAAAGAGTTCCGACTCCGATTTCGGTTCCGCCGCGTAAGAAACCCAAACGTTTGAACAGACGGATAAAGCGGCTGATAAAACAACCGACGCCAGAAAGCGGACGTTAAAAAAACGGGACATTGTCGAACCCCTTTCCTAAAATAATATGTCGCGGGAAAGAAGCGACGCCGCGCGTCGACGCCGCTTCCGTCAAGTCGTTAAACGACGTTCAGATACTGATCGTCGCGACGATCGAAACGTGGTCGCTGGCGTAGCGTCCGTTCGAATGTTTGAGAGGATTAATCTTAAACTTTTTTACCGCGACCTTATCGTTGACGAAAATAAAGTCGATGATATCGCCCTTCTCGGGAGGAATCTTGCCCCAGTTGTGATAGGTGTATTCCTGCGCCGCTTCGCGTTCTTCGGCGATCTTATTGGAATCGCGAAGACCGGGAATATCGTCGACGCCGGCGGTGATCGTCGCGTAGGCTTCAGATTGGTCGGTAACGTTGAAGTCGCCGGAAACGAAGAACGGATCCCGACCGTCGGCGACCTTGCTCATGCGGCGGAGAATCAGTTTCGCGCCTTCTTTACGCGCGATCGTTCCGACATGATCAAGGTGCGTGTTCGCGTAACAGAACGTTTTGCCCGTCTTCTTGCAACGGAATTTACCCCAGGTTACCGTGCGGAAACACTGCGCGTCCCAACCTTTGCTCGGCTTGTCGGGCGTCTTGCTGAGCCAAAACGTGCCGCTGTCAAGAAGATCGAGCATATCTTTCTTGAAGAAAATCGCCATGCATTCGCCCTTTTTATCTCCGTCGTCCCGACCGACGCCAATCGCCTGGTAATCGGCAAGATTCTCCTTCAAATAATCCATTTGAGCGGGCACGGCTTCCTGAACGCCGAGGAGAAGCGGATCGTTCTCTTTGACGACTTCCAGAAGCGTCTCGCGGCGAAATTCCCAGTTATTGTCGCCGTCGCCGCCGTTGGCGCAACGAATATTGAACGACATTACGCGGAATTCAAGCGGCTCGTCGTCCGCTCGGGTCGCGTTGTTGAACGCGGAAAACGCGCACGCGAGCGCGACGAACGCGCATAAATATTTAGCGAGTTTCATAAGAGGATTCCTTTCTAAAGCGCCGCGTCGACGCGGCCGTTAATCCGGAGCGACGTCTCGACGTTCGACCTCGCTCGATAATCCAAACCCAATCGCGGCGATTCCAACGTCGCCGTTCGTTCCTCACCGAAAAGAAATCGTCGCGACGATGGAAACATGATCGCTTGCAAAGCGTCCGTCGGAATGACGAACGGGATCGATCTTAAACTTTTTGACGTCGACTTTATCATTGACAAAGATATAGTCGATAACGCTTCCGTCTTTCGGATCGACCTGATCCCAGTTGTGAAACGTGTATTCCTGCGCGATTTCCCGTTCTTTTGCGATCTTATTGGAGTCGTAAAGACCGGGAACGTCGTCGATTCCCTTCGTCATCGTCGCGTAGACGCCGTCCTTGTCGGAAACGTTGAAATCGCCCGAAATGAAGAACGGCTCGTCCTTGCCGGCAATCCGACTCAAACGTCGCAGGATCAGCTTCGCGCTTTCGGCGCGAGCGGTCGTTCCGACGTGATCCAAATGAGTGTTCGCGAAACAAAACGTCTCGCCGGATTCTTTACGACGAAATTTTCCCCAAGTTACGGAGCGACAACACATAGCGTCCCACCCTTTGCCGGGCTTATCGGGCGTCTCGCTCAGCCAAAACGTTCCCCAATCAAGAAGATCAAACGCGTCTTTCTTATAGAAGATCGCCATATGCTCTCCGGCGCGAACGCCGTCGTCGCGCCCGACGCCGAAGGAACGATAACCGGACAGACTCGCGTTTAAGTCGTCCATTTGACCGGGCACGGCTTCCTGAACGCCAAGAAGATCGGGATCGTCTTCTCTAATCACGTCCAGAAGCGTTTCGCGCCGGAATTCCCAGTTGTTCTCGCCGTCGGCGCCGTAATCGCAACTGATATTGAACGACATAACGCGCATATCGTCGGCGGCGCGAAGGTCGAAAATCGAAAAAACGCCGACGAGCGCGACGAAAACAAAACGCAACGGCAAACCGCCGGTAATTCTCATACTGTCAACCTCCCGCAAATCATTTGGCGCGAATCTTCTCGAGAATCGGACGAAGCGCCGATTCCAACGCGTCGCATTGACGATACATGCCGAGATCGTTCGGATGAGAAGCGTCCATCGTCGCGTCGTAGTCCAAATCTTCGCCTAGCAAATTGTCGGCGCTCAGATAATAAAGGTTCGGATCGTCGGCTTTCAATTCGTCGAACGCTTTTTTCAACGCGGCGTGATTTTGAACGTGAAGCTCGCGCTGTCCGGGAACAATCCACGAATTGGACATACAACGATCTTCGACGAGAAGAATCGGAACGTCAGGTCGCGTTTCGCGTATCTTTTGAACGAATGGAATCGCTCGTTCCGCAACCTGATTGGGATACATATTGGGAAGCGGATCCAGAACATAGACTTCAGCGTCAATCTCAGCCATCAATTCCGCGACCGGAATCTCCATAACGGCGCTCCCGGAAAAACCGAGATTCAAGACGGGAACGTCAAGACGACGATCCAGCATCGCCGTATAACAATTGCCGGGACGCGACGCGCACCCGCCGTGCGCGATCGACGAGCCGTAATAGACGATCGGTTTTTGGGCGCGAGGCGACAAGGCGGTAAAATCCGCGTCTTCGGGAACTCCGATCGACAAGGCGTCGACGCCGTTGTACAAAGGAAGATAGACGATAAAGTCGCGCGTCTTACGCTCCATACCGGAAATCCACTCGAAGTCGCCTTCCTGTTTTTTCGGATAGTTGCAGGCAACCCAAAGCCAACGCGACGACTCTTCGTCAAACGCGTAAAGATCGAAACCGGAAACGCCCGTCGCCGGCATATGCGGATAAGCCAACTCGGCGCTCAGAAGTTTGTATCGAACTTTAATCGCGTCGGCGTTTGAGCGAAAACGAACGATTTCCCCTGCGGAAAAACGAGAATTTTGCCAAACGCCGTTAGTCACCACGCCCTCGGAACGCGCGGGCAAACGATCGAAATAACGCGCGACGTCGTTCCAACCTTTATTTTCAACGGGCCACAGCGTCGCGTCAAACCATTTCATGCCGTCGGCGACGGTCGGCTCCACGTCGACAGGAGTTTGAGAATAAGCAAAAGAACCGACAAACAACGCGAACAAAACGAGCGACGTTACGCCCAAGCTTAAAAATCGTTTCATATATTCGTCCTCTGATAATCCGCCGTATGGAGAAATAAACAACAGTCGCGACAGACTACTTGGCGCGAATCTTGTCGAGAATCGGTCGAATCGCCGCTTCAAGGGCGTTGCATTGCCGCCACATACCGAGATCGTTCGGATGGGAGCCGTCGACCGTTCCGTCGAAATCGAGGTCTTCGCCAAGAATGGTCGCCGCCTCGAGATAATAGACGTTCGGGTCGTCGGCTTTTAACGCGTCGTAAGCTTTCTTGAGTTCCGCATGGTTGTTCTTGTGGAATTCCTGTTTGGAAGGAAGAATCCAGGAGTTGGACATGCAACGGTCTTCAACGAGAAGAATCGGGACTTCGGGACGCGTTTCGCGAATCTTTTTGACAAAAGGAATCGCGCGTTCAGCGACCATACCGGGGGTCATGTTCGGAAGTGCGTCGATTACGTAGATTTCCGCGTCGATTTCAGCCATTAATTCGGCGACGGCGATTTCCATATGAGCGCTGCCCGAAAAACCAAGATTCATCACGGGAATATTAAGGCGTCGGTCGAGCATCGCCGTATAGCAGTTGCCCGGTCGAGAACAGCAACCGCCGTGAGCGATCGACGTGCCGTAATAAACGATCGGTTTGTCGCCGCGAGGAGACATGGCGGTAAACTCACAATCTTCCGGAACGCCGATTGAAAGCGCGTCGACGCCGTTGTACAAAGGAAGATAAACGATGAAATCGCGCGTTTTGCGTTCCATCCCCGCTATCCATACTTGTTCTTCTTCTTTCGCGTTCGGTTTAGTGCAGGACGCCCAAAGCCAACGATTCGTCGAGTCGTCAAACGCGTAAAGGTCGAGGCCGGAAACGCCCGTCGCCGGCATATGCGCCATAGCAAGACCGCCGCTGTAAAGGTTATAACGAACTTTGATCGTGTCGGCGTTTGTTCGGAAACGACCGATCTCGCCGGCGGAATGCTGAGACACACTCCACTCGGAATCGGTAACAACGCCCTTGGAACGCGCGGGGAAACGGGCAAAGTAGCGATCGACGTCCGTCCAACCCTTGTTTTCGACGGGCCATTGCGTCGCGTCGTACCATTTGAAGCCGTCGGCGACGGTCGGCTCGACGGCCACGGGCTCTTGAGAAATCGCAAAAGAACAGTAAAACAGCGCTATAAACGCCGCGACGACAAGATTCGTAAGCAAGAAGCGTTTCATTGACAAAGTCCTTTGTTCATAAGACGTTCCGAGAGAATATAAACGAATAGGGCGCCGTCGCGTCAAGAGACGCGCGGCGTCCGTTAAAAATCACATGCGTTCGACCGTCTGAATACCCAGCAACTCCAATCCTTTCGCGATTGTTCGAGCCGTCAGATCGCAAAGAAGCAGACGACTCGACTTAACGTCCTCGTCTTCAGCTTTTAACACGGGACATTTTTCAAAAAACGAGGAATATTTGTTCGCTAAAACGTAAAGGTACGCGGTCAGGTAATTAGGACGATAATCCTTACAAACGGTCTCGAGAGCCGCCTGGAAATTCGTCAGCTCAAAAGCGAGCGCGCGTTCTTCCGGAACGCCGAACGCAAGTTTTTTCGTTCCGTCGGCAAATTCCCGACGCAACGCGTCGACGTCGATTCCGCCTTTCGAGAAAATCGAACGAACGCGCGCGTAGGCGTACTGCATATAAGTCGCCGTATTGCCGTTCATCGCAAGCATTTTATCATAACTGAAGACGTAGTCGCTTTCGCGGTTCTGAGAAAGATCGGCGTAAACGAGCGCGCCAATACCGACGCGTCGCGCCGTTTCGCGTTTCTCTTCATCGGAAAACCCGACTTCCGAACCGCGCGCCGCGTCGTTCGCTTCGACGATCGCCAACGCGCGAAGTTCCGCCTCGTCGAGAAGCGACTTGAGCCCGACCGCGTCGCCGGCGCGCGTTTTAAACGGTCTGCCGTCGTCGCCAAGAACCGCGCCAAATTTGACGTGCGTCAATTCGACGCCTTCCATTCCGATAAACTTCGCCGCTTCAAAGAGTTGTTCAAAGTGATGCGATTGCCGGAAATCGACGACGTAAAGGATCGCGTCCGGATGGAAACGATCGCGTCGATACTCCAGCGTCGCCAGGTCGGTTGTCGCGTAAAGATAAGCTCCGTCGCTCTTTTGAATCAACATCGGCACGTCTTGATCTTCAAAAAAAATACCGACGGCTCCTTCGGTCTCGCGAGCGATTCCCTCGGATTTCAGGCGTTCGACAAGAGGTCCGAGGCGATCATTATAAAAGCTCTCGCCCAGAGTTTCGTCAAATTGGACGTCGAGACGTTTATAAATCTTATCGACCTCTTCAAGACACCTCGGCATAAATTGACGCCAGAGCGCAAGATTCTCCTCGTCGCCATGGTGCAATTTCGACGTTTCGTTCAACACGTCGACGGCGATCGTTTCGCGTCCTTCGGCAAGTTTGGCAAGTTCCGGATCAGATTCAACGGAATTGATCTTCCCTTTGGCGGCGTCGTATTTTTCCCGAGCGGTTTCAACCGCTTTCGCCAGACGATCTCGCTCCTTATTCGCCTTTTTCAACGCTTCTTTGGTTTCTTTCGTTTTTTCGGAGTCGTCTTTCGCCCTGGCTTCCGCGCAACGTTTCTTCTGCGCGTCAAACGCGTCGCCGGAGGCGGTCAGTTGCCGCTCAAGTTCCCCGACGCTTGTTTTCGCGCCCCGGTAGTCGACAAGTTGGCGCGTCAAACGGTACAAACGCGCCAATTCGTCGACGGGACTTTGCTCGTAAGCGGCTTGATCCAGAAAATTGCGATAACCGTAAATGATCATGCCGAACTGAGTTCCCCAATCGCCAAGGTGATTGTCGGCGATTACGTCGTCGCCAAGGAAACGCAAAATACGAGCGAGAGAATTCCCGATCATCGTCGAACGAATGTGACCGACGTGCAACGGTTTGGCAACGTTCGGAGCGGAGTAGTCCAGAACGATCTTTCGGGGTCTCTCGACTTTCTCCACGCCGAGACGGTCGTCGAGGGCTTCCCGTTGAACGAGATTCGCGAGATAGTCGGTTTTCACGCGCAAGTTGATAAAGCCGGGACCGGCGATTTCAGGCGCTTCGAGAAAATCGGAGTAATCCAGACGCGCGACGACTTCGGACGCCACGTCGCGCGGAGCTTTGCCAAGTTTCTTTCCCAGCGGCATGGCGAAATTAGCCTGAAAATCGCCAAACTTCACGTCTTGACTGGGACGAATAAGATCCAAATACGGCTCGGGGGCGACGCCAATCGCTTCAAGAGCTTTGGCAAATCGCTCGGCAATAGTTTTCAGAACGTTCACGCGCGCCTCCTTTTACTTGTTCGACTCGTCTTCGACAACCGGCGCGGTCGGCGTTTCCGAAGACTCCGCCTCGGAATCCTCCGCGTCAAATGGAATCTCTTTTCCCTTGCCCCAGAGATCCTCCAAAGCGTAAAACTCCCTCGTTTCCGGTTCAAACAGATGAACGACCACGTCGCCGTAGTCAAGAACGACCCAACGGCTTTCCTGATATCCGGATATGCTGTTGCGAGAATCGCCCAACTGTTTTTCGAAGACTTCGTCAATTTCGTCGCTTATCGAGTGCAATTGACGTCGACTGGTCCCGGAACCGATCACAAAAAAGTCAAACGCTTGAGTTATCTCGCGAAGGTCGAGGATGCGAACGTCCTCCCCTTTGTTGTCGACGATCAGCCGCGCGGCCAGGCGGGCGCGCTCCAGCGACGACGGCAATTTCTTTTCACGTTGCGTTTTATTCACGACGTTTTTCCTTACAAAAATACATTGTGCAAAAAACAAAAAAAACGATCGAACGCCAACGACGCGTTCAGAAAAACGCTCGAATATTTTCCGAAGCTCGCCCTAGTCGACGGGCGAAGATCCCGCCGGTCGACGCGAAGGAGGAGAGTTTCGGCGTTCCGGGAAATATGCGCCGAACGACCGATTGCGCCATTATATAACGGAAATAACCCTTTTACAAGAGCGAGAAAACGTTTCTAAATTTCAAAAAAAATATTTCAAGAAACGAAAAGTCCGAGAAACGGACTTCCAAACAGAGAGAAAAAAATCTATAAGCAGCGAGGTTGACGGGAATCGAACCCGCAACCACCGGATCGACAGTCCGGGACTCT
>CAMZEO010000088.1 GCA_947305735.1 uncultured Planctomycetales bacterium | reverse complement strand
GCTTTTTATACGCGAATCGTTCTTCGATCTCGCCGACTTCGTACCGCTCGAACGTATACGCGTCGTCTAACGGACGAGCAACCGATCGCCATTCTTCTTTCCAATAGTTCGCGACGGGCGCGCCGGTCAGCCCTCCGACGGGATAAGAGGCACCGTCGATTGAAACGCGAGCCTCCGGAGCCAACGCGCGAACGTATTCCTCGCCCGTCGTCAGATTCTTGAGCGAAATAGTCGCCGCTTCCGGGTTAAGCAGGATTCGTCGCTCGATCAGCCCGTTCGTCAACTTTAATTCGTCGGTCGCGTCATCGAATTGAACGTCGGCGACAAAGGGCGCGGGATCCAACAGCCAATCGGTTCGCGAAGCGTCGGCGGCGACAAGTCGAACGGCGGGAAAAATCGCAAACAACGCGATTAACAACCAAAAAACACGTTGCATTTCATTCTCCTGATCAAAACGCAACCCGACGCCGACATCAGTTATTCTGACGTCGGCGTCTTTTTCGCGCGAACCGGGTTGACGAAGCGTCCGAAATTAGTTCCACATTTTATATTGCGGAATCTTAAGGAGTTCGCCGTCTTTGAGAACCGATTGATGAGCGATCACGCCGCACATCGTCGTATTCAGAGCGCAGGCGACGTTGACGAGCGGCTGTTCGTCTTTGAGAATCGCTTCGACGAAGTTGTTCATCAGGTGGCCGTGCGAGCCGCCGTGCCCGCCGGAATCGACGCTTGGAGGAAGCGCGGGTTTGAGAAGATTGAGTTTGTCGACGATCGCCCTGGATTCTTCAACGGCTCCGCAGTATTTGCTTTGTTCGGCGTAAGATGCGAGTTGACCGCGCATACGACCGACTTCGCCGCTCCATCCGGGAGTGTCGAAGCTCACGAGAATACGCGCCATTCCGCCTTCAGACGTGCGGAACAACCCGACTTCGGTCCCGTAGCAGTTGCCGTAAGCGTTGTTTTCCGGCTGACGGTAGAAGTTCGTGCTCGGCTTGCCCATCGCGCTCACTTCGGTCATACTGCCGAAGGTAACGCAAGTGTAATAGCCGGACGCGTGGGTCGGGTACCACATGACGGGCATGCCGACGCGCCAGTTGTTGAACGACGGGGTGGAAACCGGCGCGTAGTGCAAATACTCGCCTTCCATGTAGACGATTTCGCCGAACCCGCCGGCGCCGTAAATCTTGCGCGCCGCGTAGACGTCGTCGTGAAAGGCGCTTGTTTCGAACAGCCCGTATTTCAACCCCGTCGATTTGACCGTTTCATAGAGCAAATCCGCTTGTTCCGGCGATCCGCCCCAGAAAGCCGGGACGGCGGAGCAGGCATGTTTTCCAGCTTTCATGGCGGCGACGACGTGGTCGACGTGGTGCGGCGCGTCGGTGGCGACGAAGACCGCTTCAATATTGTCGTCTTTGACCATTTCTTCGAGCGAATCGTACGTCTTTTCGCAACGGCACGCTTGCGCAAGTCCGTCGCGACGTTCGGGAATAAGGTCTGTGACGGCGACAACTTCAACGTTCGGGTGACTTTGGAATCCGAACTGGGCGCCGAATTGACACGCGCCGAATCCGGCGATACCGACGCGAATCTTTCTGTCGCTAACAGGCTGCCAGGCCTTGGTTTTGTCGATTTCCGTTTCCGTTTGGTCAAACCCCTGGACGTTCGGTTTGTCCTGACCCGCGGCGTAAGAGGTCGCCGCGAAGGAACCAAGCGCGCCCATGATGCTGGCGTTCAAAAACGATCTTCTGTTGAGGTTGTTCATCGTTGATCTTTCTTTATGGCAGGAAATGTTGTTAAACTGTTTGATATACGAATTAACGCATTAAATCTTCGCGCGAAATATGGACGGCTTCGCCGACGTCGAGTTCAATCGGCGCGGAGTTGGACTTTTGGACTTCGATCGAGAGGGGCGTCGTCGACGCGTCGGCGTATTTGCGGTCGACCAAGTCGAAACTCTCCTCTTTGGCTCCCTGTTCCTGAAGTTGTTGCGCCTCTTCATAACTTGACGGACGATTGGTCGCTTCGATTTTCGAAACGACGACTTTAAAAGACCCCGCCGGAGCGCCTTTGAATCCCATCGTCTTGAGCTCGACGATTCCGTTGGCGTCGGTGTTGCCTCCGCAGGGGAAGCGCATAATTTGGGGATCGCTCGAAACGATCGAAACTTGCGCGTCGGCAAGGGGCGCGGAATCCTGGATGATTTTCAGCGAGCACGGATAGATATCCGGCATGCCGTCCGGACGTTTTTCCTTCTTGCAGGACGTCGACGCGACGGCGATCAGTACGCATAACGTTGCGATAACTATTTTTTTCATGGCAATTTGTCAAAAAATGACGCCGTTCTGGAAACAGAACGGCGATTGAAAGTATCAATTTAAAAGCTCCGAGATCAGTTGCTTACGGTTTCGCCGCCGTTAGGCGATCCCATCGCGCCCCAGACTCCGAACGGACTCTGCCCCGAGAGGACCTGGTCCGCGTTCAAATTGCCCGTGTTGATCGTGTCGGAAACGAAGCGAATCGAGCCGTCGAGCATACCGACGTTGACGCCGCCGGAGTGATAGCTTTGGGCGCCGCCGGCGATCCACGGGGTGCTGTTGTCCCAAATGCACGCGGGGGAGTTCGGGGGCAGGTTGGTCGAGAACGCGGCGCTCGGAGCGCGGCAGTCGGGCCAATGGGTTCCGCGCCAGGTGTTCGACGGGGTTCGGAGGACGCGCGGGTTGTCGGCGCTAACGCCGTAGACGAGGCAGTTGCCGACGTTGACTTCGCCGCCGTGCCCGTTGGGCGAGATTTGCGAAACGACGCCCAGACCCCCTTTGACGTCTTGTTCAAAGTTGTCGCCGGAACAGCATTCGGAGATCGCGATCGTGTTGCTCGTTCCGTCGACGGCAAACGCGAGCGTTCGCCATTGCTGAATGCGGAACATGCCGCGCGAGGAGGTGCGGTTGCGGTCGCGGCTGTCCCAATCGTCTAGATAGCAGCAAGTTCGCGGCGAGTCGCCGACGCAGAAGACGACGTTCGACTTGCCCATGGTCGTGTAAGGCGTCGTGTCCTTGTTGTCCATGCTGTTGGCTTTGCCGTCGGACGGGCAAATGAACGTAGGGATTTTTACCTGGTAGCACCACGACGCGCCGCCGCCCGGTCCGCTTCCGTGAGCATAGGATTGTCCATAGATGACGATCTTCGAATCGGAGTCGAAAGTCGAGTAGATCGCGTTTTGTTCCATAAACGGAAGCAGGAAGATTTTCACGCCCGTCGACAGACAGAAGTCCGGCCAGGCGAACGCGTAATTGTTGTACGTCGTCGCCAGAGGCGGGCAGGTTCCGTTGACGTCGTGGTAGTTCTGAATCGCCAGAACGACTTGCTTGAGGTTGTTGGTGCATTGCATGCGCCTGGCCGCTTCGCGCGCCGCCTGGACGGCGGGAAGAAGCAGACCGATTAAAATGCCGATGATGGCGATGACGACGAGGAGTTCGACGAGCGTAAAACCGTTGCGGTTTCTCTCCTCCCACCAACTTAACATGTTGCGCATTTCTCAGCCTTTCTTAAAAAATGAGCGTCATAAACGGAGCCTTTTAATAACTTGCGAGGAAAATAAATAACACGTTACGCAAAAAAAGCTCCCGATGCTTATATAATGATAATAATAGTTTGGCGCAAAGTCAACTTTTACGAAAAAATTCCTGCAGTTCAAATGCCGACGTTTATTTTTCGTTCAAATAGTCAAAACCGTTAATTGTTGAGCAAGTAACCGAGTAACGTCCGGCGTTGTTTCCCTGCGGCGATAATCGGCGCGCCGCCTGGAACCCAACTTTGCCCCATTTTTTTGCAACGTTCAGAAGCCGCGGCATAATTCCAACGTTCACCCCTTCTGCTTGCAATCCGCTGTTTCGCGGCGTTCCGTTGAGCATAGTCGGCTGTAAGAGCCTGTTCCGCAGATAGTTTATCAACGTTTCAAGTCGCTCCTGATTCCTGGCTTCCGAACAATATGGCGCTAACGCGGGAATGCTTTGGAAACGGAGTCATTCCGAAGATTGCGATGAGCTTCATATTCCAACGCTTTACGTTGAGGCTTAGCAAGTACGATAAAGCTTACGCTCTGGCAAACGCGTTTAGAGAGATGACGTCGGCGAAGAATATGATAACAATCGATTTGATTGAACGGTTCCTCGGTCTTTTCTTTCCGCTTTGCTCCGTCGCAGATGATCTCTAAACGTTTGTCGGCGCCCCCATACGATTCATGACGACAGTCGCGCGCTTGAACGATTGCTTAGGCATAGTGGTAATCAATCCGTTAATTTCTCCGAATTCATTTTCAACGACGGCGATATAGAACGTGTTAAACTTCCGTTTTTGACGTCGCGCTTTTATTAAAACCTCTCGAATTGCGGCACAACGCTTCATAGGAGAACCTTTGATTTTCCCGGTTTTTGATTATGCGCAAAACGTTCCTCTTGAAGTTCCCGCAGCGGCGCGGCGCCATTCGTCGGTTTTTCCGATTTCGTTGGAAATTCATCAGGAGATTCACATTCCGATTCAATGACAAATCTCTATAATTCAGGATGTTGAAGAAAATAACCGTCTGTCTCTCGCTCTGTTGCTATTTCGTTAAATTCGCTATGTTTTTGTAAAAGGGACCGGATTGTCGACGCCGTTAAAAGATTGTCGTTGACGTCTGCGACTATAAAATACGCCGTTTTTTGAAACGACGTCTCCAACGACAGCCGCGCGCATTGTCAATTAAAGATTTGGAACTATGCGCGTTTTGTTTTGTTCCCCCCGACATGGAAGAAAGAACGCGCGTCTTACCGTCGCGTCTGTTCCATAGTCGGCATTTGTTAAAAGATTAACGCTCCCTATCGGCGTTAACGCGCTGAAGGAGCGTTTGCCGCGATTGTTTCAGTCCGTTTCAATCCTTTATAAGTCGCTCGCGTTGCGCTCGTCTACGGCTTCCAACGCCGTTCGTATACTCGCGCGAGTCGCCTTTATCATTTGTTCTCCTTATTAACAACGGAATCCGGTTGCGATTCGCCGGATTATATTTCAATCTCAACGTCGATTGACAATTAAATACGAACTCGATTGGAAGATGCAACGGCAATTTAACAATCAACGATAGGAAAAGTAAAACCGGCGCGGGCGGTCGTCTGGCAATCCTTTAAAATGTTGGTTTTAAAAACAGGATTATGAAAAACCGTCCGCTTCATTTGTAAAACCAAAATTTGCGCTAGCTTGCCTGGAACCGTCTTCACGAGGAGAACAACCAATTCTACCCATTTGAATAGCGGGAAAAATGACGCGCTTTTTGAGCCGCTGGAAAAAGCCGTGAAAAACGACTGCGACGACCGGAGAATTCGAGGGAATTTCTGTCGGCGTGAAAAAGCGACGCTCCGGTTCTTTGTTTGAGAAGGGCTTTTTCTTCATTAGTCGTTTCTTAATCTATCGGTTCCAATCGTCGTGAACCGCGAACCGCGAGAATTATATAAAGCTTGCGCTTCAAGGGAAACAACGAGTCCGTTTTCAGGAAATTAGTTCTTTCTGCGTTTGGCGCGCGAGATTTACGGTTTAGGCGAAGAAAGGGGCTCCGAACGGAATAAAAAAGTGCGCGGGACTTGTCGATTTTCGTTTAAACGATATGCTTTCTGAAAGCGGACGCGTCGTTTACGGCTCGTTTACTTTGAAAATTATCAATTCGAAACAGGACAGACCTATGGCGAAATCGCGTAGAAAGTCGGAGAACGGTTTTTTTGAAGATTCTTCGGAACCGGTAACGCTCTCTCCGCAAGACGAACGAACGCTCGGGAGTATTTACGGGCTGGCTTCCAAAATAACGACGCTCGTCGAACAGGACTCCGATCCCGCGCTCGCCATTCCGGCGCGAACCTTGGGGAACGTGTCGTTCAACGAGGAGAAACGCGTGTTGCAGATGGGCTCGAAGACGACGAGCCGCGAGCTTTTCAACTTGTCGCAGGCAAAGAGCTTTATGCAGACGACGCTTGTCGCCTCGGGCGCGAAACGCCTCATTGAGATGGGTAAGACGACGAGCATCCGCGGTCTCTACTATATGCTCAAGCACGACATTAAGCCGAGCAAAGAACCGACGTTCCACGACCAAGGCGAGTGCGACCCGATCATCGAAGACTGCGAAGTCCTTTTGGAGTCGCTTCGAGAAGAGCTTCACCTTTTCGCGGACAAACGCGGCGATATGGTCGGAAATATTAAGATCGTCGACAGCGGGGACGAAATCGACTGCTCGCGCATGGGTTCGGGCGGGTACGCTATCCCGTCGATTGTCGAGCCGTCGGTCATTCAGTTCAAAGAGTGCAAAGCGAAATTCGTGTTGCACGTTGAAAAAAACACAGTCTGGCAGCGCTTTAACGAAGATAAATTCTGGAAAAAGCACAATTGCGTCCTGACGCACGGAAACGGTCAGCCGCCGCGCGGCGTGCGTCGATTGCTCAACCGACTCCACAACGAACTCGGCTTGCCGATCTACTGTCTTTTAGATAACGACCCCTGGGGGTACTATATCTATTCGGTTATCAAACAGGGCTCGATTAATTTGGCTTACGAGTCGGAGCGAATGGCGACTCCCGACGCGAAGTTTATCGGGGTGCGCAGTCGCGATTTTGAGCGTTGCGGACTATCCGAGGGCGTGAAAATTTCGCTTAACGACGTCGACAGAAAACGCGCCAAGCAAATTGCGGACTATCCCTGGTTTGTTCATAAAAAAGATTGGCAAAGAGAGATCGATCTGATGTTGCGCAACGGGTTCAAACTTGAAGTCGAAGCGCTCGTGAGCCGGAGCATTAGCTACATGACCGAAGAATACGTTCCTCGACTGCTCAAAGAGGGCGACTTCCTCGACTAGGCTCTAGCGCCAACGCGTCGCGAACGAGAAAACAAAAGACCTCGCCGGAACAATTCGACGAGGTCTTTCGCGTATGTTGAATCAAAGTCGTTCAAAAACGACTCCGCTGATTCATTTAGCGTTTTCGTTTTTGCGGAGGACGCCCGCGTCGACGAGTTTGTCGATAAGTTGTTGCATACTGTTGAACGCGGCCAAGAAACCTTGCGGCGGCATAATAACGCGGAAACAGTTTTCCGGAGTGGGGGCGGCTCCGTCGGCTCCAGGTTGAAGCGTGACAAAATCAAAACGAACCATGTTGCCCGCAAAGTGGATTTGACCAACGCCGTCGACGTAATACTCTTGTTTCATTTGTGCGTTCTCTTTCTTCAGTGTGTTATTATTTGAGTAATGCAAGCCCCAACTAACGCGCGTCAAGAGGCTTGAGCGACTTACCGCGTCTCGACGCGATATGCCGCTCTCTTTTCGCCCCATTATACGCCCCTGTCGAAGCTATTCAAGCGTCTTGCCGCCATTTTGACAAAAATGTTTGGGCAAAATTGGCAAAATAGACAAGACTTAGTCATGAGAAGTATTTTCAGCGAAAGAGTTCCCCGAAATTCAGAAAAACCGCGCAATTTTTAACGCGCGGCTAAGAAACGCGTTCCTTTCGCCGCGCGAGTTTTGTCGCGGAGATGAACCGAGCGGCGCCCGTCTATCGTTGTCGACCTCCATTCTGTTCGGGTCTGGGACGCTCGCCGTTTTCATTATTTGAAGGCGCGTTCTTCGCGCCTTTGTTCTTTTTCTTTGCGGCGGCTTCTCTTTCTTTCCTAATATCCTGGATCGCTTTTTTGTTTTCAACGATCTGCTCCGCCGATTCGCCCGTTCTAGCGCCGTTCATACGCGTCGCGCCAACATTGACGCTTATCGGCGCCTTCGACGCGGCGACGTTTGTCTGCCAAACCCAGCCGTGTTCGAGTAACAATCCCCGTCCAACGATCGCGGCGACGGCAAAGAGCGCGTAAACGAGAACCGCCTTGCCGTAATTGCAGTCGAAAAAGACTAGCGCGCCTATGGCGCCAAGCGCTCCGCAGACGAGCAAGTAGAGACAGGTCATAGGTCCGGTCGCGTTCAGGAAATAGGCGAATCCCTCAAAAACAAGCCACGACGCGCCAAAGACAAGCGCGGTATAGAACGACTTCCAATGGCGTTCGTTTCCGAGGAGCATTTCAAGATCGTTTTCGTCGCGAATGAGCGTATAGCCAAATTCCGCGATAGGATACGCAATCAGGAAGACGGCGATCGCCCCGAAGATTTTGGCGACGAGCGTAAGACCCGACGCGCCGACGAGATACGTCAACGCGAGCGCTCCAAGAGCGCCCATGACTCCCCAAAATATCTGTTTGCCCGTGTAGATGATGCGTTTCGCGGCGATTGGACGGGCGTCGTGTCCCGCGAGCGCGGTCGCCTTCGTCTTGCCCCCGTCCGTGATCGTGTCGGGCGCGTGAATAATCAGTTTTTCCTTCGGGATCTCGATGATGTGACCGCACTTTGGACACGGTCCTCTCTTACCCGCAAAACGATCGTCGACTTCAAAAGAAGTCATACACCCCGGACATATTACTCGAATCGCCATCAATTCTTCCTCAATTTGCTGTGGTTACGCCTTCGAAGTTGCGTCTCGGCGTTTATTTGCTTTCGAATTCTATTGTAACGATTTGAAAACGTTTTTGCAAGCGGGTTGAAACGACGCTCTGTAGTTTCTGGCGAGAAGAAGCGTCGTTCCAACGACAGAACGGATGTTGTTTTAAGATTTGACGTTCCTTATTCTTTCTTTTGGTTCAAAGAGTGGTATAAACGAGAACGCTAGGGATTGTTTTTGAGTTTCCGAGCGCGCGTTTGGAAGGATCGCGACTTTGGTTTTCGGCTTTTGTCCTTATTGGGAGATTCTTTATGTCAAAATATTCAAAAGACCTAGAGTGTTTGGATACCCTTGGAGATGAGGAAAAAAACCAAGAAAAGAAGCAATCGTTGATAAAAATCTACACCGGGCAAAAAAAGGAAATAGAAGAGAGGGCAGATCAGGCAATTAACAATCTTGAAAAAGGTAATAATAAAGATCACAATAAAGAACCTGACAAAACGAAGAAAGGCAAAGACGTTAAAAGCTCCTCCAAATCCGAAAAGCCCGTTGAGACGCCGACCGGGGACCCGTCGTCTGTTAATGCGCAGAATTCATCAGACTGCCAAACGGATACGCCGAAGGTCTCCAATGTACCCGACAAGGCCTACATTGAAAAACGATATTGCAAGCTTCCGGTTAGAACGTTGGGATTGGCAGGTCTGGACAGTACGGTTTGTTCTTCTGGTGAAAAAGCTCATCCAAATTCTCTTACCGAGTTAAAACCTTCTTCTCATTGGACAGTATTAATCGGTGAAACGGGTTCTTTTTCTTCAAAGGACTCGTCTTCAACGAACCTTCCCGATCGTGTCGTTGGAATATTCGTGCCCGACGACGTTGTGCTTCCAGAATATAGCGTTCATGCTTGTCGTGAAAAAAGTTTTTCTAAAATTGAAACAATCGTTCAATTATTGCTTAATTCACGTTGCGGTATTCTTGACATATCCGTTAACGCATTTAATAACGGTGGCGGAAAGAGCGCTTGGGTTCACGCAATCGAATTATTGTTAGAACTTGCAGCGCATATCATTCCTCACGATAAAGATAATGAGACATTTTTTGAAGTCCTCGTTGAACAACGCTGTGAATTTGATGTTAAAACGGATGGTAGCTTGATTAGCGATCACGTTATTAGAAAGATTGCTGAAACTGATTCTGATCTTGCTAAACGATTTAAAATAAAGTGCCGTATCGTTCCTAAAAACGGATTGTTGTCATATCCAGACGTTGTTGCCAATCTTTGGAATAGCTCGCAATATAAGAACTTGCGTAATTATACTTGTTGGGAAAACGCATGTTTGCTAAACGAATCTCCGCACGGCTGGGATATAAAACAAACTGTGTTAATGTTGACCAAAAGGAGTATCTTGCCTGTTGAATGGGAAAAGCTTCTACCTTTCGCGACCACGACATTAGGAATATCTTCCATTTATTGCTGAAAAAAGCCCAAGAAGACGTTAAGAACAGTACAAATCTGTGGTTTGAATACCTTAGTTACATTTGTGAAGCGAGTCCCATTAAAAACAAAGCCCCCTTCATCATCTTGTACGAATTGGAGTGGCTCAAGGACAATATGCCCGATTCGATAAGGCATTTCGCTTCCAGTATCCTTGCGCAAACATGTCTTGTTGTCCAACAAAAATACAAGCAACTTTTTGAAAGAATGGACAAGTACGATCAATTTGAAAATAAAACAAATTCTTTAGCAAACGACTTAGATAAGACTATCGTTAGATTTTTGCGCAAACTTTGAGAAGGGATCCTTCTTATCCTTTAAGTCGCCCCAAACCTTGTTTTACACGCATGGCGTTAAGTTTTTCGAGCGTCTTTGGCGTTTCGACGAGGAATTTGACGATTTGACTTGGCGTCGTTTGAAGGAGTTCGGCTGTTAAGGCGAGATTTTCCTTTGTCGCGGCGTAGACGTCGAAGAATTCGGCGACAAGGATCGCGTAGTCGAAATTTGACGTCGCGACGCGTATCTTGTCTCCTTGCAGACGCGCGAACCAGCGCGCTCTTTGGACGAAGTCTTGCGGGAGTTTCACGGTTCCGCGTTCGTCAATTTCCAGATCGGGAACGTCGCGAATTGAAAGCGCGAGTTCAATTCTCAAACGCTCGAGCGCGATTTTACGATTCTCTCCCTGATAACGTCGTTCCGACGCCTCTCCGACTAAGCCCGAGGGCAGATGATAGAATCGAACCGCCGTTTCGACTTTGTTGCGATTTTGACCGCCGGGACCGGATCGGCGCAGTCGTTCGAACCGACATTCTTTTTCCAGCTCTTCCGGGGTCAGGTAAACGGGGGATCGAGACATTGAAGCGCTCTAAAAAGATGAAAAGTTGTTTGCTTAACGCGTGTTGCGTACAAAAAACGCGCCCAAGCGGAAGAGGATTCGTTCCGATTGGGCGCGCGTTAACTAACAAAGAACGTTCGACCTAGAAGCGCAGTCCGAATTTGTCGGAATCGTCCTGACGGCCAAGCCCGCCTTTGAGCGGCTTCTTCGACTGCAGTTTGCCGATTTTTTCCCGAACTTCCGCCAACGCGGCTTCTTCTCTGCGTTTCGCTTCGTCTTCCGCCCGCGCGGCTTCCGCGTCGGCTTTCGCCTGCGCTTCTCCGCGCTCTTTGACGCGCGGATCTTCGCCCGTTTTCTTAATAGAGAGGCTGATCTTTTTCTTTCCGACGTCGACCGAAAGAATCTTGACGTCGACCATGTCGCCGACCGTTAACGCGTCGGAAACTTTGTTAACGCGCTGATAGGCGATTTCGCTGATGTGAACGAGCCCTTCAAGGCCGTTGGGGAGTTCGACGAACGCGCCGAAGTCCATGAGCTTGGTCACTTTGCCGCGCACGACGTCGCCGACTTTATATTCGGATTCGACGGTGAACCACGGGTCGGCGGCAGAGTCGCGCAACGACAACGAAATACGGTTGCGCTCGAGGTCGATTTTCAAGATCGTCACTTTGACTTTATCGCCGACTTTCACAACGTCTTCGGGCTTATTAATTCGTCCCCAGCCCATTTGAGAAATGTGAATGAAACCGTCTACGCCGCCAAGATCAACGAACGCGCCGACTTCGATAAGCTTGCGCACGGTTCCTTCGCGCGTTTGTCCGACTTCAAGTTCGGCAAGCGTCTTTTCGCGAATTTCTTCGCGTTCCTTTTCGAGGAGCTTGCGTCGGCTGACGACGAGATTGCGACGCTCCGGATTAATGTCGGTCACGACGCATTTCCAAACCTCGCCGACAAACTGCTCGGCGCTCGCCAGATCGAACGAGGCAAGCTGAACCTGTCCGGCGGGTAAAAAACCGCGCAAACGTCCGACTTCGACTTCGAGACCGCCTTTGTTGACGCCCGTTACTCGCGCTTCGACGATCGCGCCTTTGGAGAGACTCAGCCAGTCTCCAACTTCCGCCGCCGCAAGCGGCAGGGATACTTCGTAGTATCCGTCTTCCGAATTGAACCTGTTCACGACGCCATCGAACGTTTGTCCAACGGTTAAAACCATGTCTTCCGGGAATTGTTTTAGCGGAATAAGCCCAAGTTCGGTGGAACCGACGTTGACAAAAACGGAGTCTTTGGAAACCGATTCGACGCGGCATACGACTTTCGCGCCCTCTTCGAGCATCTCTCCGCCGACGTTGGCTTCTACGCTTGAAGCGATCATCGACTCAAGTTCCTGACCTTCGCATAACGCGGCAAACTCGTCCTCGAGATCGCCCAGACCTTCTCGACGATTGGGCAACACGGCCGAAGTGGAGGGACGCTTGGGAACTCTGATCTTTTGTTCGCCTCGTTCGGGACGTTCGCGTTTTTCGCGAGGACGTCGCTCTTTCTTTTCCTCGTTCCTTTCTGCATTCTCGTCGCCTTCGGGTTTGGCGTTGTTCTCGCGTTTGCGTCGATTAACCGCTTGAACGGCTCCCAGCGGGGCGGCTCTCTTAAGTCGTTCCGCAATCACGTCGGCGTCGACGACGGACGCGTTTGCGTTCATCGATTCGTAAGTTGGCAAAGGAGCGGACGCCTGAGGTTCCGCAGTCGGTTGTTGTTGAGTCGTTTCAACGGGAGCGGCGTCGTTTTCAAGAACGACGTTTTGATCGGAATTTTCCATAGGTACGCTGTCAAAAAATCATGCGCCGACGCGAATCGCGTCGACGTTCGTGCTCGACTGTCGTCGAATCCTTCAAACTACAAAGAGGCCTGAACGCGCTCGTAGGGGCGTCGCAGACCTTCGCGATATGTCGGCAAAACCGACCAGTCCTAGATTTTAACGTTAAACGCGCGGTTTAAAAGCCCCCGCGTCGAACCTTTGAGTTTTTTTTTGAATTTAAGAACGTTTATAACGCCCTTATTATGTGGCAACGGACGAAAAAAGAAAATTGAGCCGCAATCGGACGTCGCGACCCAATTCTCTTTTGTAAAAATTCGCGCTGAACTCACGCGTCGCGCTCGGTTACGGAGTAATCGCAAATCGAACGGGAACTACAACTTCCTGACTCGTTTCTTCCGTCTCTCCGATCGAAAAGACGACTTCGCCAAGCCGTTCTTTTTCGGGTCCCATGAAAGCTCCCTGAGGAGAGTCTGCGGGAATTTCAATTTCCGCCTCCACGAGACGAATCGACGAAGTTTTTTGAAGATCTTCGGGAGGATAAGTTAAGTTGACCTTGATCCAATCCGGTCTTACGCTTTTAACTTTGATCGTGTTTTCGTTGGCGGGAATCTTATCGAAAATCGTCATACGAATATTCGTTTTTTTGCCGACCGACTGCTGAACGTTGTCGATACGGAGCGTTCCGGTATTCTTTTCGTCGAAGAGCGCGCCGTTGACTTTGACGGCGTTGCCGGTAATCTGACCGGAAAGAGAGATCTCCACGATCGGCATTTGCGGACTGTTCGTTCGCAGTCTGATCAGTTCCTGAAACGCCCCTTGAGGCATACCCGGTTTCATCGTAACAAGCCCCTGGAACAGATTTTTCGTCTGTTCGTAAAGTCTACTCTTAAGGTCGGCTTCCGTTAAATTGGAGATATCGTCTTTAGTGAGGGACACTTCAAAATGCGCGGGATCGGTAACTTCAATCGATTGGATTTCCAAAGGAAAGGGCGAATCGTCCTCGTTTTTCTCGAACCCCATGATTCTGAAAGTTCGCGCGGATTCCTGAGTAGAAGACGCGTTATGAAAAACGATCTCGCCAACGTCGCAAATGATCGGAGACGTATACAGCCCCTTGACGGCGAACAAGACTTCTTTTCTCTCCGGGTCGTTGGTGACGACGCGAATTCCCTGGTTGAATACGCCTCCTGATCTCGCGCCGTCCCATGTAAAGGTGACGGTCGCTTTTTCACCCGGTCTAACGACGCCCTTAGATATCGTGAATTGAGTGCAGAAACACCCCTTTCCGCCATCGGCAAGCGTCATGTCGGCGTCGCCGACGTTTTCAATATAGAACTTATGCTCGCCCTTTTCGGTTGAAGGATTCTTTTCAATAATGCCGAAATCGAAGACCTCTTCGTCAACCTTTACTTTCGGTTGTTTACCCCGTCGTTCTTTTTTAGATCCGGCGTCGGACTGATCTTGTCCGACTTTTGAAAGGGCGACTCCTTTGTTGACTTCAAGAGACCGGTTCCACGGCATGAGAGACGCCTGGAATTCGCCAATCGCGTAACCGACGCCCAGCCCGAAAAGAATTCCCACGACGACCGTCGCTAGAAAAACGCGCATTATTTCACCTTAACGCTGCGAAAAAACTGTGAAAAGTCGACGGAACTCGACTTCTTAACCTTTCTTTATATCAATAATTCCCTTAACGCCGAGAAACGCCGTCGACGCTAAGGGAACCCTTTTTCAAAACGCCAAAAACGGGCGGATCATTCGATTGAATATTCG
>CAMZEO010000087.1 GCA_947305735.1 uncultured Planctomycetales bacterium | reverse complement strand
TTTTTCGCCGGGCGCGACGCCGGGCCAAACGTTGTATTCGTCGAACGCGAACGCGTTCGCGCCTCCGCAAAGGAAAGCCGCCGCGACTGTTAGCGCAAACGCGGCAAGGGTGAAAACTCTTCTCATTTTTATACTCCGTAACGTAAGTTGTTTCCGTCGGCGCGACGGAACGTTAATTAGCTCAATTTTAAAAAACGCCGCCGCAGGCGTCAAGTTACTTGAGCGCTTTAAGCGCTTTCAAATTAATGACGTCCCATAATTCGCCGTCTTCCGTCTCTTTTTTCGGCGTTTCCAGATACATAGGTTTGTCGGCGAATTTAGGGTCGTTGACAAGCAAGGCGAACGCGTCGAGCCCTATTTCGCCTTTGCCGATATGTTCGTGTCGATCGACGTGAGAATTCAGCCCTTTCATCGAGTCGTTGAGATGGAACGCGTCGAGTCGATCAAGTCCGATCGAGCGGTCGAAATTGTCGAACATCGCGTCGTACAGGTCTTTAGTGCGGAAATCATACCCCGCGACGAAAACGTGACACGTGTCCAGACATACGCCCAATCGATCTTTAAAATCGCTCGCGGCGATAATCGCGGCGATCTCTTCAAATTTTCCGCCCAGATACGAGCCTTGTCCGGCGGTCGTTTCAATCAGGACTTTGGTCGTATTGCCCGGAAGAGACGCGAAGATCTGATCGAACGATTTCGCGACGCGATCGAGCGCGGCTTCGCGCGAGTCGTCTTTCGCCGCGCCCGGATGCATGACAAGTTGAGGAACGCCGAGGACTTGCGCTCGTTTGAGCTCGTCGGCAAACCGCGCGATCGACTTCTCGCGCAACTCGGGGTCCGGCGACGCGAGGTTGATCAGGTACGAGTCGTGAATCAGAGGGGTAAATTGCCCGGTTTTTTCGAGCGCGTCTTTGAATTTTTGCGCGTCGGAAGCCGCGATCGGCTTGTTCGCCCAGCGGTTGCTGTTGCCGGAAAAAATCTGAACGCAGTCGTAGCCCATATTGGTCGCGTCGTAAACGGCGGAGTCGAACCCGGCGGCGATCGATTGATGAACTCCAAAAAATGGCATGGATTAACCTGTAATATGTTAAAATTATTGTTCTTGCGTTTTCAAAACGCAGACGACAAGACAGGGACGGTTGAACAGACGCGTCGGGATCACGCTTGGTCCGAGCCCGCGCGAAACGATTTCCGTCGCGTCGCCCAGGACGTAACGTCCGGACGTATAACGCGGAAAGTAGCCCTGTTCGGGCGCGAACAAACCGTTGGGCAGGAGCAAAGGAAGACGGAACTGACCCCCGTGCGCGTGCCCGGTTAGAACCAGGTCGAATTGTCGCGCGGCGTACCGTCGGATATGTTCGGGACGATGAGAGAGCAGAATCGAGTAGCGTTCGCGCCGACTGGGAACGGCGTCGAGAGCTTTTTCGACAGTCTCCGCTTCGAGCCGGAGCCGTTCCTCTTTGGCAACGCGCGCCGCGCAAGGCGTTCCCGGATCGCCTATTCCAGCCAGAAGAACGTAGTCGCGCGCGGACGCTCCTTCCGAATCGTTTCCCAACGGAGTCGCGATCAGCGTTCCGTCGTCGCCGCGCGAGAGTTCGACGCGCGAGCCGTCGAGCGGAAACGCGCCCGCGTCCGCGATCGTCTTGAGAAACTTCGCGCGCAGAGAGTCGACGAACGCGCCTTCGTGATTGCCCGTCGCGTAAAAGACGGGCGCGATCGCGCTAAAACTTTCGATCGTTCGGCGCGAGAAATCCAGATCGGGTTCACGTTCGTCGATCAGGTCGCCGGTGACGGCGATCAGATCGGGACGTTGGTCGCGAATTTTTTTCAGGAGCCGCCGATTGTTTCGTCCGAAAGACTTGCCGTGAAGATCGGAGATTTGGACGATCGTCAGACCGTCGAGCGATCGCGGAATCCGCGCGTCCGATTGTTCGTAGACCTCGACGTCGATCGCGTTGTTTTCCCAATAAAAGAGGAAGTACGAGAACGAAAAAATTCCGCAGAGCCATTCGGCGACGACGCGCTTCTTCGAGCGCGTTTTCATCGTTATTTCAGGTCGCGGTCTTCGGGGAAACAGTTTCATCGACGCGGAAATGATCAAAGGAGTTTCGTTACTTGTCGCGCCAAAAAGCGACGTCGGGAATTCCGAGGCGTTCGCGCGCTTCTTGAACGTCGGCGCGGAAACGGAGCGCGTCGACGGGATATCCCGCCGTCGGCTTAAGCGACTCTCCGACCTGGCGGCGCCAATAGGCGTTGAACGCGTCCATCGACAGTTCGCGCAAGTACTTTGCGCAAATGGACGCGAGCGCGGTCGGCGCGTTCGATTCTCCTTTGGCGGTGAATCGAATTTCAAGTTGAACGGGCGATGCAAAAGGCGTCGCCGCGCCGTCGCGATCGAGACCAAGCGTCGCGAGCAGGCGATAGACGCTCGTTTCGCGCGATTCTTTCACTACGCGCAAATCCGCGCCCGGAAATCGTTTGGCGAGCATCGGCGCGTATCGGTCGCGACCGCCGAGTTTGTCGCACAACGCCACGTAGACCGGGTCCCTCGCGCCTCGACAAGTTCTCGCGATCATTTCGACGACGAGCGAGGTCGTAACGTCGCCGATTAAATCGCTTTTGAGCCCAAGTCGATCGAGGAGCGCGTTGAATTCGCGCGGATGCGCGCGTCGCGCCGCCATGTCGACGAGCGCGATTCGTTCCGCGTTGAAAAGCGCGCGAATATCCGCGAGATCGTCGCGCAACTCGTTCAAAACTCCCGTTTTCGGATCGACGGGCGCATGGAGGTCGAACCCTTCTTCCCACGCGGGCGAAGCGGTCTCGCCGGACTCATGAGCGACTCGCTTCAAGATCGAGCGAAACGTCGCGTTTTCCCACAAGTCGGGCGCGACGAGCGCGACGGCGAGTAAGAAGGAGCGCTCGAGCGCGGCGAGCGATTTGGACGCGCCGTAAAGCTGCTTGGAGTCGACGAGCGGAAAAAGCCCTTTTCTGCCGGAAATCGGCGCCAACGCGGCGTTGAGTCGGTCGACAAGTTTCGACGCGAAATCGGACTCGGTCGTTTGATCAGGGGTTTGCTCGTCTCCCAGATCGAAAAGGGTCGGTCCGGTCGCGACGCGCTTCTTTTTCCTTTTAACCGGCTTGTTTTCCGGAGTTGAAACGGGCGCGAACTCCAGACCGAACGGTTCGTCCGTCTCGATCGTCCAGCAAGACGCGCCGACGAGCAACGGTCCGAGGTTGGGACCGTAGCCCGCCTCGTCGGTTCCGATCGCAAACGCTTTGCGGCGCGTCGTCGTCATTTCTCCTCCTCAAGCGAGAGTTCGCCGGAACGCCGCGCCAAATCGAGCGCGAACGCCGAAAGCGCGACGTTGTGAACGCGCGCGATTTGAGCCCCTTTTCGCGCCAGAGCCACGGTCGTGACGACCGCCGCGAAATCGCGCGTCGAGATCGCGTCGGGATCTACGTCGTCGTCCGGTTGGGAGCCGCGCGATTCGTTGAACCGACGCGCCGTCTCCGCCAGAAATCGCTTGCGCGAATCCCCGACGAGAACGACGCCCCCGAGCTCATGCAGTTTGTCGACGTTTTTCAAAAGCTCCCAGTTCTGCTCGAAAGTTTTGCCGAATCCAAAGCCGGGGTCGAACGCGATTTTTTCGAGCGGAATCCCTAGTTCGAGAAAGCGGTCGCGACGCCGCGCCAGAAAAGCGCAAACTTCTTTTGTTGCGCCGTTTGGATACGTCGGCGTTCCCTCCTGCATCGTCTTGGGAACTCCGCGCATATGCATGAGAACGACCGCCGCGCCGCGTCGTCGAACGACTTCCGCCATTTCCTCGGGGAACTCTTCTTCGTCTTCGCGCGCGAAGCGTTTTTGCGACCCGACATAGCGTCCGGCGGCGACGTCGTTGACGATTTCCGCGCCGACCTCAAGCGCCGCGTCGGCGACCGCCGGTCGATACGCGTCGACGGAAATCGGAACGTCGAGCGCCGCTTTGAGCGCGCGAACGGCGGGAACGACGCGGCGCAGTTCTTCCGCCTCGTCGACCGGGTCGCTTCCCGGACGCGTCGATTCGCCTCCGACGTCGAGAATCCCGGCGCCGTCGCGAACGAGCTTGCGCCCCGCGTCGACGAGCGCGTCGAGATCGACGTCGAATCGACGCGATTTCTTCGCGAAGCGTCCGCCGTCGGAAAAGCTGTCCGGCGTTACGTTTAAGATTCCCATGAGAACGATCCTTTCGAATCGAATCGTTCTCGTTTTAAGCGACCATTCTCTAATCACAGGTTCTTCTCTTGAATCTTGAGCCGGACGTCGCCCTGTTGCGTGGCGATCCAAAAGACGCCGGGCTCCTGTTCGAAGAAGATCGAATAGGCGATCCATATCTTCTCGTTGTCGGTCGACGCGAGAACGACCGGTTCCGTCCACGTTTCGCCCTCGTCGGACGAAAACGCGATCGAGAGCTTGTCGCGGCGTTTAATCCAGCTGTAGCTCAAGTCCTCGACGATCCAGTCGTTCGGATCCGGCTCGTAATTGAACGCGGGGAATTTTTCGTCGCGGTTCCAAACGAGAACCCAGCGACCGTCGGAGAGAACCGCGAGTTCGCCGTAGGAGTTGTTGTTTTCGATTCCGGTCGATTCGGGCTTCGACCACGTTTCGCCTCCGTCCGTCGAGATCGAGCGGTAAAACGTTCCGCGCGTCGTTCGAATGAGCATATAGACGGAACCGTCTTTCTTTTCAACGAGTTTCGGCTCCATGGCGCCGTCGTGGTCGTTGGTTTTCGCGCCTTCCATTGTAATCGTTTGCGTTTTCGTCCACGATTGACCGTTATCGTCGGAATAGTAGACGGGAATGATATGGTTCCACGGCTGAAGCGCCATCGTCGCCAGCACGATTCTACCCGACTTGAGCGTAACCATCGCGCGCAACGCGCCGACCCAGTCGCGTTGCAGCGGCAGAGGTTCCGACCACGTTCGACCGTTGTCGACGCTCCGAATGATATAGACGGGAATCTCCCAGTCCGCAACGCTTCCTTCGTTCCACTTGCCCCGCTTGAGTTCTTTGCCGTTGTCGAACGCGATCACGAGCGAGTCGTCTTTGGCGCGAACGATCGAGAAATCGAGAACCGAATATTTTTCAGGATCAAGCGCTCGCGCCGTTTCCCACGTTTTGCCTTCGTCGACGCTCCAGCGCGCCTCGGTTCCGTTGATCGTGACGATCGAGGCGTCGGCGGCGCGAATAAACGGACCGGGGAAAGGACTTGGAAACGGTTCGGCGTTTTGATGAAGCGAGATCGACGGATCCATGGCCAGCGCGGACGACGCGACGAAAAGCGCCAGAACGCGCAATAGCGACAGTATTTTTTTCATAGCGAGATTTCCAACGGTTGGGGTGATTATTTGGCGAGCGCCTTTTTGATTTCGGGCGCGTATTTGCGAATTCTGCGAACGACGTCGGCGATAACTTCCATATTGTTTTTGGGCGCGAGGAGTTGCGTCTGGAAGAACCAGACGGTTTCTTTCGCGAGCTTATGGAAATTCGGCAAAGACGTCGCTTCTTCCCATTCGTCGAGTTGTTTCTTGGAGTAGACGCGTCGTCCGGCGCGCGTGTCGAGCGATTTGCGAACGTAGCCCGTCCAGTCGCAACTTTGATAGCCGCTCATGCACGAGATTCCCTCCTCAAGAAGCGCCTGAACGAATTCGTCGCGGGACAGCCCGAATTCCCGTTCGTCGATTCGGAACATATACAAATGCCAGGCGCTTCGTCCGCCTTCGTAAATCTTTTGAGGATAAACGCCCGAAATCTCGCGCAGGAGAGAGGACAGATAGAGCGCGTTTTCGTTGCGAACGTCCGCCTGTTCGGCGATATGAGGAAGTTGCGCCGAGAGAATCGCGCCCTGAAAACCGGTCATGCGGTAGTTGGAGGCGCGGACGGGTCGGTATTCGTCAAGCGGTCTTCCCGAATGGGGCAAAAACCCGTGCGTATGCGCGTCAAGAACCTTATAAGCGAGGAATTCGTCGTCGGCGAGCACGACGCCCCCTTCGCCCCCGCAGAGGTTCTTGGTGATCTGCATGCTGAAACAGCCGAGCGTCCCGAGCGTTCCGAGCTTCTTGCCCTTCCATTCGCCCATGACCGCCTGACACGCGTCCTCGATCACCGGAATATCGCGTTTCTCGCCAAGTTCGAGAAACGCGTCCATATTCGCGGGAGCGCCCCCGATATGCACGGGCAGAAGCGCCTGCGTGTTTTCGTTAATACGCTTTTCCGCTTGCGCCGCGTCGAGTTGGAACGCGTCGAAGTCGACGTCGGCGAAAACCGGCAACGCGTAGCTTTCGAGAATGCAGTTCACCGATGCGACGTAAGTATAAGGCGTTACGATCACTTCGTCTCCGGGGCCGACGTCGAGCGCCGAGAGAGCCGTTTGCAACGCGGTCGTGCCGCTGCTTACGGCAAGTCCGAATTTCGAGCCCATCATTTCCGCGAATTCGTTTTCAAAGACGACCGTCGGACTCGATTCGTCGCCGCGATTCCACCGTCGCGATTCGAAGACTTCCTTCAATCGCTCGACTTCGTCGCCGGCGAAGAACGGCCATGCGGGACCGGAATCGTAGTCGGGCGCGTCGCCCCCGAGAATGGCGGGCTTGGAGTCGGCGTCGATCGCTCCGTAGATCGGAGCGCCCAGCGCGTCGATCGCCGCGACCGCCGCAAGAGACAGATTCGTCGCGAGAAATTCTCGTCGGTTCTGATTGCGATTCATTGGTTTTGCCTCCTTAATAACGTCAAATCCGCGCGAGCGCCAAACGAAAGCCGTCCGACGCAAGCGCGGTTCGCCGTAAGACGAGCGTTTTTCGAAGTTATTTTTCCGCCGAGATCGCGACCGGACCGATAAGACCGGACTTCTTAAGCGGCGATTGAGGCGTGTAATTATTGACGGGGCACCACGTTTTGCGTTCGTTTTCAGGCAAGGCGGAATCGCCGATCAGACGGTTGACCCAGCAGTTGACGACCTCGATTTCGATCTCGTTTTCGCCGACTTTAACCGCGTCGGTTACGTCGAGACGATAAGGCGCGGTCCAGACGCCGCCGACCTCTTTGCCGTTGATCTTCGCCTTGGCCATTTCGCAGACCTCGCCGAACGACAGATAAACTCTGCCTTTGGGCGTCGCGTCGAGACTGAACGTCGTCTTGTAGACTGCCGTTCCGGAGTAGAACTTGATCGCGTCGTCTGCGGACGTCGCCCAGTCGGACAACTTGTCGAACTTCACGACGTCTTTGGGGCCGCGCGCGATTTCGCCGGAGTCGAACGAGACGTTCCAGCCGCCGTCGAGCGCGACGAGCGTTTCAAGGTCGAGATCGTTCGATTTCGCGGTTCCTTCGGCCGCGTTCGTATCTTTTTCAAAGACGACGAAATAGCTTTCCTGCGCGACGAACGAGAGCGGAATCGTCGTGCGGCCGTCTTTGGACGACCACGCTTTGACTTCGCGAACTTCGCCGGTGGCGGGGAACCAGATTTCCGGCTGTTTGCCGGCGACGCGGAACGTTACGTTCACGTCTTTGAGTTCGGCGTCGCCCTGATTGGCGACGAAGTAGACGTCGGAGTCTTTCATCATGCGTCGGCCGTAAACGAGTCCGGTTTCTTTCGGATACTCGCAGTCGGGCTTGCAATTAACCATGGCGAGCGCTTCTTCCATCGTCAGGCCGGACGCGATCGTTCCTTTGCCGACTTTGCGCGACTTGACTTTGTCGCCGTCGACGTCGCCCCAGAGCTCGTTCGCAAGGGTTTGAACTTCCTCGTCGGCTTTCGGATAATTTTGCAAACTCGGCGAGCGGCTCGGTTTGGGACCAAGGACAAACGCGCCTTCTTCGACGAGCTGTTTGATTTTCTTAAGAACTTCCGGACGCATCGTGTCGAGCTTCGGCAGGACGAGAATCTTGTATTGGGTTCCGTGCGGGAGCGTCAGGAGACCGTTCGCGTCGACGCTCGTCGTTTCGCGCAGCACTTCGGCGTTGATGAAGTCGAATTGATACCCGCCCGGAAGAGCCGGATCGCAAACGCCCGTCATCTTCGGGCAGTCTTCGCCGATGAAGTACGCGACGTCCGCGACGTTCAACCCCTGCTGCAACATATAGTTGACGCGCTTGAGGTACATGACGTAAAGGTCGAGCTGATTGAACCACGTGTTGTGACGGTTGAACTCGTTGCCAAACCAGGCTTTGAAGCCGGGAACGCGCTCGTCGGCCTGTTCGACGAACAGGTGGAGCAGGGTGTTGTTAACGCCGTCGGCGAAGAATCGGTCGGTTCGTTTCTTCATATTGACGGGACTGCGCCCGAAAGGATTGCCCGCGCACGTGTTCGATTCCGACCAGATCTTTGTTTTGCCGTAGATATGACCGCACGACGACGCGATTCGGTTCTCAATATCGCCAAGCGTTCCTTCAGACCAATACTCGCCCGCGATTTCGTTCGACTGACCGCCGTATTGAAGCCATTCGCCGGGGAAGCCCCAGTGACCGTAGCATTCGAGCCAGGTGTTGCGTCCGTACTCGTTGCTCGCGTCGCGCAGACCGCCGACGTAGGAATAGGAGACTTCGTCCGCGATAAAGCGGCGCAAGTCCCAAAGGAAGCGTTCGGAGACGTCGAGGTTGCCCGCGACCGCGCCGTAGAAGACCGGCAAGTACGGGGTGGGATCGTATCCGAACGACGCCTGGAATTTTTCAGCAAAATTATCGGTGATATTTTGTCCGCCGACTTCGTAGCTGTCCTGAACGATCGTCGTGAACGACTTCATATCTTCGGCGGGATAGCGTTCGATAAGGTCTTTCATATAGGCGTTAAAGTGCGCGATCGCGTGTTCGCGGCTCATCTTGTCGACTTCGTAGCCGGTCGCCTCGGGAACGGCGGGCGCGTTGGTCGTGCCAGTCGGAACGGCGCCGAATCGCTCGACGATCCACGTTCCTTCGGGAACTTGCCAGGACAGAACGCCGTCCTTGAACTTGTCGGTCAGATCGACGACTTTGGTCGGGTCGTAGCCGAGCGAATTGTCGGTTCGATACGCTTCCGGGGCGGCGGGCCACTGGTAGTCGTACCAAAGCGGATGCGGCGTCTGGTGCATTTTCGCGAGCGTCTTGTTGAAGACGTCGGCGACTTTGGAAACGCCGTTGATCTCGACGGTCGCGAGCGCGGCGGCGCGGTCGCTCTTCACGACGAGCTCAAACGCTTTGGCGGTCGTCGGCGCGAAGTTCGCGGTCACGGGCGCGTACGGCATAAATCCGACGTTGATCGCCGGATTGTATCGGTTGATTTCGAACGAGACGAGCTTCGTCTTCTTGTCGCCGTCGACGGCGTAAAGGGTCGCCCGCGCGATCAGCGGCTTGGCGGCGGGCGTCACGGTGATCGACGCCATGCTCTTGCCGTCTTTATTGTCGAGCGCGATCGTTTTCTCTTCGTTCGCGGGAAGATCGAACCCCTTGGGATAGTCGACTTTAACGTTGTTTTTCCAGCCTTCGGGCGCGGGATACGCCAGGACTTTCAGATCCTGGTATTCGTCCGGCTTTTTCGGGTCGACGGGGGGAAGATCGAGTTTGATTTCCCGAGCTTGTTTCGTCGGTCCCTGGACGACCGTTTCGCTCTTGACGACGTAGCGCATCGCCTCTTTGTACGAGACCCACGGACCGCCCGACTGGCTCCAGCCGGGCGAGTTGAAGATGCCTACTTCGACGTCGATTTCGGAGCCGGTTTTAAACGCCGTATGGACGATTTCCCACCATTCGTCGGAAAAGAATCGAACCGGACCGGTCGGAACGTCCTCCTGACCGATGTCGCCGATATACGCGCGGTCGATTCCGACCGATTTCATCGCGATCAGGTCTTTTTTGACGCCATCGCGCGACGAGTTGCCCGAGAGCCAGTACCAGTACGCGCCGGTGCGCACTTTGCCGATCGGATTTTCAAAGTCGGCGAGTAGCGTCGCGCGGTCGGGATTGGTCGGGAGCTGATTGGTTTCCGGGGGCATTTTATGAGAAAACGTCAGGTCGTTGGCGCGTTGCGCGAGCGACGTTTGCGCCGCAAACGACAAGCCGACCAACGCCGCGCCAATAAGCGCGCCGTAAAGAAAACGACGTCCTTGAGTCATGACAAAACCTTTCTGTCGGGGTTATGTTGACGCCCCCGACGCGTCGCGCCGGGAGACTTTAATCGATTGATTCGATTATATCAGACGGAAAACGGAAAAACAAGCGGGGAAATTTTTCGAGACGCGTCAGTCTTTTGACTTGATTTACGATCGCGTTTATGGTTAGATAGACGGGACGGGACGGACGACGTTTAGGACTTTTTAAAGCCGTCCGACAAAATCAGGGAACGACTTTGTAAACGGAACGTCGCCATGACCGAACCCCTTCCCAATCAAGCCCAAAAACGACTCCGGAGATTTGGAAAAAAGCTTTGTTTCTTTTGGTTTCCTTCTTTATTCGTCCGCTTTCCGTTTATCTCAAACCGTTTGACATAGATTCCGTATCGTTTGGCTTCTTAACAACCCCCGTCGGGCTTTCAACGACCGGATATAGAAAAGGCAAATGGACGAACAACAATTTATGGACGGCGCGTTCAGTTCAGGATGCGGACGGACGACAAGCATATTCATAACGGGTGATTAAGCATGAAACGAAAAACGGCAAAAGAGATTCTCACAGCCTCTTTTCAGGAACTTGCGGCCGTAAAAAGAGTCGATAAGATTACAATACGGGAGATCGTAGACAACTGCGGATATTCGCCGGCAACCTTTTACCGGAATTTTAAAGACAAATATGATCTTATTGCATGGGAACACGCCGAAGCCGTCGCCGAAATCGTGGCCCAGACCGGCGCCGATAATTATCCCTGGAAGCAAACGCTTTATGACGGAGCTCGTTTGTATCACGAGAATAAGGACTATCTGGCGAACTTGCTGCGACATACTTCCGGTTATGAATCATTCACGCGATATATGGTCCGGATCAATTACTCGGCTCTGGAAAAATACGTTCTTTCCGTCAATGGCAATCAGAGGTTAACTCGCGAGGAAACGACGTCTGCAAAGATGTTTTGTCACGGCGTCGTAGGACTCGCTTGCGAATGGATTTTGGGACAGATTAACGCGACAGTAGAAGAAATTGCGGAAGTCTATGAGCAGTCGATTCCGGAACCGCTTAAAAAATACCTTTTGTAAACGATAGAATTTAACGCATTTGTCTCATTATGAGAGATTGAAGCGGTATTCTGAATTGAAAACCCCGCCTTCGCGGATATAACTTCAATCAGTTGTCGCGCGCAATGATATGGCGCGCCGTCGTATCTGCAATACTTGATAACGGAGGTCGATTACGATGACAAAGACTGAGTTTTTGAAAATACTGGCAAAGGGGTGGTTTGGCAATTCCCAGCAGCATTCCATTCATGCCCAGCTTCTAAAGGCGCGCGGTTTGAACAAGCTGGCGGACAAAATCATGGCGGAATCTGACGAGGAATGGGAAGAGGCGAAGAAGGTCAACGCCCGCCTGATCGAGCTGGGCGAGACGCCCGCCGTCGAGCTTCAGGAGTATCCGATTATCGCCGATATCAAGGAGATGCTGGAATATGACTGCAAGGAAGCGGTAGAGGCTCTGCCAATGATGAGCAAAGCGCTCTCCTTGTTCGACGACGACTATGTGACCAGACATATGATCGAGGAATTCATCATTGACGAACAGGATCACCTCAATTGGGTCAAGGGGCATCTCTGCCTGATCGAGCAGATCGGTATGGAAAACTATATGATCGAGATGCTGGGCGAGTGATTGTCATGAGTGAAAAGGAACAGATTTTAGAGGCGATGAGAAAGGCTGGAGAACCTTTGAACGCCGGTAAAGTCGCCGAATTGACCGGACTGGATCGGAAGGTCGTCGACAAGGCGTTTGCGGCGATGAAAAAGGAAGGCGTTATTGTTTCCCCGGTCAGGTGCAAGTGGGAACCGGCTGAAAAATGACGGCGTGGAAGCCCGTATGACCGACATGTTTCCGATTCGACGAAGACATGTCGGTTTTTTGACGGCGGCGTTACAAGTTCCTGGATTTAGGAAAGAAGCGTACTGGAACGACTTCGTCTCGGAAATGACCTTAAACGCCTCTCTGGAAAGGTCCTTTCCCAAATTGAGGTTGCAAGCCCTTCAAGGGATATCCGACGGATAATTGAGAGATTTCTCGCGAGTATTGGCGAATAACCGCCTTGAATCAAAAGATAAATCGACGTTAACATTTTTTCAACAAAATTACCGACGTTTCCAATACGTTGTCGACGCTTGTCAGGCGCGCTGAAAACCGTTGTATCGCGACCTTGTTGGCTGTTAAAACTCTTTCCCGGCTTTCGTTGTCGCGAAATAAAGTCTCTGGCGGAAGGGTAAAAGCCGGGAACGCGGTTGGTTAAGAGCCCAGGAATAAAGGAGATCGTTAAAAAATGACCGACGAACAAATTATCGACGCTTTTCACTCAATGTGGGATATGTTTCCCGAACCCGTGATGTTAATCAAGAAAAGTCGCGAGATCATCGCTCTCAATCCGGCATGCGCTCAGTCGGGGTTAAAACCCGGCATGAGATGCTCCTCGATCGGTTCGCCGCAACAACATAAAGGTTGCCGTTGCAACGAAGCGGTCGACGAGAAGAAAACGATCGGCGTAACGTATGAAGGACCGAAGGGCAAAGCGTTTGGCTACTGGGTTCCCGTCGCGAACAAGCCCGAGTGGATTCTTCACTTTAACGTCGGAGTTTATTACGAATACGATCCGACGATCGTCGTTCTCGACATAGAAAACCAAAAGTAGAACAGTTTTTCGCGCGTTTGCGCGTTACGAAATGAAACGCGCCGCCGGAACATTGGGTTTGGCGGCGCGTTGATTTCTTTTTGTGGAATCGGAATCGTCGGGTTCGCTAACCGCGACGCGGCCTGCGGCATACGGAAGAAGTCGCGCCTTTCGTTCGCGGCTCTAACGCTCGAACGGGCGTCGCGCGGCGTTCGTTTGACGAACCCGCGAATCGAAGCTCGGTCTCCTTCGTCGATTTTTTCCAATATTTCTTGACGCTGGTTTTTCAAGAGCTTATAATTGACATGGAGAGGCGCGGTCTTTGAGTCGCGCCGTTGAATCGTCGTTCGGCGCGAACACATCGGAGAGTATTCCATGTCCCACAAAAATAAATCGAAGAGAAGAATAGAGATTCCCGGCGAAGAAACGGTCGATCCGGTTCGTCAACCGGTCGCTCAGGCGTCGGCGATCGATCACGCCGTCATTTCAGAAACGATCCGCCGCAAGGCGAACCAGCGTCTGGCGTCGTTGGACGCGCTGCGCGGGCTGAACATGTTGTGCATTATCGGGCTCGCGAGCTTGATCGCGGCTCTATGCAGTCTTCACGTTCGGGATTTTCAAGCGTTTGGTTCCGGTGGAGTCAAAGCGGCGACCGCGGTGAGCCGCGTCGTTTCCCCGACGTTTCTTGAAGAGCTTAAAAAACAAATGGATCACGTGGGCTGGAACGGCTTGCGTCATCACGACACGATCTTTCCGCTCTTCCTCTTCCTTGCGGGCGTTTCGTTTCCGTTCTCCTATCGCAAGCAGTTGGCGAACGGTCGATCCCATTTGCGAATTTGCTTAAAAGCGATAACTCGCGGGTTCGCGCTCTTTATCGTCGGATACTTCTATTCGAACACGGTTCGGTTCGACTTTCCGGAAACGCGTTTTATGGGCGTGCTCCAGCATATCGGTCTGGCGTGGATGTTCGCGGCGTTCATCTATATGGCTTTGTCGAAACGCGTTAAGACTCAAGTCGCGATTTGCGCGGCTATTCTAATACTCTATTGGCTGATCGTCGCGCTCGTTCCGGCGCGGGACGTCGCGCCCGAGTCCGCGTTTACCGGCGCGGCGTTTAAAGCGCGCGCCTCTCAGCTTCTGAAGATCCGCGCTTACGAACGCGTCTTTGAAACTCAAGCGGAAAACGCGCCGGTCGACGCGGAAACCGACGAGCTTGTCGAGGACGCGGACTCCGCCGAAGGCGAAGAAATCGCCGACGGCGTCGCGGAAGAAAAATCGGAATCCGTCGAGAAGAAGAGTCATAGCTTGAAGGGACTTCTGGCGGGAATGTTCGACGAACAGCCCCTGCCGAATCCCGACGACCCGGATTATCCAAATATCGGAACGGTCGATCACAATCTTCTTCCCGAAGGGTGCGTCGTCAATTATTTCGACCGTCAGTACGTTCCGTTCCGGCTCTATCACGATCGAAAGAATTATCGCGCGAAGATGAAGACCGGCGAAATTGAAAAAACGTACGACGTTGGAATCTGGCGCCAAATGCGCGATCCGGAAGGACTCGCCTCGACGTTGCCCGCTATTGTGACCGCGCTTTTGGGCATGCTGTTTGGCGCCCTGTTGCGCGCCGACGACCTTCTTTGCTCGAAATGGCGCAAGTTGCGTCT
>CAMZEO010000086.1 GCA_947305735.1 uncultured Planctomycetales bacterium | reverse complement strand
GGGGTCGCGGTCGCGTTGGGGAGTCTTATCAAAGCGAAAGCGCCGCGCATGGGCGTCGTTTTTGGAGAAGTTTTCGACCCGTCGGCAAGAAAAGAAGGCGATCCCAACGCGATCGTCGATCCGGAAAAAGAAATCGGCAAGCCGTATCGCGGTTGGAAAGAGGGCGAACTCGATATTCATTTTATCAGCACGGGCGCGTGCGAAAGCTCGTTCCAAATCTTTCCCGACGGCACGACGATGCTGCTCGACGCGGGCGATTTCGGACACGAACATTACAAAGACGGCACGGTCGAAAAACCGGATATGACGCGCCGACCCGGCGAACGAATCGCGCGATATATTTCGCGCGTTCGGCCCGATATCGATAAAATCGACTACGTCATGGCGTCGCATTTCCACAACGACCATACCGGCGACGCTCGTTACGGCGCGGGCATGACCGAGGGACGCGATCCGAACTATCAGCTCAGCGGAATCGCGCACGTCGGCGAGTTCTATCATTTCGGAACCGCGTTCGACCGCGGGTACCCGACCTACGACAAGCCGACCGAATGGGCGCCCGCGGAACGCGAACACCTGCGAGCGTTCTGGACGTATAAAGAGAAAACCGACGGGCTCAAACGCGAGAAATTCGAAGTCGGAGCGCTCGATCAAATCAAGTTGGTCAACGCGCCCGAAAAATACGATTTCCATATTCGCAACATTTGCTGCAACGCCGTCTTATGGACGGGCAAAGAGGGCGAAACGCTCGATTATTTCGAGACGTGGCCTAATAATAAGGATCAGAAGAACGAAAACACGCGCTCGATCGTTATGGTCTACGACTACGGACCGTTCCGATTCTATACGGGCGGGGACGCGAGCGGCGTTCTACGCGACGCGGACGGAAAAGACCTCGACTTCGAGGGCGCGATCGGGCGCGCGGTCGGCGAAGTCGACGTCTGCAAGGCGAACCACCATTCGTACAAAGACGCCATGCCCAAAACGTTCACCGACGCGGTCAACGCGCGCGTTTACTGCGTCTGCGTCTGGGATCGCTGGCATCTGCAGGACAATACCGCGACGTCGATGGTTCTCGACGAGAGCGGCGCGCCAAAAGAAAAACTGATGTGTCCGACCGGAATTCATCAGGGCAACGCCGAGATGATGGAAGGAAAAGCGTGGCGATCCAGACTCGTCGAAAACGGAGGTCACGTCGTGATTAAAGCGTATGACGGGGGCAAGAAGTATAAGGTCTACTACCTGACCGACGACGACGAAAGCATGAACGTCAAACTCGCGTTCGGACCGTTCGATTCCAAAGGAGCGCGATCGTGAAGATTGGACGACGCGAGTTTTTAACGACGACCGCCGGGGCGGCTCTTTACGCGAGCGCGGGCGTTCTTTTCGCCGCGCCCGAACGCCTCGACCACAACGATCCAAACGATCCTAACGCGATTACGGATCCGGATCATGAGATCGGCAAGCCTTACGTCGGTTGGTCGGAGGGCGATTTCGACGTCCACTTTATCTACACGGGCGCCGGGGAGAATTGCTTCCATATTTTCCCCGACGGCACGACGTGCTTAGTCGACTGCGGCGATTTAGACGTCAAGGGAACCAGGGGGGCGCGCGCGTGCGAACTCGCGCCGGACGGGAGTCGTCGCCCCGGAGAATGGGTCGCGCGTTATATCGCCCGGCTTCTTCCTAAGTTAGATAAAATCGACTACGTCGTCGCGTCGCATTTCCACTCGGATCACATTGGAAGCGGAAATCACGGCGCGGGAATCACATGCGGTCGAACCCCCGACTATCAACTTAGCGGAATCGCGCAAGTCGGCGACTTCTACAATTTCGAAACGGCGTTCGATCGCGGGTATCCGAACTACGACCGTCCGACCGAATGGGCGCCCGGAGAACGCGATAATCTTCTGAGATTCCTTACGTTTAAAGAACAAACGGCCGGTCTCAATCGCGAAGAGTTCGTCGTCGGCGCGCTTGATCAAATCAAATCGGTTCGCGCGCCCGAGAAATACGACTTCCACATTCGAAACGTTTGTAAAAACGGCGTCTTGTGGCTTGGAAAAGACGGCGAAACGCTTGATTATTTCGAGACGTGGCCGGAAAACAAAACCAAAAACAAAAACGAAAACACGCGAAGTATCGTTACCGTGACGCAATACGGCGATTTCCGACTCTATTCCGGGGGCGACGCCAGCGGCGTCTTGCTCGACGAATCTGGCGCCGACCTTGATTTCGAGGGCGCGATCGGGCGCGTCGTCGGCCCGGTCGACGTCTGCAAGACGAATCATCATTCGTTTTCCGACGCGATGCGTCCGTCATTCGTCAACGCGGTTCGAGCGCGCGCGTACGTTACGTGCGTCTGGTGCGAAGGACATCTGCGCGAAAACACAGCCGCCGCGATGGCGGACGACTCGGCGTCCGGATATCCCGGTCCGCGTCTGATTTGCCCCAACGGAAAGCATCCGGACTGGGCGAAAGCCGCCGAAGGCAAGCCGTGGCGAAACAAACTCGTCGAACGCGTCGGGCACGTCGTGGTCAAGGCGTACGACGGCGGAAAGAAATACAAAATCTACTACCTGACCGCCAAAGACGAAAGCATGACCGTCGATCTTGTCTTCGGTCCGTTCGACGCGGGAGCTAACCGTCGCGCGTAGGCGGGAACGTCAAGCGTTCGCCGCCGCGACGTTTCAACAACAGGAATTCGCAAATGAACAAACTACCTCGACGAGATTTTTTAACCGCGGCGGCGGGGCTTGCCGCGACTACTTTCGGAACCGTCGTCGACGCGCCTATCGCGTTCGCCGACTGCCCCGACCCGAACAACCCCAACGATCCCAACGCGATTACCGATCCGGATCATGAGATCGGCAAGCCTTACGTCGGCTGGAAGGAAGGCGACTTCGACATGCACTTCATTCATACGGGCGTGTCGGAAAACTGCTTTCATATTCTGCCGGACGGGACGACGATCCTGCTCGACTGCGGCGACCATAATCTAAAGAATTTCGGCAAAGTCTCCTGGAACCATACGCATAAAGACGAAGCGGCGTGCGCGCCCATGCCCGACGATTCGCGTCGACCCGGCGAATGGGTCGCGAGGTATATTTCGCGTCTGCTTCCCGAGCTGAAGACGATCGACTACGCGATCGCGTCGCACTTTCATTCGGACCACGTCGGCGCTCGAAACTTCGGCGTCGGCATGACAAGCGATCGCGATCCGAACTATATGCTCGGCGGCATAACGCAGGTCGGCGAATACTATCGGTTCGGCAAAGCGTTTGATCGCGGGTATCCGACGTACGACCGCCCGACGCTCTACGCGCCCGGCGAACGCGAAAATCTACGCAACTTCTTCGACTACAAAGAAAAGACCGAAGGGCTTCTGCGCGAGGAATTTATCGTCGGGGCGCTCGACCAAATCAAGTTGGTTCATGAGCCGGAGAAATACGACTTTCACGTCCGCAACCTGATGAAAAACGGAGTCGTCTGGGGCGGCGAGGGCAAAGAAAATATCGATTTCTTCGAACTTTACCCCAAGAATAAAGAGACGAACAACAACGAAAACACGCGCAGTATGGGCAATCTGTTCCAATACGGCGCGTTTCGATTCTATACCGGCGGCGACATAAGCGGCGAGATTTTCGACGAAAACGGGAAAGACGTCGATATTGAAGGCGCGGTCGGACGCGTTACGGGATCGGTCGACGTCTGCAAGACGAACCATCACGCGTCGGGCGGAGCAATGCGTCGGTCGTTCGTCAACGCCGTTCAGGCGCGCGTCTATATCACCTGCTGCTGGTGGATGGGGCATTTAAACATGGGAACGTCCGCGACGATGTTGGACGAATCCGAGAAGGGATACCCCGGTCCGCGCGTTTTATGCCCGACCGATCCGCACCCCATGAACGCCGAAGCGCTCAAAGACAAACCGTGGCGCGGCAAACTCTGCGAGCGCGGCGGACACGTCGTCGTCAAAGCATACGACGGCGGCGCGAAGTACAAGGTCTATTTCCTGACCGCCAAAGACGAAAGCATGAACGTCGAACTTGTGTTCGGTCCGTTCGACTCCAAAGGCGCCGCGCCGCAGGCGTAACCGCGCCAGAACGCGGCGATCGCCGACCAACGCTCCGCCGTTTCTTGACGAATCGATTTAAAAGAAATACAATGGGGTCTCATGGAGAGCAAAGCGATGACAAGCGGGACAAACACAGAATATCGCGATCGCCTGTTTAAGTTCATTTTTGGCAATCCCGAGCATAAAAAGCGGACGTTGAGTCTCTTTAACGCCATCAACGGTTCAAACTATACCGACGAGAACGAAATAGAGATCAATACGATCGAAGACGTTGTTTATATGGGCATGAAGAACGACGTCTCGTTCCTGATTGACGACACAATGAATCTTTACGAGCAACAGAGCGCGCGCAACCTCAATATGCCGTCGCGTTTTTTGATTTACTCGGGCATGTCGCGCGGTAAATACGTAAGAAAGACCAAACTTCATTTGTACGGAACTTCGAGAAAAGAGATTCCGACGCCGCAATGAGTCTGTTTTTACGACGGAAAGAAGGATGAGGAAGATCGATTCGATCTTAAACTGTCCGACAGTTTTAAAAAGAAAGTTCCTAATCCGGACGTTGAAGTAACGGCGCGCATGATCAATATTAACTACGGGCGGAACAAAGAACTGCTCGACGCGTGCAAGCCGTTAAGCGAATATTCGCGGTTTGTCAACGAAGTCGTTAAAAATCAGGAAGCGCGCGACGAATTGGGACGCGCGATCGACGCCGCGCCAGACGCCATGCCCGATGATTTCGAACTCAAAGAATTTCTCTTAGACAATCGAGCGGAAGTGAAGCAAATGTGTATTACCTAGTATGACGAAGAACAAACTCTGGCCCAGGAACGAGAGGAAGGGAGAGAAGAAGGAATTGAGATAGGGATAGAACGCGGAGCGTTGCTTACTCTTGCCGATCTGGTCCAGGACGGATTATTGACGATAGCTCGCGCGGCAAAAAAAGCCAACGTGACCGAAAAAGAATTCGAAGCAAAAGTAGCGGAACTTCAAAGCGAATTGCAATTAATTTGAAAGATTTTTAACGCGACGGCTTAACTGACAATCCAGTCGTAGGAGGCTTGGAACGGTTCCAACGTCGCGGTTCTCAACAACCCTCTAAGGAACAATTATGAAAAAAACACTTTTCACCGCGTTTAGTTTAGCGGTCGCGGCGCTTTGCGCCGTCGTCAGTTTCGCGCAGGACGCGCCGAAACAGGCGATGCGCGAAGTTCCGTTCACGAACGTCAAATTAAACGACAATTACTGGGCGCCTCGTATCGAAGCCAACCGCGTCGTTTCAATTCCGCACAACATCAAATGGTGCGAAACGGAAACCGGACGCATTAACAACTTCAAAATCGCCGGCGGTCTTCAGGAAGGCGAATTCAGCGGCATCTATTTCGACGACTCCGACGTCTATAAAATCGTCGAAGGGTTCGCGTACTCGCTCGCGGCTCATCCGGACCCGGAACTCAAGAAGAAAGCCGACGAATGGATTAGTTACTTCGGCAAAGCGCAACAGGACGACGGGTACTTGATGTGCTACTTCACCATCGTGAAGCCCGACGAAAAATGGACGAATCTCGCGGCGATGCACGAACTCTACTGCGCCGGTCATATGGCGGAAGCCGCCGTCGCTTACAAACGCGCGACGGGCGACGACGCGTTCCTCAAGATCAATCTGAAGTTGCTTGATTTGATTTGCAAGCGCTACGGTCCGAACGAAGGTCAGCTTAAAAACGTCGCCGGGCACGAAGAAATCGAACTCGCGCTCGTCAAAGCGTATCAGCTTACCGGCGATCGCAAATACTTAGACGAAGCCAAGTTCTTCATCGACGCGCGAGGCGTCGCCGAAGGTCGCGAAAAAGGTTTGTTCGGCGAGTATTGCCAGGACGTGATCCCCGTTCGCGAACAGACGGAAATCGTCGGACACGCCGTTCGCGCCATGTATCTGTACTGCGGCGCGACCGACGTCGCCGGGTACTTCCAGGACGCCGAACTTATGGCCGCGATGCGTCGCATCTTCACCAACCTGACGCGCAACAAGATGTATATTACCGGCGGTATCGGCTCTTCGCGCAACAACGAAGGTTTTGAAGAAAACTTCAAGTTGCCCAACGGGGACGCCTACTGCGAAACGTGCGCCGCGATCGGCATGTTGTTCTGGTCGCACCGCATGAACCTTGCCACCGGCGAAGCCGCCTTCGCCGACGTTATGGAACGCTCCGCGTACAACGGATTTATGTCCGGATACGGTATCAACGGCGACTCCTATTTCTACGTCAATCCGCTCGAATCGCGAGGCGATCATCATCGACAGCCGTTCTTCGGTTGCGCGTGCTGTCCGTCGAACGTCATTCGCGCGCTGCCTTCAATTCCGGGCTACGTCTACGCGACGGCGGAATCCGAAGAAGCCGCGAAGTCGGGAACGGGCGACGATACGATCGTGATCAATATGTTTGTCGAAGGCAAAGCGACCGTCGAACTCGGCGACAAGATCGTCGAACTTGAACAGCAGACGCGCTACCCCTACGACGGCAAAGTCTTTATTAAAGCGACCGCTAAGATGAAAGACGAAAACGCCGCCCTGACCCCGTTCTTCGTCAAGACGAGAATCCCGGAATGGTCCGGACTCGACCGACCCGCCGACGGATACGCCGTCCGAACGATCGAACCCAGGAAAACGCCCGCGGTCTTCGCGCTCGACTTCCCGACCCCCGTCGTCCGCATGACCGCCAATCCGAACGTTCAGGCGGACGTCAATCGCGTCGCGCTCCAACGCGGTCCGCTCGTCTATTGCTTCGAGCAAGTCGACAACCCCGGCGTTAAAGTCGATCGCATTATCCTCGCGAAAGATCCCGAGTTCAAAGTTGAAACGCGCAAGAACTTCATCTCCGACGGAAACGTCAACGAAGCCACTAAAGGCGCCGCGTCGCGCTCGGTCGACGTAATCACGTGCAAAGACGTCAACGGAAACAGGCTCGCGGCTATTCCGTACTGCGTTTGGGACAATCGCGCCGCCGGTCGCATGTGCGTCTGGGTTCGCCAGGCGGGTCTCGACAGCTCGGCGGATAACTTCGCCAACGCCGAAAACTGGACCGACGCCAACGGCGATCCGATTCTCTACAAGCCTTTGGACGAAAGCGCGTTGACCGACGATATTCCCGCGATCGTCGGCGCCGACGTCGATTTCGACGGTTCCAACACGGCCGATCAACTCTCGACCCTCGACGCGACGAATCAGGCGGAAAAGCCGAACGGATCCGGCGATCAAGGCTCTCCTCGAGCCACCTGGTGGAATCATCTGGGAACCGAAGAATGGTTCGAGTACGCGTTTGCGCAACCGCGCAAATTGACGTCGACGACCGTCTACTGGTTCGACGACGATCCGGTCGGTCGATGCAGAGTTCCGGCGTCCTGGAAATTCGTCTATCAGGAACCCGGCTCCGACGAATGGAAAGAAGTTAAGACGAACGACGAGTACTCCTGCGACCGCGATCGCGACGTCGTCGTCAACTTCGAAGAAATCAACGCGAGCAAAGTTCGTATCGTCGCCCGATTGCAAGACGACTTTTCCGGCGGTATTCTTCGCTGGGTCGTTAAATAGTCTTAAGCGTTAACTGGTGATTACGCGCTGAATTCAAAGCGCTCGAATCTCGATTCGAGCGCTTTTTTACGCCTCGTTCGAGTTGACGCGGGTCGAAACAATTCTTATAATACCTCCCGATGGTCAAAATACGTTCGCAAGAGGAGGGATCAACGTCATGAACGCGAAAATCGCGAATCGAAGTTCAATCGACTGGACAGATTTCCGCAACGTCGTCAGCAACGCTCATAACATTGTAATTATTGGTCATTTACGACCTGACGGAGACACAATCGGATGTCTGCTCGCGTTGAAACGCGCGCTTGACGTCATGGGCAAAAAAGTTCTTTTGCTCGACGGACACGCCGTCCCGCCGGCGCTCGCCTTTGTCGATCGGAACGGAGAAATCCGTAAAATCGCCGAGATGACCGACGAAGAACGCGCCTTCGCGAACAAAGCGGACGCCGTCGTCTCGGTCGACGTAAGCGCCTGGGGACAACTCGGTTCGGAAGCGAGCGAAATATTTAAGTCGGAAACGAACGGAAAGAAAATTGTGATCGATCACCACGCCGTCGGAGACGAAATCGGAGACGTTCGTTGCGTCGATCCAAACGCGGATTCCGCGGGAAGTCTCGTCTTTGAAGCGATACGAGCGCTTGGCGTTCCGTTTAACAAGGAGATCGCGGATCCCCTTTTCGTCGCGATATCCAGCGACACCGGCTGGTTCAGGTTCCAATCGACGACGGCCGACACGCTTCGTCGCGCGGCGGAGCTTGTCGACGCGGGCGCGACAATCGACGAAACGTATCGACTTCTCAACGAACAGGAGTCCTTCGGTCGTTTTAAACTCCTCGGCGCCGCCGCGACAAATTGCGAGCGTTTCCTGAACGGCAAAGGAGTCTTCATGCGATTGACGCAAAAGGACTTTGAAGCGGCGGGCGCGATTCCCGCCGACAGCGAGGATCTCGTCAACACGCCGCTGCGCGTCGCCGGCACGGAAGTCGCCGTTATTGCGATCGAGCAAAAAGACGGAACGGTTAAAGCGAGTTTTCGCAGCAGATGCGACCTCGATTGCGGAAAATTGGCGCGGGAATTTGGAGGCGGCGGACACGCGCGCGCGGCGGGAGCGTCGCATCCCGGCGATTTTGAAACCGCGTGCGACGACTTCAAGAGCAAAACGATCGAATACTACGAAGCGTTGAAATAACGCAATTGCAAGGGAAAAACTATGCCGACTTTCGACGTTGTTATCGCCGATATTACGAAATTCGCAGCGGACGCGATCGTCAACGCCGCCAACTCGACGTTGCTTGGCGGCGGAGGCGTCGACGGCGCTATTCACCGCGCGGCGGGATCGAAATTGAAACTATGTTGCATGACGCTCGGCGGCTGCGACGTCGGCGAAGCGAAATTAACGCCGGCGTTTGAAATCAGGACGGCGCGATATATTATCCACACGGTGGGACCGTATTTTTCCGTTTCCAAAGCCGAACGTTGCGACGAACTTCTCCGTTCCGCTTATTTAAATTCGCTCCTGCTCGCCGAAAAAGCGGGTTGTAGAACGGTCGCGTTTCCGTCAATTTCCACGGGCGCGTTCCGTTTTCCCGTCGAACGCGCCTCGCTCGTCGTCGCCAAAACGTTCCTCGATTTTCGACAAAAGCCGAGCGCGTTGACGAGCGTAACGATGACCTGTTTCGACGTCGCGACGGCGGAAGCGTACAAAAACGCGTTTGAACTGGCGGGGCTTTAGTTCACTCAAACGCTTTTTCCAGTTCCTCGACGACGTCGCGACGCCGGTTTGCGACGTCGTTGACGCAATAGCGGTCGTCCGGCAAAACAAACAGTTCCCGAATCTTGTCGGGTTCGTATTCTCGTCGTTCCGTTTTCGGAGTCTCTTTAAGAATCCATTCTTTCACGACGACCGCTCGTTCTTTCGAATCGGCGTCGACGGCGGTCGCGACGATTCGCTCGCGAACGGCTCCCGTCTCGTCGACGAGGAGCGGCAGGAGATTCTTTCCCGGAAAGTCGGACGTCGGCGGCTCGAAAGCGTCGGGCAAATCTTCGCCCGAAGGCTCGAGGGCGACGTCTTCGTCCAAACTCCATTTTCCCGCAAAAGGAGAAATCTCCGATCGCTCGATCTTCCAAAATTCCGGTTTCGCGAGCTCTTGCGCGAAATCCGGCCACGATTTAAGCGTTTCGCGCAAATCGCGCGGCTCGCACAAGCCGGATAGTCGAACGGAGGCGCCGGTTCCGTTCGGTAGGCGAACGACGAGCGGAATTCTAATTTCTTCTGCGTAAAAAGGCGACGACGGCGCGTCTTTGGGCGCGAATCCGAGCGCGGACGGCGCCCCTGTTCCGCACCCGCGAACGCCCGTGAGCGCGAAAAGCGTTTGGGAAAGAATCCCTTTCTCGTCAAGGAGTCGCGTAAATCCTTCAAGCGTTTCGTCAAACGCGGAAACGCCGCCCGCATACGCTTCCACGACGCTTTGACGCAAGTCGCTCGAATCAAATCGATCTTCTTTAGCGTTTAACTTGTTCAAGGCGGGAAAATAGGGAGGAGTCGTTTTCGCGTAAGGCTCGGGGTCTTCCTCGTCTTCGCGATATCGTTCTCGAAAATCAAGCGGCCAGTCCCAGACGTCGTTCCATCCGGAAAAATGCGCCCAAACGAACCACGGCGCCGCGTTCCCCGACTCCGACTCGTCGTCAAGCCGCGCTATAAAACGCGCCAATTCCTCAAAATTTCTGAAGAAACGCGTCTCTTCAAGACTCTCGACGGGCGCTTCCGCCTCGCGCGAATCGAGGAAAAACCGACCGTCGCAATAATCGTCGTCGATCGCGTCGTGAAGCGTTATTTCTTCGACGTCGGAAACGACGTAGGTTTGATATCCGCGCTCTTTAAACGCGCGAAACAACGAGATCGGAGCGTCTTGTTCCGAAACGTTTTCGTCGACGCGAAAAGTCGCGGGCGATTCGCCGCGCCAAAACGCGCGATAAAGCGCGCGCAAATCGAGCGAGGTCGCGTAATAAGAATCGAACAATACGGAACCCGCGGCCAAAGAATCGAACGCGGGCGATTCAATCCACGCGTTTCCGTAAGCGCCGAGAAAATCGGCGTTAAGACGGTCGACCGCAAGACATAAAACGTTTGTCGGATTGTTGGAGCGAGTAGTCGTCATAGGCAGCGTCGCCGTTTATTTCAACGCGCCGCCGTCGCGCGACGCTCTGGTTTTCAACGCGTCCGTTTCAGGAACGGTCGTCGCGACGGTTCCCGGCGGCGGATAATTCTTTGACGCGTCGTCGATTACGAGAATAAAGTCGAGGTCTTCGCCAAGCGCCGGAGGCGTAAACGTCTTTTTGCCCTCGTTAGGAAATTCGCCGACGATTTGACTGTTTCCGTCGCGCGGATCGAACCAGTAGGCGCGCAACGTTTCGCCTTGAAGACGTCCGAGATCAATCGTCGCGGCTCGACCTACGGGGAAGTAAATAAACGCGCTCGTTCCTTCTTGATCGCGCGTCGCGGCAAAACGACGCGTTCCCGCGCCGGGCGCGGACGTTTTCACTTTATCAGGCGCGATTAAATCCATGTCGGGAACGCGGGACAAGAACGGTCGCGATTCGATAAGACGCTTGCAATACCGCATTTGCTTCGCTCCGGGACAATCAAGACCGTCGCGCCAACTTTTGAGCGGATTGTTGACCGGATACTGATCCGGGTCCTCCGGATCAAACATTTGCCAGATTTCGTGACATCCGTAAGTATGGCCAAAAGCTCCGTTAAAGACGTCCCAATAAAGCGGTTTGCGGACGTCGAAGGCGGTCGTATAACCAAAATTGTCGGGATTGAAACTTACGGGATGATCTTCGTAAACCGGCTCGCCGTCAATCACAGGCTTTGTCGGCTCAAGATTATAGTCGTCGCAAGTCTTTTTATAAGAGTTGAAATCGATATTATGACCGTTTTGACGCATGTTAAAATCAAGCCAGTCGGACTCGCGCCAGTATTCGGACGAGCCGCGTCCGCCGCCGGGATGAAACGAGATCAGATGCGCGCCGCCGTCCCCGCGTCGAAGACCGGCGGCCATTTCTTCCAGAGTTTTACGCTGTTCGTCGTTTTCGATATGTCGATCGCCCCCAAGAATCCAAATCACGCCGGCGTCTTTGTAACGTTTGCCAAGCCATTCGCCGTAATCGCCCGCGTTGGAAGGATTGAAGAACGACTCGTCATGCCAGTAGCGTCCCCACGTCGGGAGCATGGCGACGTAAATTCCGCGCCTGTTCGCTTCCCGAACGACAAAATCGACGCGATCCCAGTAGTCGTTATAGTCTCCTTCGACCTCGACTGGTTTCGGCTCTTTGGGATCGGGACCAAACGGCAGAAAACCTTCCGCGCTCGGACGAGTCTTGCCGTCGAGTTCCGCCACGACGACCGATTGAACGACGTTGAAACCAAGCTTTTGACGATTGTCCAGATAAAGGAGCGTCTCTTCTCGATTCAGGCGATGAAAAAGCTCCCACGCCGTGTCGCCAAGCCAAAAAAACGGCGCTCCGTCTTCCGTTACGAGAAAACGTTGATTTTCGCTAACTTTCAATTTCGGAAGCGCGTCGTCTCCGCGACTCGCGACGGAAAACGCAAAGAAAACCGTCAGCGCGACCGCGTTAAAACCGACTCGGTTCATCGAGAAACTCCTTTTTGCAAACTATTCGACGACAATGGTTACGCGTCCGCCTCGGCTTGAATCCTTTTAACGAGTTCCGCTTGTCGCTTTAATATGTCGACAAGCTCGTTGGCGATTTGTTCCTCTTCGCAAAAGACGCGCGTCGCCCCCGCGCGCTTGAGGAGCGACACGTTAAGATTATAGCGAGAACGCGCTATGATCGGAACCGTTGGAAACATATCGCGCGCGGACCGAACGACGTTGATCGCAAGATCGTCGCGCGGCACGGTGACGAACACGGCGTCGGAACGTTCGATTCCGGCGGCGCGCAAAACGTTCTGATCGGCGCCGTCTCCGACGACCGTCGGGGTTCCGTTTTGCTTGAACGGATGCAAATTCACGGGGTTGAAATCGATCAGACACACGGACGCGCCCAGAGCGATAAGCTCGTCGGCGACGCGTTTGCCGATGTGTCCGGCTCCGACGACGACGACGTGTCCGCTGGCGTTCTTGATCGCGCGTCTCAACTCCGGCGTAATCGCTTCGTCCTTGTTGGTCGTTTCGACTTCTTCCGGCTTCATACCGAATTTCGTAAGCGCTATTTTTACAATATTTGGAGTCAAAACAAGAGAGGCGACTGAAATGAACAGGATCGTGTCGTAAACGTTCTCGTCGACGTCCTCTTCAGCCAAAGCCAGGATCATAAAGGCAAGTTCGCCAATTTGCGAAATGCTCGTCCCGTAAGCGAGCGCGCCGCGAAAATCCATACCGCACGCCTTAAGCGCGACGGTCGCGCAAAGCGATTTGAACGACAACGCGACGACAAGCGTGACAAGGCAGACAAACGGATGTTGAAAGACGTGCGCGAAGTCGGTCAACATACCCAGCGAAATGAAAAACATCGCGGAAAACGCTTCGCGAAACGGCATGACCAGCGCGTCGATTTGATGAGTCAGCCGGTTTTCGCCGAGCGCTATTCCGGCGGCGAGCGCGCCAAGCGCCGGGGTGAGTCCCAAAAGAGCCGCAATCAGACACATTCCGGCAAGAACGACGATCGCGTACAAGATAACCATGTCGTTCGATTGAAACGAAGCGAGTCGAGGAATAATGAAACGCATATTAGCGTTCTTTAACGCCAGAACAATCGCGCAGAACGTCGCGGATTTCAGCCCCATGTCGATCCAGGGGTTGGAAACCCAAAGCTCGGTTTCCGACCCGCCGGACGCGCCGAGAATTCGCGGCAATACGAGAAGAATAGGAACGAGCGCGACGTCTTGAAAGATGAGGAGCCCAAGCGTCGCCTGCGCGCGTTTCGTGTCCGCCTGACCGACGTCCGCCATGCTGCGGTAGACGAGCGCCGTCGAACTCAACGCGACGACGCACCCGATCGCCAGACCCGCCTGCCAACTCATATGAAACGCCAGACAGACGCCGAGCGTGACGGCGATTGTCGACGTCATTTGAATCAAGCCGCCCACAAACATATACTTCGCGGTCGCGGCAAGCTTGTCGAACGTAAATTCAATTCCGATAGCAAAGAGCAAAAGCAAGCACCCGAATTCCGCGATGGCGTCGATCGTCTCCTCGCTCGCGCTCGCCTCTTTAATCAAATTGCTAAGTTCGGCTTGCGAGTCGTTCAAGTCTTTCTCGGCGACGATCGCGGCGTCGCTTGCCGACTCGTCGTCCGGACTTGCGTCGGACTTGGAACCGGAATCGACGGCAATTTCGTCGTCGAAAGAAATTTCCGATTCGTCGTCGTCGAAGTCAAAATCGAGCGCGGGCGTCCGATTAGGATCGCGGGCTCTCCGAATCGCCGCCTCTTCGAGCTTGACGAGGAGTTCTTCGCTTTCGATTTCGCGATGAAGCGCCTTCGCGCCCATAAGGTCGAATCCGCCGGGACCGATAAGCGCGCCGACTAAAAGGTACCCGATTAGCGGAGATATTTTGAAATATTTACAGACGCAACCGGCGATGAAACCGGAAAACAAAATGATCGAAACGTTTAAAATGAAGACGTCTCCCAACGTTTTTCCCTTTCTAATTCGCGTCTTGCGCGAACGCCCTTTAGTAAAGCGGGTCGGATCAGTCCAACCGAAAAATCCCGCTCCGCGTCATTATAGCCGACAAACGCTCGACGTCAAACGGTTTGCCGTCAAACGCGCGAGTCGCGCGGAAGCGGGATCCTCAATAACGTCGCGCCGCGCCCAAAATATCGACAAGGCGGCGAAAACCGTCTCTCAAACAACGCTACGCCTTATTTTATCAACCCGCCGCCAACGGGCGGCGACTC
>CAMZEO010000085.1 GCA_947305735.1 uncultured Planctomycetales bacterium | reverse complement strand
CGCATCGACGTTATGTCGACTTTCGTCATAATATCGCACGGAAGGTAGGTCAGAACGTCGGCGAAAGAGATCGCCGTCGTCAAATCGCGCTTGCCGAATTTCCTGAAGGCGTCCTGCAGGAAGTCGAGACAGTCGAGTTCGTCGGCGCGTGGACGAACCGCTTCCCCGACGCAAGCCGACCAATACTCGTCGCTCAAGAGCGAGTCGAGTCGAGAACGATTGAAAATCGCGATCCATTGCAGATACTGCTCCAGCGCGTCCATACCGACCGTTTCGAGGAACCGCCTTCCTCGACGCCAGAAGGATCGCTGGGCGACGGAATTCGGAAGCAAATTCCGAACCGGACCCGCTAAAAGGCGACGAAACGCGCGCGGAAGACGCTCGACGAATTGCGACAACCTGACCGCTTTATAGCGGTCGTATCCGCAGAAAAGTTCGTCTCCCCCGTCTCCCCCGAGCGCGACGGTCGCCTCGCGTCGCGTCGTTTCGCACAAGATCCAGGTCGGAATCGCGGAACTGTCGGCGAACGGCTCGTCAAACTGCGCGACGAGCTCGGGTAAAATCGCTTTTGCGTCCGGCTCGACGAAAAACTCCGTATGCTCCGTGCCGAACCGTTCCGCCGTTCTTCTGGCGAACGGGGTTTCGTCGTATTTCTTCTGGGCGAATCCAATCGCAAACGTTCGGATTTTGTTTGGCGAGAATTTGCGCATGAGTCCGACGACGATCGTCGAATCGATCCCGCCCGAAAGAAAAGCCCCGAAAGGAACGTCGCAACGCATGCGGATCTTTACGGCGTTTTCGAGTCGGCGCCGAAGCTCGAGCTTCGTCTCCTCAAACGATCGGTTGTAAAACGACGGTTCGCCGCTCGAGACCGGCTCGCCAAACGTCGCGGCGCCCAACGCTCCGCTTTCGATAAGTCGATCGACGTCCGCGGCGTCGGGGGGGCGGCGTTCGTCGAAATCGCCGATTTCCTCCGCTCGCCAATAGCGTTCGATCTTCGGATCTCGTCCCTCTTTCCAAATCAGATACGACGCGGGAGGAAGTTTCGACGCTCCGCGATAGATCGTTCGAGGATGCGGAACATACTGATAAGTCAAATACTGGCGCAAAGCGATCAAATCGACGTCGCGCGGAACGTCGGGAAATTCTTTGAGAGCCTTGAGTTCGCTCGCGAAAAGGATTCGATCCGACTCGAGCCGATAGACGAGCGGTTTCTTGCCGATTCGGTCTCTCGCCAGAAGCAGACGTCGTTCGCGCGCGTCCCAAATCGCGAAAGCGAACATCCCGTTGAGCTTGGGCAGACAGTCGACGCCGAATTCTTCGTACAGTTTCATCAGGACTTCGACGTCCGTTTCCGTGCGGAACGTCCGACCGCGCCGCTTGAGTTCGTCGCGTATTTCGACGTAATTGTAGATCTCCCCGTTGAACGTCAGGTAGATCGTCCCCGCGTCGTTCGCGAAAGGCTGCCGTCCCGCGCTCGACAGGTCGACGATCGCAAGGCGGCGATGACCGAGCGCGACGCCCTTCTCGTCAAGAGGAACGCCCGGCTCCAAAGGAAGGCGAATCGAGCCGCGATCGTCCGGTCCGCGTTTCCTCAACGCGTCGGTCGCGCGATCAAGCGTTTCCCAATCGATTTGTTTTCTCGCCGCAGTCCACGCGGCCCCGCAAATTCCGCACATCGCGAGCTCCTCCTTTTTCGCCGCGCGCCGCGCGACCCTGACGACGCCCATTTTACGTTTTTTACATTTCGCCCCAAGGGGCGCCGACGCAAAAGGACGTTTTGGCAAAAAGCGCGTTAGTTTTGTTCGAAGCGCTTGAACTTTTGGGCGCGTTTTAGTATCATATCCAATAGGAAACGTCGCCGATTGTGCGAAAGCGCCGACGAAAAGGCACGGAATCGCCCGCGCGCCGCGAGCGAAACGACGACGCGATCACCTGTTTTTCATAAGGACGGACGACCCATGAAACGCGCGACGTCGACGCTCGGAACCGCCGCGATAATTCTGACGTTAAGCGCGACGCTTTTGTGTTCCGCGCAAGAACAAGAAAAAGACGCGTCCGACGCGCCGGAAACGCCGTCCGCGCGAAGCGTCAAGAGCGCGCGCGTCGACCGCTCCGACGACGTTCCGATCGTCGGGCGCAAACGCGTCGCGATCAAACAAAGCGCGCTTGACGAGTCCGAGGAGGGCGTTCGCCTCGAGCGCGAGATCATCGGGCGCGAGATCGCGGACTACCGAACGCCTTCCGGCGGGGGCAAGTACGCGATTGAAGACGAATACGGTTTCCTGCGAACGATTCCCGCCGCCGCGATCAAATCGATCGACGACGCGCCCGACGCGACGCTCGGCGAACTGCGCGAAGCTTGTAAAAAACGTCTTTTGGCGGAGTTCGGGGAAGGTTTTTCCGTGAAAACGACCGACCGCTATCTTTTCGTCTACAACTCCTCGGACGGATACGCCGAATGGTGCGCTCGTTTGTTCGATAATCTTGCGGACGGATTTCAGCGTTACGCCGACAAAAACGGGTTCGACCTTAAAGAACGACTCGAGCCGATGACGGTCGTCGTCTTCGCCGCGAAGAGCGAATTCGTTCGATACGCGTCCAACGAAACGCCGGGCGCGGATCAAATCGCCGCGTATTACAATTTGGAAACAAACCGCGTCGTCCTGTACGATCTTTCGGAGACGGAAGGGACCGGCGCCGCGGCGACGCGACGCCGGCGAACGTTTCAGGAGACGAAAGAATATCTTTCGCGTCCCAACGCGGCGTTCAACGTCGCGACGATCGTTCACGAAGCGACGCACCAGGTCGCGTACAACCGGGGTCTTTTTCAGAGAACCGGCCCCTTCGCGCTCTGGACGGCGGAAGGTCTTTCGCTCCTGTTCGAGACGCCCAACGGAAAGGCTTCCCAGGGGGGATGGGGCTATCGATCAGTCTTTCCCGTCAACGAACGTCAACTCGCTATTTTCAGAGAAGTCGCGAGTAGAACCTCTCAAAAAGACGCGTTGCGCGATTTGATCCGTCAAGACAAATTCATGGTCGATCTTCGAGCCTCTTACGCGACGTCGTGGGCGCTCTTCCACTACCTCTACAAGAAGCGCCCGAAAGAGCTCGCGGAGTATATGCGAGAAATCGCGAACAAACCTCCTTTCACCGTCTATTCGCCCGAGGATCGAATCGCCGACTTTGAAAAGTATTTCGGAAACGACTGGGAAAAGCTGACGGAAAACCTTTTGAAATTCGTCAAAAGGCTGTGACGGTCGCCGCTTCGGCTTGCCGGACGCCCCGCGAAAAGACGCGGCTTTTTTCAACGGAGTTTGCGGCGCGGCGCGACGTCTGCGGAAATCTGCATGGAATTGACAAATTGGAAAGGCGCGACGACAATGCGCGTTTTATTACTTCTTGTCGCGTCGCTGGCGTCGTTGGTCGCGACGTCTCGCGCGGACGAACCCTCTTTTCTTGCCGCGCCCCTGCTCGGTCAGATCAAAATACCCTCCCCGCCCAAAATCCCGACGATTCCCCAAATACCGGTTCCGCCGTCGATCCCGCGGGCGCCCGTCGTTCCCGATCCTTTCGAAACTAAGGCTTGGCGAAGAGCGTCGAACGTCGAGGAGCCGACGTATCGGGAATTTGAGCGCGAAGAATTGCCGCCCGAGCGCGAGTCGCTCGAAGAAACGATCGCGAAATTGCTCGAAGAATTCGGTCCCAACGCGCGATACGGCGTAACCGAGCATTTCGTCTTCATTTTCGACTCGACCAACGTCTTCGCGCAATGGGTCGCGCTGATTTGCGAGCGCGTCGAAACGACCTACGAAAAATTCGTCCAGGCGATGAGAATCGGTCAAACCGATCTGGACGAGCCGATGGTCGTGCTGATCTTTACGAACAAACAGGATTACGAAGCGTTCGCGGCGAAGGACTTCGCGGAATACGCGTCCCTGAAAAACAAGCCGGTCGGCTTCTATTCTTCGGGGAAAAACCGCGTCGCGCTCTACGACTTGACGGAGACCGACAAAAAGAAAGTCGACGATTTGAATCGAAAACGCTCCCTTGAAGAAGTTTCGACGGAAATTTTATCGCAACCCCAGGGAATGGAAACGCTTTCGGTAATCGTTCACGAGACGACGCATATGGTTTCCTACAATCGCGGTTTATTCGGTCGGACGGGCAAAAATCCTCAATGGGCGGTCGAGGGGCTCGCGATGTTGTTCGAGGCGCCGGTCGGCGAGGTCAAAGACGGCGGATGGAACGCGACGACCCATTTCGAAGCGAATCGAAACCGAATTCGAGAATTTCAACGTTACGCGAATACGACGACGGAAAACCCGTTGCGTAGAATTATCGCGTCCGAAACGATCAACGGAGACGTCGAAGGCTCCTACGAAATATCCTGGGCGCTCTTCTCGTATCTCTACAAGAAATATCCGGGGCGTTTGGCGCGCTACCTCCGCGCGACCGCGGGCACGCAGCCGCGACCGTCCTATCCCGTAAACGAGCGCGTCGCGGAATTTGAAGCTTGTTTCACGAGCGATTACGACAAGCTGTACAAAGAGCTTCGCGCCTTTGTCGACGAAATCGAAAAGAACCCGGAAACGTTCGCGCCGACTCCGCGACGGGAAAACGAAGAAGGAGAAAAAGGAAAAACGAAGAAAGAAAAGCGCGAAGACAAACCGAAGGAACCTGAAGGAGAAGTCGCGAAGCAAGACGACGAAAAAGAGGACTCCCCCAAAGAGGACAAAACGGTCGAAAATCGAGAAAAAGACTCGAAAAAGACCTCTGAAAACGCGGATCAGCCGCAAGAAACTCAGAAATCGCCCCAATCGGAACGCGTCGACAAAGGCGCGGAACCGTCAAAACCGGATTCAGAGCCTGAAAAACCGAAAACGCCGACGATCTCTCTTGAAGGCGTCGCGATCGACGGCTCCGTCTTTGATTGGGGCAAATATTCGGGAAAATACGCGTTGGTCTGTTTCTGGGCCACGTGGAGCAAGGCGTCGGTTGAAGAAATCGACCGGCTCGTCGTTCTTTACGACAAATACCGCGACGAGGGGCTGGAAATCGTCGGGTATTCGCTCGACGACGATCTCGACACGCTCAAAAAATTCGTCGCCGACCATAACGTCGGGTGGACGACCCTCTCGCAGGCGCTTTCAAACGAGAAAAAAATCGAAAATATGGCGGATCGGTTCGGAGTCTATTCGACCCCCAAAACGATTCTTGTCGGAAAGAACGGCGAAACGCTCGATACGAACGTCCGCGCCGACGAACTGGACGAAAAGCTGAGATCGCTCTTCCCGGAAAAATGAACGCTCGACCCGAAAAACTAACCGGCGTGACGACGCGGAAACGCGCGACGGCGTTCGTCGCGGCGTTGCTCTTCGTTTGGATCGGAACGATCGGTTTTTCAACGCGCGAAGGCGTTTCTCGAGCGGACGAGTCGCAAACGAACGCCGGGGCTGAAACGCGGAAATCGATCCGGGATCGGCGGCTTTTCGAAGAAAACGCCGACAAGTTGCGCGAAGAAATCGACGCCTTTTTAAAAGAATCGGGTTCGGCGTCGACCGCGCGCGTCAAAATCTCCGAGCGGTTCGTTTTCGCTTACGACGTTTCCGACGCCTACGTCGAATGGCTCTCGGCGTTGTTCGACGAAGTCGTCAAGGCGTTCGACAAATTCGTCGAAAAGATGGAGCTGGACGTCGAGGAGCCCGGGGAGCCGATGACGGTCGTCGTTCTGGCGACGCGCGACGAATTCGACGCGTACGCGGTCAAAATTTGCGGCGACGATTATATGAATCGCGGAGAAAAACCCTCGGGATTCTTCAATCATCGGTTCAACCGTTCCGTCGTCTTCGACCAAACCGGAGTCGAAGCGTCGAGAACGGACGAAGGCAAAACGTCGGACAAACCGCGCGTCCATTCGCGCGGATTCATTAACAAAGAGGGACGGTCGATCAACCGTCGCGAAAACGCCGAAGCCAACGCGAGCGCGCTCGTTCACGAAGCGACGCATCAGTTGTGCTACAACTACGGCGTCTTTTCGTTTAAATTCCGAGCGCCTGATTGGGTCGTCGAGGGAATGGCGACGACCTTTGAACAAACGACTCCCGACGCGCCTCTCGGCTGGAGATTTCGCAACGTCTTCCCCGTGAATAATCGTCGGCTCGAAGATTTTCGGAGATACGCGCGCGACAACCCCGATTGCGCCCTGCTCGACGAAATTATCGTTTCCGACGACTTCGCCGAACGACTCGACGTCTACGGGTACGCCGCGTCGTGGGCGCTCTTCTACTACTGCTACCGCAAACGTCCGAAAGAACTGGCGAAGTATCTCAAGATGATCGCCGCCAAAAAGCCGTTTTCCGAGTATCCAGAACGGGAACGCCTCGACGATTTCGTCGAAGCGTTTGGGGAAATTCAGGATTTCGGAACGAGATTCGCAAAATATATGCGGTCGTTGTAAAACGCGCTTCAATAAGAAAAGCGACGCGGCGATTGATCGCCGCGCCGCGGATTTCATTTCAATAAGGAGACGATTCATGAAACGTTGCTTTTTGATTTCAGTCCTCGCGTTCGCGTTGTCGACGGCGTCGACGTCCGTCCGCGCTCAGGACGCGCCCAAGTGGGTTCCAATGTACGACGGCGTCGACATCGCGTCTTACGAAGTCGCCGACCCGCTCTTGAAAGTCCACGCCGCGCGCGTCGATTTAACCGTTCCGGGTATTGAATTTAAAACGACTCCTCCGAACGAGAATTTCGAGCCGGAAACTCGCGAAACGACGCGTCAGACGACCGCCGGTTTTCTAAAGGAAGCCGGTCTTTCGGTCGCCGTCAACGCGAATTTTTACAATCCGTTCAACGCGCGGACGATCTCGACGCCAGGGGACGCCAATCTTATCGGGCTGGGCGTTTGCGACGGGTTTGTCGAATCCCAACCCGCGGCAAATTATCCCTCCTTCGTCGTGAAGAAGAACGGGGACGTCGACGTCCGCGTCTACGACAAAGAGGACGATCTTTCCGATATTCAACAGGCGGTCTCCGGCAATAAGATCGTGCTTTTGGACGGCGAGGTTTTGAAGCAGACCGACAAGGCGGTTCATCCGCGCACCGCCGTGGGACTCTCCAAGGACAAGAAATACGTTTACTTCATGACGATCGACGGACGCCAGCCGGGATTCAGCGTCGGCGCGACCTACGAGCAAGTCGCGATCGAACTCAAAAACCTCGGCGCGAACGTCGGACTCAATCTTGACGGAGGCGGATCCACGACGTTCGTCCTTCGCGATTCCGAGAACGAACCGGTCGTAATCAATCGCCCGTGCAACTCCACTAAGGATCGACTTCGCTTCAACGCCAACGGAATCGGCGTCAAGGCGAACGGAGCGCCGAAAGAAGCGCCCGAGGGATTTAAGTTCTGACGCGCGTCGTTCGCCGTCGGTTTGCCAAATCCCGGCGCGGTCGTTCGACGTTCCGGTTTCAGATGATCCGACGCGAAAAACGACGAGACCAAAAAGACGGACGGAAGGTCGCGCGCGGCTTTCATGATCGTCGAACGCGACGCGACGCCGCGCCGCAGCCTAACGAGACGAACCAAATAAAAAACGCCAGACATGCGCAACACGCCGACCACGTTTCGGCAAGATCGACGTTTCCGTAAAGACCGTTTCGTTTCCCTTTAACGCTGATTAGCTCGACGCCGACGACTTCGGTCGTCCCGCGCGCGCCTTTGGCGCGAACGCGTCCGGCGGGGTCGATCCACGCGGAAAAACCGCCGTGCGTCGCGGAAATCACCGACCGGCGGTTCTCGATCGCGCGGTAGACGTGCGTCGCGAGATGCATATCGGTCTCTTTGCCGCAACGGAACCAGCCGTCATGCGATATGTTGACCAATACGTCGGGATCGGCGTCCGCCTTCCTATATTCGCGAATTTGCGCCTTAATCAAGTGCGGAATCGAACTCTCGAAACAAATGTTCGGCGCGAGAATAAACCGCGCGGTCGATTTTCGAGGCGAGACGCGAAAGGCGGTCGGACCTCTGCCGCGCCCCAGAACGTTCTCGGCGCAGACCGCCTTGATTTCCCATGAATTCGGAAGATATTTTAAAAACGGGATATACTCTCCGAAAAGAACGAGATGAATTTTGTCGTAGCGCCGAAACGCGAGCGAGTCTTCGTTGATTAACGTCGACGTCGGCGCTTGCGTCAACGTCTCTTCGTCGAGCTGATCGACGACCGTCTCGTCGCCCAGAAAGGGAACGATCACGGCGGCGTTATGAGTCGTCGGTCGACCCGTTTCGTCGAAGACGGCGGACGCCGAGCCCAAAAGCGCGGTCGCCCCGAGTTTCGCGGTCATTCTCAACATTCCGCGCCGCTGAGAAATCATCTTGTCGCGCAAAAAAATAAGGTTGTCGCGAGCGTCGAGCGCCGCCTGACCGCTCAGCGCCGCGTATTTCGGAAATTGCTCGGCAATTTCAGACGCGTCGATGGTTTCGGAACCGACTTTAACCGTGTCGAACGAGTTAAGCAACGCGTTGTAATCGGCTTCGGCGTCAAAGAAATAGCCGTAGCGGCACCCCTCCGGCCAGACGATCAGATCGTACCCTCCGTCTTCGCGGGAAGCCTCGAACGCGAGCGCGCGATATTTGTCGGAAACTTCTCTATTGAGCTCTTTCGGCGGAGGGAAACGATACTGGGTGGAATCCTGAAGCAACGCGACTTTTAACGTCGGAAACCCGGCGGCGCGCGCGTCCGATTCCAAACGATCGTAATAAGTTAAGCGCGACGAACCGTAGATCAAAACGCTCAGCAGGACGATCGCCGCGAGACTGACGCAACGAACGCCGGAGCGCGACCCACCCTTCCCGTCAACGTTCAAACGCCGAATCAACGCCTCGCCAAGCAACGCGCCGATTAATACGATCGTCGCCCCTACCCCGTACTCGCCGAGCGGTTCCGCTATTTGAATCAAAATCGGGACGTCGTAAACCGCATGGGAAAGCCCCGCGAAGGAAAAACCGCCGAGCGCGCGGTTCCGAACCCATTCGATCGCGACCCAACAAATTGGCGACGCCAGCCAAATCGGCGCGAACAGAAAACGGTTCAACGCGCGACATAAACCTATATATAACGGAAGATAAATCGCAAGATATCCCGACAAAACGATCCAGCCGATCGTCGTGACCGGATGAGGATAGGAAACCCAGACGACGGCGACGAGCCAAAAGAGAAACGACGCGAACCAAATCTGCGGATACTCGCCCAAAAGCGAGTTTCCCAATCGTCTCCAAAACTTGCGCGGTTTCGCGTCGGATCCGGAGTCGCGATTCGGACGTCCGACGCGTCGCGACGCCAGGACGCTCCATAAAAGCGGCGCCGCGAAAATCGCGTGTTTCCAATGCAACGGAGGAAGCGCGACGCTAAAAACAATCGACGACGCCAACGCGATCCAAAAAGGGAAAAATCTTTCGGCAAATCGTTTCAATGCGTTCCTCCGCCGACTCTTGTCGTTATCTCTTCGTGAAAACGGCGTTCCGACCGCCGTCGCGAACCATGACCGCCTGAATCGCGTCGCCTTTGCGGAAGACTCCGCGCTTGATCTCGATCGCGTTCTCGTCTCGATCGGATTCGGGCGCGTCTTCGTAAAAGGTCGCCTCGTATTCGGCGGCGGCGAGAAAATCGAGCGTCAATTCAAGCGTTCGGACGTTTTCGTTTGCGATCGTCGAAACAAACCGGTCGGAACCGCTCCGTCGCGCGAAGACGTAAAACTCGCCGATCTCGCCGTCGAGCGCGATGGCGTCGTCCCGCGTCGCGGGCAGGTCGACAAGATAATCAAGTCCCTTTTGCCCGTTGCAAACGCGCGGCAGGTCGCGGAGGCGGCGCAACGGCGAATCAAGAGCCTTGCAAAACCGTCGACGGACGACGAGCGAAAAAAACGCGTTCCAAACCCGAATCGGATCCGGAACGCGACGCAAAATTAAAACCGCTTTCAAAAAACGCCGAGGAGCGCCGCGTCTTCTTCCGGCGCGCCGACCATGCGGAGATTAAATCTGGCGCTCAGCGCGGCGAAGACTTCCCTGGTCCAAAGGGACGGGCGGTACGGTCCGACGAACACGTCGCGGTAACCAAGCGCGCACGGCGCGAGAAGACAGGCGACCGACCGCTCGTCCCAGACGCTGATAAAGAACGCGACGGGCGACGTCTCCGGCGTTTTGTCAAGCTCTTTATTCAAGTCGGCGGCAAACCGCAGGACGGCGTTCATGTCGCGAGCGCGTCCCATATCGATCGAGCGCGGAACGCCAAAAGAAGTCGGTTCGACCGCAATCTGAGCGAACCGGAATTTTACGTCGCCAAAAGTCAGCGCGACGCCCTTTTGAAGCGTCGTTTCGAACAATCGAGGATAATAGTCGACCGCGTTCTCTTCGTCGGCGGTGAAGACGCGATCGGGCGCGTCGACTCCTCCGATCGCGAAAACGCGCTTCAAAACGCCGGATCGATACGCGCGAGCCGACTTGTCGACAAGACCGGCCGTTTGGTCGCCCCCAAACCCGAGGGGAATCTTAACCGGAGCCTTCGCCCGAGAGAAACCGCCGGAATCCTGCGCGGCGCGAACCACGTCGTCGAGATCGAGCGAACCGTTCGACTTGCGCGGAATCGTCTTGACGTCTTCCCAATAAGACTCGTCCGAGGAAAAAACGTAATCGGCGAAATCGTCGCTCGGCTCGTCGAACGTCGGCGTCGCGAAAACGACCGCGCCCGGAAAAGCGCCAAGTTCTTTGTTCTGCTTCGAACGGTCGGTTCCGTAATGACCGACAAGGCGCCGATACTTCTTAAACGCGGGCAACGAGTGCGCCGCGATCGCTTCGCCGCGTGTCCAAACGTTGACGTCGCTGAATTCGGCGCGTTCGAGCAATTCGGTCAGGACGTCGAAATCGTCCCCGGAAAACGCGACGCACACGCCCGGCAACTGGGCGGCGCGAACGCTCGTGGGCGTCGGAATTCCGTAGGTGTAGAAGGAGCCGAGTTCAAACGCCTTGAACGCGTCGACGGCGATTTCCCCGACCTTCGCGGCGGCGGCGACGAGCGCGTCGACGTCGGTCGGATCCGCCGCGACGTCGAAACCGGAAGGATTGGGCTCCTCGGTTTCGTCCGTTTTGCCCAAAAGTTCGACCGGCTCGGGGGACAAAAACGCTAAAACTTGAAAGACTCCGTCGAGAGCGCGGCGTTCGGCGTCAACCCACGCCTGAATCTCGTTCTCGATCGCCTCGACTTGGGCGGTCAATTCGACGCTCAGTTCTCTGTCTTCTTTTTTACGAGGACTCAAACTCTTAATGTGAGCGCGCAGCCCCTTAACTTCAAATTCGCGTTTTTTGCGCGACGCGGCCAACTTAATCGCGCGGCGAAGCGTGGACGCCGCCCCTTTGAGCCCCGCGAGAATCGTCTCCTGAAGACCGTAAACCGTTTCGCCAAGCCGCTCAAGAAGGCTGTCCCTGGAAAAACCGGCGCTTTCGGCGATCGTGTCGTCAAAGACCGAGGCGTCCAATTCGGGAATCGCCTGAATCGTCGCGAGAACTTCTTCTTCGACCTTCTTCTGATAATCGGGCTCGACTTCCCCGCCAAGACTTTCGGCCAGTTGAAACACGCAGTCCGCTCTGAGGCACATCGACGCGAGAGCGCGCGCGTCGGCGGACGAAGTCTGCTGAGTCGCTTCCAACGCGTCAAGGAAAAAGTCGTCAAGCAAAGCGCTTTGACAGCCGAAACTGCGCGCTTTCGTCGCGGCGACGGCGATATGTTCGCACCAGGCGACAAGTTGATTCCGCAAATTCGCGACTTCCGACGGAACGACGTCTTGCGAGTCAAACGCTGGATCGATTCTCTTTTCTGACATATTCGTGCACCGTGTTTCTTTCTTTTCCCCGATTACGTCGGACTTTGCCGCCCGGCGCGTCCGTGTTGAAAGGGCCGTATTAATAGCAAAAACGGTGGAACGTCTCCGACGCGCGCGCCAAATTCGTCCTACCGCCCTAAGTCTGTTTCACGCGACGAAACAACCGCCGCTCTTTCGCTCGACGAGCCCGACCCGACGCATGCCGCGACGGATCGGGGCGTATTATACTCCTTTTGACGATTAAAAGCAACTGTTTTTGAAAAAAAATACGAAATTTCCCAATATTCTACAGACGTCCCTCAAGTTTTTTGTCAGAATCCGGTCGCCGACAACTAACGCAAACGCGCTCTTTCGCTATTCCGCGCAAATTTCATCAAAAAGGTTCCGTCGCCGAAAAAACGACGGTCGTCGAAAAAAACGCGGTCGTCGTCGACGACAAGTCGCCGGAAAGCGAAATCTTTTTTCAACCTGTTTGAAAGATTCTTCAAAAAAACTTTTTTCCAAAAAGCGATAATCGAGGCGCCCCCGCTTGTCGGCTTGGGACTAATGAATTAAAATAGCGAGGATTGAGTTGGCGTGGAATTTTCCGTCGGTTCGGGCGGCTCCTTCACGGGGGCTTCTTGACGCGTCGGCTCGTTAAACGTTCCTTTTTCGAATAATGGATCGCGTTTTCCAGTCGCTCCCAGCGACGCGGAAACGCGGCGACGTCCCTTCGCGCGCCGCGTCCCGCTCGAGGAAAACGCCGACGAAACAATTTCGGTACTGGCGTCTCGGCGCCGCTTTTACGACGATATTTGTAGAGGAGACCTACAGTGAGCGATGAAAAACGCTTTGTAATGTGCGACGGTAATGAAGCCGCTGCGATGATCGCGCATCTTTGCAACGAAGTTATGGCGATTTACCCGATCACCCCGTCTTCCACGATGGGCGAATTGACCGACGACTGGGCCGCGAAAGGTAAGAAAAACCTCTTCGGCACGATTCCCCAAGTGATTGAAATGCAAAGCGAAGCCGGCGCGGCCGGCGCGGTTCACGGCTCGTTGCAAGCCGGCGCGCTGACCTGCACGTTCACAGCGTCGCAAGGCTTGCTCCTCATGATCCCGAACATGTTCAAGATCGCCGGCGAGCAAACCCCGACCGTCTTCCACGTTACGGCTCGTTGCGTCGCCGCCCACGCCCTCTCGATCTTCGGCGACCATTCCGACGTCATGGCGACGCGCTCCTGCGGCTGGGCGATGTTGGCCGCGGGAACCGTTCAGGAAACCCACGACCTCGCGCTCGTCTCCTACGCCGCCACGCATAAAGCGCGCGTTCCTTTCGTTCACTTCTTCGACGGCTTCCGCACCTCTCACGAAGTCAACAAACTCGAAAAAATCTCCGAAGATATCGTTCGCGAGATGATCGATCTCGATCTCGTCAAACAGTTCCGCGAACGCGCTCTTAATCCCGACAAGCCGGTCATCCGCGGCACCGCGCAAAACTCCGACGTCTACTTCCAGGCTCGCGAAGCGTCCAACCCGACGTACGCCGCCGTTCCCGCGATCGTTCAGGCGGAAATGGACAAATTCGCCAAGTTGACCGGTCGTCAATATCATCTGTTCGACTACTTCGGCGACCCGAACGCGGAAAACGTCATCGTCATTATGGCGAGCGGTTCCGGCATCGTCGAAGAATATCTCGACTACGTCGGCAACGATAAAAACGTCGGTCTGGTCAACGTTCGTCTGTACCGTCCGTTCGACGCGGAAGCCTTCTGCGCCGCGATGCCCAAGTCGGTTAAGAACGTCGCCGTTCTCGACCGCACCAAAGAGCCCGGCTCCCTCGGCGAACCTCTCTTCTTAGACGTCGTGGCCGCGATGAACCGCTGCTGGGAAGGCGCCATGCCGAAGATCTACGGCGGCCGTTACGGACTCGCCTCCAAAGACTTCACCCCCGCGATGGTCAAGGGCGTTTACGACGCGCTCGCCGCCGGCACGATTAAGAACTCGTTCTCCGTCGGTATCAAAGACGACCTCACGAACCTCAGCGTCGATTACGACCCCGCGTTCCAAACCGAAAAAGACGACGTTCGTCGCTGCATCTTCTACGGTCTTGGAAGCGACGGCACCGTCGGCGCCAACAAAGAAACGACCAAGATCGTCGGCGAATACACCCCGAACTACAGCCAGGGCTACTTCGTTTACGACTCCAAGAAGGCCGGCGCGGTCACGATCTCGCACCTGCGCTTCTCGCCTCGCCCGATCAAAGGCTCGTATCTGATCTACTCGGCGAACTTCGTCGCGTGCCATCAATTCGTCTTCACGACGAAAGTCGACATGCTCGCGCCGATCGTCAAGGGCGGCACGTTCCTCCTCAACTCGCCTTACAGCGCGGACGAAGTTTGGGATCACCTTCCGATCGAACTCCAGCAGGAAATCATCGACAAAGAACTGAAGTTCTACGTCGTCGACGCGGTCTCCGTCGCGAAAGCCGCGGGCATGGGCGGACGCATCAACACCGTCATGGAAACGTGCTTCTTCAAGCTCGGCGAATTCATGCCGGTCGACGAAGGTATTGAACGCATTAAAGCCGGTATTCAAAAAGTTTACGGCAAGAAGGGTCCGGAGATCGTCGAAAAGAACTTCAAGGCGGTCGACTCTTCGCTCGCCGCGCTTCAGGAAGTCAAGGTTCCGGAAAAGGCGACCTCGAATTTCCACCGCGTCAACGGCGTTCAGGGCGACGCGCCCGAGTTCGTCAAGAACATCCTCGGCGAAATCATGGCGTCCCGGGGCGAAGCGCTCAAAGTCAGCGACATGCTCTCCACCGCCGACGGAACCTTCCCGACC
>CAMZEO010000084.1 GCA_947305735.1 uncultured Planctomycetales bacterium | reverse complement strand
CGAACTTAAGGCGCATGGATGCGCCCCGGTTGCCTTAGTCGCGTCGGGCGTGGTTTTAAACCTTAATCGTTTTTCGTCGATCGGACTTTTGTTCGGTCGGCGTTTTTTCTTTCTTGGCCTGGTTTTCCTCGTTTGGATAAAAGACGAAAGAGCCGTCGCGGAATCAAATGTTCGGCGACGGCTCTTTTGGTCTGACGACCGCCGACGCTCCGATTAGCTCCGCGCCGACGGTTGAGTGCTTCTAAGAAATATCAATCAGTCCCACCACCAAGCGTCGGGATTATTGTTTCCAGCTTTTTCACGCTTGGCTTCAACGGAGCCGTTATCGTCGTATTTAACGTGTTCCGGGGCAAGCGCGATTTGCGGTTCGATGGTAACGCCGCCTCCCGTAGGATAGGAGACAAGGTTGGCGCTGCGACGAACCGTGTTGACCGCAGTTTCCGCAAATTGGATTTCATTAAGGTTTTCCGTTTGATATTGAGCTTCGTCGACGAAGAAATCCGCGCTCCAATTCGTTTTCGCGTAAACGCCCTCTTTTTGCATCCAAGCGGCGACGATCGTCATATCGATCAGATTGCGCAGATTAGCGTAAACCGGAACTTGACTGGCGATTGATTCAAATTTTTGCGTGAAGCTTTTCGCGTAAGCGCGGGTCGCGGGGTTGCCTTTGCCTTTGTTTGCGGAACGTGAACCGTCGGAACCGACGAGTTCGTCTTCGCCGAGAAGGTTGACTCCGTTTCCGACAAGCTGCATCGCGGAACCGTCTTCCGTTTCGACGACGCAGTCGTAATTCGGTTGGAAGTACCAGCGCACGAGCGCGTTGGAGGCGATATTGCGCGGGTTGGATTTGTCGACGTAAGTGACGAGTTTAACCGGCGCCTGCTCAAGCCCGATACCGATGAGCTTCATGCGATAGTCGGCGGCCACAAGCGTCGCGGCAAAGTTTGTTTTTGGAGAAACGCCCCAAACGGAGACGTTTTGAAGACCGAGAGCTTCGCGAATGCCGGCCGCGTATGCCTTGCATTCGGCGTCGTCGGCGACGTTCGGCTGACTCGCGCCGTTAAGGTAGGCTTGCATTGAGCGGAGCCCTTCTTCGGACGGATCAATAGAGCAACCAATCAGCCCCGCTCCTTTTCCTTCCGCAGGAAACGCTCGCAACGCGACAACGAGATCTTCAAGTTGAAGGGTTGGACGACCGCTCTTGACGCCGACGACCGCGCCTTCAGCGCCGACTTCCCATGCTTCCGCCGGACCGGCGACGACGACGTCGCCCGTTTCGGGGTAGACGAACACGTTTTCGATACGCGTCAGACCGGCGAGATTCGCCATTTCATTGGAGACGACTCCGTTGTTCGCCTTAATTTGCGCTTCAAGTCGATTCAGCGAAACCTTGCGCAATTTGCTCGGGGCGCGCATTTCGCTCGGAATTGCCCTAAACGCTTCGTCGCGCGCGGCGGCAAGAACGCCGTCGTCTAGAGAGACGCGTTGCAGAACGCCGTTGGCGTCGACGACGACGCCGCTGCCATACGACGAGCTGTTGTTATTATTATTGTTGTTATTATTGTTATTATTGTTATTACTATTGTTGTTATTATTGTTCCGGTTGTTGCTGTTATTATTATTGTTGTTATTATTGTTGTTATTATTGTTGTAGTTTTGTCCGTAAGCCGTCGACGTAGGAACGGTAAAGAGGACGATCAGCGCCAGTATCGCGCTCAAACGAAGGACTAAATTGCTCCGACTCATGAAAATCTCCTAAATCAATTTAGGCTTGACGGTGAAAATCTTTGTATTGGAGTCCGCCGACGCTCGGACAAGCGGCGCGCCGTTTCGTCGTAAAAGCCCAACTCCAGATCGAACCTCAAAACATGGCGCCAGACCGACTCGCTAAACGCCATGGTTCCGCGCGTTGGCAAAAAAGCGCCGCATACGCCGCCGCATTGACGATACGCGCGTAACGACAACGCGCCGACGCTATCCTAGAATCATAATTTCACAGGGGCTTGAGCGCAAGCATTAACTTGTGAAAATCACTTTTTTTGTCTAATTTTTTTGCAAAGTTCAAATGTTTTGTCGATTTTAACGTTTGAGTCGAAAAATAAGTTGCGGAGCCGAAAAGAGCGTTTCTTTGTATTTCCCTCGATACTCGCCGATAACGGACGAGTTAAATTTTTCTTAATTTTTCTATATTTCGTAAATTAAATAAAGAGAAATAATCTGTAGGGTTATTGAATAATACAAAAAGTTCCCCTGAAGTATTTAGCCCATAACGACGAAAAAAGAATAAGGCGTTTTGTCGCTTTGACAAAACGGGCGCGGGGATTGCGGCTTCCCGCATTATGATGATTAAAAAAGTCGGCGGTTCTCCCTAGTCGCCGATTTTTCCGTCGCGCGTTGGCGCGGTTTGATAAAGGATCGGCGCGGTTTTGAGACGGCGCGCTCGACCCGCCGGGTTGGAGAACGGAATAGAATATGTCTGCATTGAACAAGCTCTTGGCGTTGCGTCTATCGACCTGCTTGATCTTTTTAACAGCTTTGGGATTCGCCGCGTCGGCGCCCGTTTGCGGAGCCGACGTCTCCAAATCTTCCGGCGCGCCCGTTTCACCAAACTCTCCGAGAGGGGCTCTTCGCGCCCTTTGGGGCGCCAACGGTTCCGCTTTCTCTTCAAAGCAGGAGACGCGTCAATATCCTGGGCTCCCGCAACGAGTTTCTCCGGGCTCCGTCCGTCTTCGGAACACTAAAAACGGAAAATCAGTCGAGGAAGACGCGACTATTCAGAAAACGACATCGCTTGTTCAAGATGAAAACGCCTCTTCGCAGGACGTCGTTTCTCAGGCGAACGTTCCGTCGGAGTCTGAGTCGACCGAGGTCGAACCCGTTGAAGAATCGCGGGAAACGCAATCGGGAGAAGCTCCGCAAACGCCCGAGATCGTTCCGCAGACCGACGAGGACGCGCGCGCTATGGAAGAGCGCGCTCAAGCTGCGATTGAAGCGCAAAATCCAGAAATACCAGCCGAGGTCAAGGCGCGCGCTTTGTCGACGGGCGACGAGGACGCGCCAGACGCGCGCGTCAGGTTGACCGATATTGACGTTACCGAAGACGACGTCGCCGAACGCGCGAGCGAAGTTGGCTCCGTTGTCGAAAATCCTCCCATTGAACAGACGGTCGTCGAATCCTCCTGTCAAAAGATTGAGATTGGATATCCCGGCTCCGATCGCGCCGTTCGCGACATGAGTTCGGATCTTATCGAACAATTGAACGCGCATGGCGGCGCGGCTCTTTACGCTCGCTGGCGAGCGTACAACGCGAGTATTCGTTCTCGGACAAACAGTTTGCAGACCGGAAACGAACTCAATAATCGTTGCCGGTTAAGCTGGTATGAAAAACTCTATCAAGACCCTTTAAACTCCGTCAACGAAGCGGAAGCGTCGTCGAGGCTTTGGGCTGAGCAGTTTATGGGATGCGGAGTCCAGGTTCTCGACGGATGCCGCTTCGCGCGAGTCCGCATGGACGTTCCAACGCGTCATGAAGCCCCGTCGCGTCGCTCGCCCGCCAATCCGAGCGACGCGCTTGAACTACTCAAAGCCGTCCTGGTGGAAGCCGCGTCGTATCATGCCAAAGCGGTCGCTCCAATGAGCAAGAACGATCTAGCGGCGGTGATGAACGAAGCGTATCCAATCTTTTGCGGTCAGGTACAGAGCGGGCACACGATTAACAGCCGCGGTCGCGGGCAATATCTCATCGACGCCATGTCGAAAATGAACAAGAGCGCGCTCTACGACGCCGGCGAGGCGGTTCTTTCGCTTCTCAACGAGCGGACGTTGGCGGAGCTTGCGAAAATTGATTTTGGAAGTCTCGAAAAGACGAAGATTGACGGCGATCAAATCGTGGGACTCGTATCGACGGAAGCCGGCGATATCCTTATCGGCGATTCCAACCGAACCGTTTGGGATCTCGACAAATATCCCAAAGCATGCTGCGTTGTCGATTTGGGCGGAAACGACGTCTATCGCGAAGGTTCCTGCGTTTTGAATCGACCGTTGCTGGTCGTTCTCGATTTCGGTCGTGGAAACGACGAGTACGTCGGCAAGAACTACGCGATTCAGGCAGGAACCGTTTTGGGCGTGACGATGTGGTACGACGGCGGCGGCGACGACTCCTATTTGGCCAAGGACGTATGTCAGGGAAGCGCGATCGGCGGTTTTGCCGCGCTCGTCAACGAAGACGGAAACGACAAATACCTCGGGTTCCGCCGCTCGCAAGGCGCGTCCCTTTGCGGTTTTGGACTCTTGCTTGACCGCGGCGGCAACGACGACTATCGGGCGGCGCTTATCTCGCAAGGTTTCGGCGCGCCCGGAGGATTTGGCGCGCTCGTCGATAAAGACGGTCGAGATCATTATTACGTCGGCGGTTATTTCTTTGATTCCTATCCGGAACATCCCGGCTACGACGGTTGGGGGCAAGGAATTGGCGCCGGTATTCGTCGCGTCGCTTGCGGCGGCGTCGGACTTCTTCTCGACGGCGGCGGCGACGACGCTTACGAGTACGACTACTTCGGACATGGCGGCGGATACTGGATGGGCGTCGGAATCGCGCGCGACTTTTCAGGCGACGATGTTCGTTACGCGGCCACCTCGACTATGTACGACGGTTCGAAACGTCGCGAGCAACGTTGGCAACGTTTTGGAGCCGGGTTCGGTTGTCATTACGCGGTCGGCTATTTGTTCGACGATTTTGGCGACGACGTTTACGGCGGCACGATTATGGGCGTGGGCATGGGCTGGGATCTTGGAGCGGGGTTCCTCGTCGACTTTGACGGCGACGACGTCTTTGAAGCGACCGGCGGTCTGACGCAAGGTTGCGGCGGCGAAGGTAGTATCGGCGCGATTATGAATTACCGAGGAGACGACGCGTACCGTGGCAATTATCAGGGTTACGCGAACGGTCAGCTTTCGTATCATGCTCCGTCGAACTGCGGCGCCAATTTCAGCTTTGTCGTCGATCACGGCGGCAAAGACTCCTACGGAGGAACCGACAATTCTCGACGTCCGATCGCCAACAACGCGATCACCGTCCGCGGTTACTCCACCGGACTTGTGATCGACCGTCCATCTCCGAGCGAAGAACGCGCCGGCGTCGCTAAAGGCGGACGGGAACAGGCGAAAACGATTAATTCGGTTGCGGCGCAGGGGTATCGGACGGATGTTTCCAGCATTAAGACGCTTGTCGAGCCGCCGCCGCTCTACGATACGACCCCTCACGCCACGAGCAGCGGCGTCAACGCGTTCAATCCTCAGAGCGATCCGGGAACGGGCGGAGGATGGTTTGGCGGCGGCGGTCTTTTTGGTCGCGGCGGTCTTTTTTAGTCGCGAATAACGCGCCGATTGGTCGCAATTCCCAAATTGGGCGGCGCCCGTTTCCTTAAACGAGCGCCGCCCTGATTCTATTCCGAGATGGTCGAACGAGAAATAGAAGTCTCCGATTACGTGTCGCCGTCGAAGCTTAGCGATTACGTCATCAATCCTTACGTCGGTTGTCCGCACGCGTGCCGCTACTGTTACGCGTCGTTTATGCGCCGTTTGACGAATCACGAAGAACTTTGGGGCGATTTTTTGGACGTCAAACGTTGTTCGAAGCCGTTGGGTAGGAAAAGACTGACGGGAAAAACTGTTTTCATGTCTTCCGTAACCGACTGCTACAATCCTCTTGAGGCGAAATACCAATCGACGCGCCGCATTCTCGAGGAACTTGCCGCGATCGAGTGCGAATTGTCGATTACGACGAAATCGAACCTGCTCTTGCGCGATCTTGATCTTCTCAAAGCCCGAACCGCTCTTTTTCAAAGTTCGGCGACTCTCTTCGCCGCGCCTTCCGAGGAAAAAAGCGGGATACGCGTCGTTAGTTCGATCAACACTGTAGACGAGGATTTTCGCGAGGAAATGGATCGCGCTTCGACGATTGCCGAAAGGTTCGATATGCTCGACGCGTGTCGTCGAGAGGGTATTCCGACGATCCTTTTTATGTCTCCAATCTTTCCATATATTACGGATTTCCGAGCTATCGTCGCCCGCGCCGCGCCCGTCGTCGACGCGGTTTGGTTTGAGAATCTCAATCTTCGTCCCGGTTACAAAGAGGATATTCTCGCATATATTCACGCGCGTTATCCTCAGTTTTACGAGCGTTACCTCGATATTTATCAGCGCGGCGATTTGACTTATTGGTCGGCTCTAAAGGAAGAGATTGTCGACTATTGCGAACGCGTCGGCATTTCTTATCAAATAATGTTTCACTATTGACCCAACCCCTTAAAAAAAAGATACTGCGCGTTATAATGAACAGACGCGGCGCGAGCGTATCGCGAGCGAGTTTCGCGCGAACGATTACGGTTAGTCGCCGTCCGCGCTTTAACGGCGCGCCCAATTTTTGCAACGAACCTCGGAAGGGTGGAGGAAAGCCCAAAATGAAATGGACGCAAACGCTGATCCCAACGATGAAAGAAACTCCGAACGGAGCGGAAATTCCCAGCCATATTTTTATGCTTCGAGCCGGTATGATCTCGCAGGTGATGGCCGGAGCTTACGCGTATTTGCCGCTGGGTTGGCGATGTCTGCATAAAGCGACGGAAATAGTTCGCGAAGAGATGGACAAGGCGGGGGGCGTCGAACTTTTTATGACGGCTCTGTGTCCTCAGTCGTTGTACGAGCAGACGAACCGCGTCGAGGCGTTTGGAAACGTTCTTGTCAAGACGGCGCTCGTCCGCGGAGGAACCAAGACCCCGGTCGTCTTCTGCCCCACGCATGAAGAAGAAATCACGAGTCTCGTTTCGCAATATGTGTCGAGCTATCGCCAACTTCCGTTGCTGCTGTACCAGATTCAGACGAAATTTCGCAACGAGGAACGCCCGAAATTCGGGGTTCTGCGCACGAGCGAGTTTCTCATGAAAGACGCTTACAGCTTCCACACGGATCTCGACACGCTCGACGAGACGTACAAGAAGATGTACGAAGCTTATTGCAAAATCTTCGCGCGTTGCGGATTGCCTTATCTGCCCGTCGAAGCGGAATCGGGACCGATTGGCGGCGACGGTTCGCACGAGTTCATGATTCCGTCGGAAAACGGCGAAGACGACGTCGTCTACTGTCCGAAGTGCCGTTACGCCGCGAACGTTGAAAAGGCGGAAATTGGCGAGACGGAACACGTTCGCCCTTCCGACGCGGTTCTCAAAGACCTTGCCGAAATTCCGACCCCCGGCGCTCATACGATCGATCAGGTTTGCGCGTTCCTCAAAGCGAAGCCAAAGAAAGTCGTTAAGACGCTGATTTACGACGTCGACGGAACGCCGGTCGCGGTTCTTGTTCGCGGCGACTGCGACGTCAACGAAAACAAACTGCGTCGATTGCTGAAGGCTGAGAAAGTCGAATTGGCGGACGAAAAGACGATTGAACGCGTCACCGGAGCGCCGGTCGGTTTCGCGGGACCGGTCGGACTCAAAGAGGACGTCAAGATCGTCGCCGATCCGACGATTAAGGAATGCGTCAACGTAGTCGTCGGCGCGAATAAGTCGGAAACGCACCTGGTCAACGCGAACCTCGGTCGCGATTTTACCGTCGACGTCTTTGGCGACGTTCGCAACGCGGTCGCCGGCGACGCGTGCCCGCGTTGCGGTCAACCGCTTACCATGGAAAACGCCATTGAAGTCGGGCACGTTTTCAAGCTCGGCACGAAATATTCCGAGGCGTTAAACGCGAAGTATCTGGACGAAAACGGCTCTCTTCAAACGATTATTATGGGATGTTACGGAATCGGCGTGAGCCGTATCATCGCCGGACTTGCGGAAACCAGCCACGACGATTTCGGGATTATCTGGCCGGTCGCGCTCGCGCCGTATGAAATTTGCGTCTGTCCCGTCAAGGCGACCGATCCCGCCGCGATGGAAGCCGCCGAAAAAATCTCCGCAGGGCTTGAAACCGCCGGTTGCGACGTCATTCTCGACGATCGCGACGAACGCCCCGGCGTTAAATTCAAGGACGCGGATCTGATAGGATTCCCGGTTCGCGTTACGATTGGCAAAAGCTTGGCTGACGGCAAGGTCGAAGTCAAGTGGCGTTGGGATTCCGAATCGACGCTCGTTTCCGTCGATGAAGTCGTCGACGTTCTGGCGGCGCAAGTGAAAGAAGAGCGCGCGAGCAACGCCAGATTCAACGCGGCGAAAAAATGATTTAAAGAGAACAATGAATTGACAGAGAGCAAATCGGACATATTAAAATCAGCGAAGCTGACGACGATCGAACTTTTTGCCAGAGCGGGCGGACTCGCTCTTGGCTTGAAGTCGGCGGGGTTTCGCTGTCGCGCGGCGCTGGAATTCAATAAACTCGCCTGCGACACGCTTCGCGCTAATTGGCAAAACGACGACGAGTCGCGTTCTCCTTTGATTTATGAAACGGACGTTCGAAACGTCGATTATTGTCTTCTGCGCGAATGGGTCGGCGAAATCGACGGAGTTGTCGGGGGACCTCCTTGTCAACCGTTTTCTGCCGGAGGCGTTGCTCGAGGGAAAAACGACGCGCGCAATATGTTTCCGGAAGCGGTTCGCGCCGTTTCGGAACTGCGGCCGAAGTTCTTTCTCTTTGAGAACGTCAAAGGATTGTTGCGCGAGAGCTTTTCCGACTATTTCCGCTATATTGTCCTCCAATTGACTTACCCGGCGCTCTGCGATCGGGAAGGGGAGGACTGGCGCGAACATTTCAAACGCCTGCGTCATAAGGCGCAAAAAGAATCCGCGTCGGACGATCCGACTACGTATCGCGTCGGATATCGACTATTAGACGCAGCGGATTACGGCGCGCCCCAACGACGGTTCCGCGTTTTTATCGTTGGGATTCGTTCCGATTTCAGGTTGACGCCCGAGTTTCCCAATCCGACTTGTTCCTCGGACAAAAAGATTTGGGATCAGTGGGTCAGCGGCGAATATTGGGACGAGCATAAGGTCGCGATAAAAGCGCGACCGGAGATTACGCGGACCGCAAAAAAACGCGCCGCGGAATTGAGGAGGCAATACGGTCTTTTTCCCCCGCCCGGCGCGCGTTGGGCGACGGTTCGCGACGCGCTCAGAGGACTTCCTGATCCCAGAATGAGAAACGACGTTCTCAACCACGAGTATCGACCTGGCGCTCGCCCTTACCCCGGTCATACCGGAAGCGCCTACGACGAACCTTCTAAAGCGCTCAAAGCCGGAGTTCACGGCGCGCCCGGCGGAGAAAATATGATCGCGTTTCCCAACGGCTTGTATCGATATTACACGCCTCGGGAAGCCGCGCGAATTCAGAGTTTTCCCGACTCCTACGTCTTTTGCGGTCCGACGTCGGAAACAATGCGTCAAATTGGCAACGCAGTGCCTGTGAAACTCGCCGAGTCTGTGGGAAACTCGTTGTCGCGGCAATTAAGGGGGCGCGTTATGAGTAAAGACAAACAATTTGTTCCGGCTTTGATTCCGTTTAGTCCTTTGGTCAGAAAGAATTTGGACGAAAACCTTTCGGTCTGCATCGCGACGAGGAACAAGATGGAGTTCTCAGGTTTGTCTTTGCTTGTATAAGAGAAAGTTATTTGATGAAAGACGTTATACGTATCATTGATAGTTGCGCCGGTAAAAGTTTTGCCGACGCTTCTCTTGACTTAGAGTCTTTTGTCGCTTCTCTCGACAAAAGTAGGATTATGTCAATGATTCTGCGCGCTGGCATGATACCTGAGAGATTCAAACGCGATTCAACGGAAGAAAAGCTTTTTTCTAAAGCAAGCGATATTATTGTTGCTCGTGCGTTCGAGTTTTTAGGATTTGATGCGTATGTATCCCGACAACGCGGCGATTCGGCCGACGTTGTGGCTAACAGTCGTTTTTTTGACTATGGTTTAGTTGCGGACGCAAAAGCGTTTCGTTTGAGCAGAACAGCCAAAAATCAAAAGGATTTTAAAATTAGAGCCTTGCAAGATTGGCGCGAGAACGAGAGGCTTGATTTTTCTGTTTTAATTGCTCCTTATTATCAATATCCCATACAGACTAGTCAAATATATCGCCAGGCGCTTCATTCAAACGTGTGTCTTTTCAGTTGGGAATTGTTGTATCTTTTGCTCGAAAATGATTTTTGCGAACAAAAGGTTAGAGACCTTTCTTCAATTTGGAGCTTTTCGTCGTATCGCGCGCAAACAACTTTTGTCAGCGACAGTAAAAAGAGTTTTTTAAGCGATTTTTCGGATCATATTGTAAAGACGTTGGGAGTGTCGTCTGATAGTTGGCTCTCCGTTTTGGAACTTTTTCGTAAAACTATTGTCGCTCAAGGCGCGTTTGAAATTAAAAATCTTAATAATGAAGTGGAAAAGATCAGGAATTTAACGCGCGAAGAAGCTATAAGGAGACTTATTGAGACGTCGAATTACCAAAACAGCATTAAAACAATTGAAGCTTTCATTAAAAAGATCGAGAGGATCGAATGAAAGAAACAATCACTCCTAACGCCTTAATAGGAGGCGATTGTACGCTTTATCTCCCATTGATAGAGACGGAAAGCGTTCATTTGATCTTGAGCGATATTCCATATGGCATTAATTTTGACGAATGGGACGTCCTGCACTGCAATACTAACAGCGCGTTGCTTGGTTCGAGTCCCGCTCAGGTCAAAGCGGGTTCGGTGTTCAAGAAGAGAGGAAAGCCGTTAAACGGATGGTCAAAAGCGGATCGCGACGTCCCTCGTCAATATTACGAATGGGTAAGTTCTTGGGCGGGCGAATGGCTGCGCATTCTGAAGCCGGGCGGATCGGCTTTTGTGTTTGCCGGACGACGACTGGCGCATCGGTGCGTTTGCGCGTTCGAAGACGCGGGATTTACCTATAAAGATATGCTCGCCTGGGAAAAAGATCGAGCTCCGCGCCGCGCTCAGCGCATAGGCGTCGTTTTTGAGCGCCGCGGCGATTTTAAGAATGCCGAAAAATGGACGGGATGGCGTGTCGGCAACCTCCAACCCCTGTTTGAACCGGTTTTGTGGTTTGTTAAGCCGTATAAAATAGGGGGAACGATTGCCGATTCCGTCTTGGAAAATGAATTGGGAGCGTTCAACTACGACGCTTTTGAGCGACGGTTTCATTCTTCCGCAAATATTCTCAAGTCGGCAAGGTTTAATTCCGACTTCGGATTTCATCCGACCCAGAAACCATTGCGGTTAATGGAAGCGCTCATTGAGCTGACAACGCTTGAAAATCATATTGTTGTCGATCCCTTTTGCGGTAGCGGCACAACGCTTGTCGCGGCAAATCGTCTTAAAAGACGATACATAGGATTTGAAATTAACGAAGAGTATTGCAAGACGGCTGAAGAGAGACTTGAGAGGTCTATTGAAGAAGAAAAAAATTCCCTTTTCGCCCTTGTTCAATAGTAATAATAATTTATATTTTGCTTTCCGTTGCTGTTAAAGGACGGCGGAAAACGCGCTATGAATGTGAGAGAATTAAAGAATAACGATATGTTTACCACCAACGAAATTCGTGAAAAGTATTTGACGTTCTTCGAAACGAAGGGCTGCGTTCGTCGTCCCAGCGACGTTTTGGTTCCGTATTGGGATCCGTCGGTATTGTTTACCCCCGCGGGCATGAACCAGTTTAAAGACCATTTTCTCGGGCGTTGCAAACTCGATTTTACGCGCGCGACGACTTGTCAGAAATGTCTTCGCACGGGCGACATCGACAACGTTGGTCGCACGGCGTTCCATCACACGTTTTTTGAGATGCTCGGCAATTTCAGCTTTGGCGACTATTTCAAGCGCGAGGCGATTCATTGGGCGTGGGAGTTCCTGACGAGCAAAGAATGGCTCGCGATCAGCCCTGAAATGCTTTCGGCGACCGTCTACAAAGACGACCACGAAGCGGCGCAAATCTGGCTCGACGAGATCAAACTTCCGCCGGAAAAGCTTCAGTATCTTGACGAAGACGAAAACTTTTGGCCCGCTTCAGCTCCGAGCGAAGGACCGGACGGCGTCTGCGGACCGTGTTCGGAAATTTATCATAAGACGCCTCAAGGCGAGGTCGAGATCTGGAATCTCGTTTTCACGCAGTTCAATCGCGTCGGGAATCCTCCCGACAATCTTCGTCCGCTACCGAGCAAGAATATCGACACCGGCATGGGGCTGGAACGCGTAACGTCCGTCTTGCAGGGCGTCGAAACGAACTTCCACATTGATTCGCTCCGACCGCTCGTCGACGCGGCTGCGGAAATCTGCTCGCAGAAATACGACTCCGTCGACCTGACGAACGAGAACGGTCGTCGTTTGCGCCGTATCGCCGACCATATTCGCGCTTGTACTTTCGCGATTCACGAGAACGTCTATCCCGGTCCGAAAGAGGAGAAATACGTCATTCGCCGCCTGTTGCGTCGCGCCGTGCTCGACGGCGTGCAAATGGGTATGAAGAAGCCGTTTCTATTCCAACTTGTTCCGGTTGTCGCCGACTTGATGAAGGTTCCTTATCCGGAGCTTCAAGGCACGGTCGAACGCGTGCAGGGCGTGATTTCTGCGGAAGAAGAACGATTTATAAGCAATATCGACGGCGGATTGCGCCGTCTTGACCACGTTTTCAAGACGATGGAGCAAGAATCCCGCGCGACCGTCGCGGGCGCGGACGCGTTTGAAATGTACCAAACTTACGGTTTTCCGCCGGAGCTGTTCGAAACGCTTGCCGGCGAGCGAAACTACGGGTTTGACTGGGAAGGGTTCGGCAAGGAGATGGAACGGCACGGCGAGCTTTCGGGACTTGCCGAAAAAAATTTGCTCTTCAAGCGCGATCCGCTTGAAGGGATTAAGAAGACGACCGATCCGCCGAAGTTCCTTGGCTACAAGACGACCGAGGTCGACGGCGCGAAGGTTTTGGCGATTCTCGACGGCGACCATCTTGTCGAATCCGCGTTCCATAATGAAACGAAAAAACTGCGCGTCGTGTTGGATGAAACGCCGTTTTACGGCGAAAAAGGCGGTCAGGTGGGGGATTCCGGCGTTATTCTCTTTAGAGACTCCAAATTTGTCGTCGAGACGACTCAGTACGACGGCGAGTTTCTCGTTCATGTCGGAACGTTGGAAAACGGCTCGTTTAAAGTCGGCGAGGAAGGAATCGCGAAAGTGGACGCGCGACGTCGCGCGGCGATCTCTCGCGCGCATACGGCGACGCATCTCCTGCACGCGGCGTTGCGCGAGCGTCTGGGCGAGCACGCGAATCAGCAGGGTTCGAAAGTCGACGCCGACGTCCTGCGTTTCGACTTTACCCATCACAAGGGGCTTGACCGCGAAACGCTCGTCGAGCTCGAGCGCGACGTCAACGCGATGATTCTCGAAGCGTTTTCGGTCGCCTGCGACGAGATGCCTAAAGAGGAGGCGAGCAAAATCGGAGCCATGGCTCTCTTTGGCGAGAAGTATCCCGATATTGTGCGCGTCGTCAAAATGGGACCGTCGCTAGAGTTTTGCGGCGGGACGCATCTGAAAAACGTCGCTCAAGTCGGGTTCTTTAAGATCGTTTCCGAAGAAAGCGTAAGCGCGGGAACGCGTCGTATCACGGCGTTCACCGGTCTGGAAGCGCTCAAGAAAGTCCAGGAAGCCGACGAAATCGCGACGGTTTTGGCGGCGGAGTTGCGCGTTCCCGCCAACGAAGTCGTCGCGCGCGTCGAGAAGATGGCGACGGAAACGAAGAAACTCCGCAAGGAACTGGAAGCGGCGACTAAAAAAGAAGCGGTTTCCGTCGACGAACTCGTCGCGAAAGCGGAAAACGTCGCCGGAACGAAGTACGTGTCGTTCGTTTGCGAAGACGTCGACGCGAACGCGCTGCGCGACGCGATCGATCAGATTCGACGCAAGACGGAAAACGCGGCGATATTTTTTGCGAACGTCGATACGAAAGCCGGCAAAGTCGCGCTTATCGCCGCCGCGACGCGCAATCTTGTCGAGAAAAAATTTAGCGCGGTCGACTGGATCAAAGCGGTCGCGTCTCTGGTTCAGGGCGGCGGCGGCGGTCGACCCGACATGGCGTATGCGGGCGGCAAGAATCCAGCCGGCGTTCCCGCCGCGCTCGACGCCGCTAAGAAATTCCTGACGGAAAAACTGGCGTGAGAGATTTATCGCCGACGTTAATCCGCCTCCTACGGCGGATTAGCGTCGGTATAGAACGGCGATCGCAGGGGGCGCTACTGGACAAAGCTTCGCCCCGACTCGCGAAATTTTCGGGATCAGACGTCCTTTCCCATTGCGGAAACGAAGATCCGCGCGAAACTCTTCTTTCGAAAGAATCGAGAAAGACCCGTTAAAGAAGCTTCGGATCAGAACTAATTAGGATCCGCCAACGCTTGCGCGCCAAACGACGGCGTTCCGTTGTCGGGAATGCTTGCGACAACGGCGGCTATCGCGGCAAGCGCGCTTAAAAAGCCGAGCGGAAAACTTGCGGGAGGGCATTGGCAGTAACACTGGCAACAACAACCGTATGGCGCGCATAGCGAGTTGCAATTCGGGAGGCAACACGTCGTTTCGGTCGAACAGCATTGCGCGAGGGACTCGACGAGATCGCAACCGCATTCGGCTCCGACGGCTTCGTCGACGACGCACAGACAAACTCTGTCGGTGCAATTGTGACTGAAAAAACGGCAGATGCAGTGTTCGTCGCACTTGCAGGGCTTTCTTCCGTTTTTGCACTCGTGAACGCCCTGAAGCTCCACGACTCCGTTTTCGCTCAGAAGAAAAAGCCTCT
>CAMZEO010000083.1 GCA_947305735.1 uncultured Planctomycetales bacterium | reverse complement strand
CAACCAGAGACAAATTGTACTGCGAACTGCCGGTCGACGCGTATTCCGCCCAAACAAAACCGTCCCCCGCCAACTGACACGCTCCGTTGGTAAATGTGTATTCGCCGCCGCTTTTTGTGCCTGAACGCCAGAATTTCAAAGAATTGCCGCTTCGCTGAATTTCATAGCGCAAACCCGAGCAGGTCGTAAAATTCAACCTGGTCTTTATAAGGTCGTTTTCGTCCTGAATAGGAGCGCTTACGGCTGAATCGGGATCCGCTTGCGGGTCGGCGGGAGCGTTGTCGCGGTCGTTGTTTCGGCGAATACCAACGCCATTAACCAGCCATTTCCCCTTTGGTATTGCCATAGGCGCAACGTAAATAGTTTCCGGCGTGTAAGGAACGACTTGGAAAGGCAGACGGCGAATGACAACAAACGAAGAATCGGTCTTGACTACGCCGTTAAACGAATAAGTCGCCGTTATCGTCAACGTTGTTTCGCTCGGGGCTGTCGGATCAGTCAGGCTGTAATACGCTTCAGTCATAGAAATCTGACCCGTGTCTGAATCAATCTCAAAATATGGAGACGAACTCCCCGGATAAATTGAATACTGAATGGGGGAAGTCGGTTCATAATCCGGATCGGGCGAAGGGTTATCTTCCAGATACCTTGCGTAGTTAACGGCGGAAACAAGGTCTTTGTTCAGCGCTACGGCGTTGACGTTCGCAAGGAAATCAATTGAATCGCAGCTTCCGTCCGCCGCTTCTTCGGGATTGTAAAAAATGAACGCACTATAGCTATCCGCATTCGGCATAATCACGCTTCCGCCGAGGACGGGCAGAACTCCGGCAACGTTATAATCGGTGTCCGACACAAACTCGACGTCGTCATCAAAAATTGTCGCCGTAACGGTTAAGTCATTCTGTCCGTGAGGAAACGTGTAAAGAGGCGAGAAACCGTCCCAGACAGGTTCGCCTACGGTAATAACAGCCGCCTTATTAACGTCCTGGACGGAGAAGTTGTCGATTGGAACAAGAAATAAAGTTATCTGACCCGCTCCGCCACTGAAACCGTTATAGTTAAACGAGGTGGAAGCGCCATCCAAAGAGAACTGCAAAAGACTTATCGCGTCGTTGCTGACAAAAAACAAATAGTCGGATCCATACGTAGCCGTTCCGCCGAGCGTTACGGTGGAAGCATACCCCATCGGAAGCGCCGGAAAAGTTATCTCCAAACTATCGACCGCACTAATAAGCAGGGTTGTATCGTAGACTCCGCGACTTTCAAGAAGAGGGTTTACCGGCGTAGTAACACCGCACAAAGGATCAAGCTGAAAGAAACTCTCGAGCGAGCTATGGAGAGTCGAACTGATCGCAATACTCCAAGGTTGAGGATCGCCTCCGCCGCCGGAACCGCCTCTCAAACCGTCCCCTTCCGCCAGAACGCTGAAAACGCACTCTTCCTCCCTGACAAAGGGTTCGTCCGAGTCAAACGTCACTTGCCTGGGCAAGAGGGGAACATAATCCGCACCGTCAATCGTCAATCTGACGTCCGCGTACAATTCCGAATTACTCTCGACCGTCGTTTCCTCCAGAACTTCCAGCGCGAGAGTCTCGCCGTCCGCAACGGTTAGATCCTCAAGTTCAATAGCGGGAGTTTCAAGGGAGGCATTAAGAGAAGCGACGTACTCTTCGTATGTCGGAGGTCCGCAGAAGAAGTCTGCGGAAAGCAACGCGCGATCCTCCAATTGCTCCAAGACAAGCCTACGTGGGGAAGGAACAATTCCGGCGACCAGCTTTTTATCGTTGAAAAAAAAATCAGCGAATACGCCGTCGCGACGTCGATTGCTTTGTCGTCTCATCCGTAAGATCCTCCTTGGACTTTAAATACCCGTCAAGACCGCGCCGTGTGAAGAATGTCGCTCACCGCCAACGCCCGCGAAAAAAAGCAACTCCTCGATAAGCGTCAACGAACATACATGGGATTCTAGAAAGAAAAAACAACGGCGTCAACACAGATTCAAGAGTTTTTTTTTTAAAAAAAAGAAAAAAATAAATCACTAATCATTAAATTCTATACAATTATTAAAATTTATCATATCTTCCTAGCCTTAAAATCACAGATGCGTAAAAAACAGAGATTTCATAACTTTCGTTCAAAAACTCGCGGTTAATCCTGAATTCCCAGATTACGATACAGGTTTTTCAGCAACTACATTTTCCTGGCTTTTTAGCCTTGCCCCCTTCCCCCCAAGAGCGTCGTTTTCACGAGCGCGGAAACGCTAAGATTTGATCGTTGGAGAAAAAAGGAGATATTGCCTCAAACCATTGAAATAATCAAAATTCGACTCCTTCAACCATTAACCTTCAGAGAGGAGTCGAATATGAACGGACGCGACGTCGCGCTCGCGACCCTCTTTGTAACAATTGGCAACGTCCTCTACAAGTCCGCGCGAAAATATTTTGGGAAATGACTTTTCGGGGCGCTTATGAGACCGGGAACGATTACCTCAAGGTTGCGCGGACACGTCGAGGGCTTGGACGAAGCAAGTACGAACAACTTACTCGTATTGGAGTCAAAGACGAAGCTCTGCAAGACGTTTGCGCCCTTTGGAGACCAATTTGTCCCAAGGAACGGAATATTCTTACGGAAATCTTGTAAAAATTTGCGGTCGCAAGTTTTCCGCGACGCTTTTCGCCATTTAAAAAGACGAGCTAAACGATACGACGTTTACTTGTTTTTCCAAGCGGGACATGTTATAATGGACGCGACCCGTCCGTTCGAGAGTTTCCCGAACGAAACTTCCTAAATCGGCGCGTTCCCAGCCCCTTAATCAAGATTGGCGACACAATGAAAAAACTATTGGCAACAACTTTATGCGCGTTAATCCCGACGCTTTCCGCGTCGTTTGTTTCGGCGCAAAATCTCGACGAAAACGGCGCGCTTCCTCGCGCGACGCCGGAATCGGTCGGCGTTCCGTCCGACGCGCTTATCGGCTTGATTCAGCGGCTCGATCGCGAAATCGACCGCGTCGACAGCGTGATGGTTCTTCGCGACGGCAAAGTGATCGCGGAAGCGTGGCGCGCGCCTAACGCGCCGGAAAAACCGCACGCGATGTATTCGCTCAGCAAGAGCTTCTGCTCGACCGCTATCGGATTCGCCGTCGACGAGGGAAAAATGTCGCTCGATCAGAAGATCGTCGATTTCTTCCCGGACGACGTTCCCGCCGACGCGTCGGAAAACCTGAAAAAAATCGACATAGAGTCGCTGCTCTCGATGTCGTGCGGACACGAAAAAGAAGCGCCGCGCCAGAACAACGTCGCGGGGTTCTATAAGCTCGAAGGCCCCAGGACGGGCTATAACGGCGAAACCGGAACCTGGGCGCAATCGTTCCTGGCTCAGCCCGTCCCGTTCGAGCCGAAAACGCATTTCTGCTACAACACGATCGGAACGTATATGGCGGGCGCCGCGCTCGAAAAAACGGTCGGTCAGTCGATTCGCGACTACCTGACGCCGCGTCTGTTCGAGCCGCTCCATATCGAGACGCCCTATTGGGAAAAGTCGCCCGAGGGAATCGACAAAGGGGGCACGGGCTTGTACTTAAAGACCGAAGACGTCGCGAAATTCGGTCAGTTCCTGCTCCAAAAAGGCGTCTGGAACGGCGAAAGGCTCCTTTCGGAAGAATGGATCAATAACGCGACGAGTTCGCATATCTCCAACGGAACCGATCCCAACAGCGACTGGGCGCAAGGCTACTGCTTCCAGTTCTGGCGCTGCCGCCACAACGCCTACCGCGCGGACGGAGCCTACGGCCAGTTCTGTCTGGTCATGCCCGACCAAAACGCCGTCGTCGTCTTAACTTCCGACTGCGGAACGACTAATAAAGAACTCAACGCCGTATGGGAAGAATTCCTCGCGAAAGTTCAGGACGCGCCGCTCGACGAAAATCCCGACGCCGTCGCGAAGTTGCGCGACGTCGAAAAATCGCTTTTGCCCAAAGAAGGCGTCTCGGGAAGCCGCCTCTACTACAATAAGATCTATTATCCCGACCTCGAACAGGATATGCCTTATACCGTCTACGTTCCGAACGGGTACCTGACGGAAACCGACTCCTATCCGATTCTCTATCTGCTTCACGGCGCGACCGACGACTCGACGAGCTGGTCCAAAAAAGGCTGGGGCGAGATGAAAGAGATTTGCGACAAATACTTCGCCGAACATCCGGACAGAAAACGAATCGTGATTATGCCCGACGCGCGCCTGACGAGCTATCGGGACTCCTACGACGACTCCGACCGATACGAAACGTTTTTCTTTGAAACGTTTATGCCGACCGTCGAGAAACAGTACCGTTGCAAGACCGATCGAACCGATCGAGCGGTGACGGGCCAATCGATGGGCGGGTACGGAACGTTGCTCTACGCGCTCCATCATCCGGACAAATTCGGCGCCGCGTACGGCATGAGCCCCGGCGTCTCGATTGGGAGCCATAATATGTTCGCGCCCGACGCGCGACTTGACGACGCGCAAAAGAAATTCGCGTCCGACAACAACTTGCTCGACCTGCTCGACCGCGTTCAGGATCCGAACGCCGTTCGATTTATGATCGACTGCGGCGACGACGATTTCTGCCTGCCCGGCTCGCTGGAATTCTTCAGAAAAGCGCGCGAGAAAAAGATCCCGTGCGAATTGCGAGTTCGAGACGGCGGGCATCAATGGGAATACTGGCGAACCGCGCTTCCCATGGCGCTCGATTTCTTCGCCCAATAATATCGCGGCTCCGGCGGAATCCAACGCCGGAGCCGGACGCTGCGGCTTTGTCCGTCGCGAAAGGAATCGGACGTCGCGTCGACTCAGGGTCGCGCGGCGTCGCGTATTAACGTCGGCGACTCCCAGTCTTCTTTCATTTCGCGCGGCAATTCGTAGACTTTGCCGTCTTTCGTGGAGAAGCGAAGCGTCGATATCGACTTTTCGCGACCGTTTCCCGTCGCCCAGAAGGCGTAGAAATCGGGACTCGCGTCGATCGTTCTTCTCGGGAAGCACTGATTGACGGGGCTTTTTTCCGTCAGTTGGAATTCTTTTTCCCACGTCTTGCCGGCGTCGCGGCTGACCCATTGAGAAACTTCTCCGCCGGTATTGTACGCCTGCGGTCCGTCGTCGAGACACCCGATCAGGCGAATAACGCCCTTGTCCGACTCCTCCATATAGAACATCCCCAGCTCGTAGTTGTTGTCGACTTCGCAGACGGTCGAGATTTCCCATTTGTCGCTAAGCCAGCGAGCGACGCGGAAATAGCGCGGTCCCATCTCGGGTCCGGACTCGAATCCTTTGCTCGTCACGTAGCCGATAATCGGACGATCATTCGCGTCGTATTCCAAATCGGTTACGTAAACGTTCAGATTCTCTTCCTCGTAATTGTGAACCATCGCGGGGGAGTCGGAGTTCAACAGCGGCGTTTCGAGCGGTTTGCCGTCGACCGTTCGCCACGTCTCGCCCAAGTCGTTCGACTCCATGTAGTAGAGGTTCGTGCGCCAGTTCAATCCGGTTCCGCGCTTCCCTTTAGCGACGGCGGGATGGTAGTTGAACGACGTTCCCATCTTGACGAGCGGCTTCCCGTCGGCGGCCTTTTTATCGGCGGAATAATGAACGCGCGCGTTTTGATAGTGCCCGACCTCGATCGCCGCCAAAGCCTTCCACGCGCTCCAGTCGACGCCGTCCGCGCTCGAAGTCGTCGCGAGGATGCGCTGAACTTTCGTGTTGGGATCGTATTTCTGAACAAACGAGCGGTCGTAGGTCGTAAAGAGCGAGATAAACCCGCGTTCGGGAACGTTCCAAACCTGGAAATAGGAAAAATTGTTCATCGGAACTTTTTCGTCGCCGACCATTTTCGTCGGCTCGACCAGTTCAAATTCCGAGATATCGTAAGGGCGGACGCTTCGATGAATATAAGACGGACGACCCGTCCCGTGCGACGTCGAAAAGACCCATATCCGGCCTTCGTCGTCCATCGACATGACGGGGTTGTCGTGCGCGTCTTCGGTCATTTTATCGACGAGAACCGTCGGACGCGAGACTTTTTTCGTCTTGTGGTCGTAGACCCCGACTTCGTGCCAAAGCGTCGTTTCCGAGGGATCGAAGCCGCCGTAGCAGAAGAACGTTTTGTCGACTTCCGGACGATAGACCGAGAACGGATAGTGGTTCGCCGGATACGTGCCCATTCCGCCCGAATACTTGTAAACGTATTCGTTATTAAGTTTCTGATTATAGTACCAGACGCCGCGATACCCGGAGTCTTTTTTGTTCAGAAGCGGCTCGAACGCGACGCGATGAGCGTCGAACGAGTCGGAGCCGCTCGCATGGAGTTCTTCGCCGTCCGCCGACAAACCGTTCGCGTTCCAGGAAGCGACCGGTTTCTCGGAAACGCCCTTGACGCCGCGCTCGTACAGCGCCGCGACCTCGTCGGCGCTCAAAACGCGGTTCCACAGCGCGGCGTCGTTGATCAATCCGGAAAAAGGTCGCTGAACGCCGGGTTCCATCGCGCCGATTAGCAGAGATTGATCGGAAAAATCGGACGATTTCAGCTCGGAAACGTAGTCCTTCGATTGAACCGGCTTTCCGTTCATATAGACGCGGATCGTTTTGCCGTCGTAAACGCCGGCGTAATGCGTCCAAACGTCTTTTGGCGGCAGGGGCGCGACCGCGCAAGCGTAATCGCCGGAATCGACGCTTTTCGCGACAAGCATGCGGAAACCGCCCAGGTAGACGTAAAAGGAGAAATATCGGGAAGGCGCGCCGACGTCCAACACGCCTTGCGGCTCGTTGGGCTTGTCCGTCTTTATCCATGCGGAGACGGAAAAAGCGCCGGGATCGAACGCGTCTTTGGAAAGCTTCGTCGCGTAGGCATGATTCTCGTCGCAGGGAATTCCCTTCGTCGGTTCGATTCCCTCGGAACATGCCGCGCCGGTCAGACAAAAAGCGACAAGCGCGGCGTATAAGCGCTGTTGATACGTCATTATCGTTTAGTTTGGCAAATAGTTAAGGACGCGAACGCAAATGATCGGCGCCCCGTTCGGTCAAAAAGCTCAATTAAGGTCGAAATTAGCGGAGTCGGTTCCTTTTTCCGGAACCTCGAACGTTATTTTCGTCCCTTCGGTGTATTCTCGGGGAAGCGTCGGCGTCTCCGACGCTTCCGGTCCGTCGTCCTCGTTATACTCGGAGCCCCACTGCATAAACTTGAACGACACCTGATGTTGACCGACGACCGCGCCCTTGCGAGCGTTAAGTTCGGTGGTCGTCAACTCGAAATGACCGTCGGCGTCCGTCTTTCCGACCGAGGTAACGCACAAGTCGGGTTTCGACGGATGAGTCGGCTTGAAAAAGACCGAGCAATTGGCAAGCGGCTTGCCTTGATACGTCGCGGTTCCGGAAACGGGAACGACAGCCTCTTTTTGCTTGCAGCCGGTCGACAGGCAAAGAACGGCGACCGACAAAATCATAAGGACGACAATTCTATCACGCGTCATAATACCCTCAAAAGTCGTTAAAATCAGAATCCCATCGTCGTCGCGCCGTCCGCGACCGCCGCGAGACCGGCCAGCACGCCGGGATCGACCGTCGTCGACACGAAACGCACGCTGCCGTCCATCAGCGAGAAATTCAATCCGCTCGCATGATAAGCGCCCCAGCCGCGCAACGCCGCGCCTTCGGAAATAACCGTGCCGCAGTACGTGTTCCAGTCGCGCAGATGAACGTCGAGATTCCCGCCCCCGGTGAGAATCACCGATTTGTTGTACCAGCCGTAGTTGTAACCCCAAAGCGTCGGAAGATCCCAGGCGCGTTTGTCGTACTTGTTGCGAATTTTATGCATTTCGCCGATCCCGATCGTGTTCGAGGTTCCGTCGACCAACGACGCGGGCGATTCCTGCGAAACGACGCTCGCCGCCCCGGAGCGTTTGACGTGACCGGCGGTGTGGAACGCGCCGCGCCAATCCCAGCGAACGTAGTCCATGGAGTCGTTGGGCATGTCGAACGTGCCCAGATTCGGGTTGGCGGCGGATCCCTTGCCCGTCTTCACTTCGTCGAGACGACCCGTAACCGCGCGATAGGAGCCTGTCGCGAGTTCCGCGCTGCGATACTGACCTCCGTCCGGACGCGTTGTCGCCGTTTTTTCGGAGACGTCGCTGGGACAACGATATTCGGGAATCTGTGTCTTCAAAATCGCCTGAATATCCGGATCAATGACGTAGCTCGACTGGATCAGCTTGCTGAAATCGTAATAATTGGCGACGAGTTGCGACTGTTCGATAAAGGGCAGAATCGCGATCGTCCAGCCGGAATACTGGTTCGAACCGGTCAAGCTGCCTTTGGAGTTCAAAAGGCTCATCGACCCTGGAGGAAAGCAGTTGTTCGCGCTCTCATAGTTGAAACACGCCAGCGTGATCTGCTTTAGATTGTTCGTGCACTGCATGCGACGCGCGGCTTCGCGCGCCGCCTGAACCGCCGGAAGAAGAAGACCGATAAGAATTCCGATAATGGCGATGACGACAAGAAGCTCGACAAGCGTGAACCCCTTGCGTCGGCGAGACTTAAAAGACAACGGCATTGTAACGACCTTTCAAAATAAAAAAACGGCGAGCGTCGGCGCTTAAAACCAGCGAAAGCGACGTCGGCGCCCGCGCCAAATCGTCGACCCCGCTATTTTATTGAAAAACGTCGAAGACGTCAACAACAGACGCGGAAATATTGCGAAATCTTTCCGACAAAAAGACGTAAAAAAAAACTCGACCGTCGTCGTCGAAGCCGACGGAACTTGCAAGTCGGCGTCCGACCCGATATAATGCCGCGAAAACACAGATCCGACGCCGCGTCAAGGCGTCAAAAACAGAAAAACGAGGCGTTTCATGAACAGAAGAGAATTCCAACGTCGTCTGGTCGGCGCGACCGTTTGCGCCGCGTTTGGCTCCGCGCTTTGTCGACAAGTCCCGAGCGTCGGCGCCGACGAGCCGCTTTGCTATCAAAACCCGCTGGGAAACGCGGCGGATCCGTGCGTCTTGCGCAAACCGACGGGCGAAGTCGTCGAATACGACGGAAAATACTGGCTCTACTATACTTCGGAAGGAGGAAACGTCCGCGGATTCGAAGCGAGGTCGACGCGCGATTTCGTCTCCTGGCAAGACGAGGGCGTCGTCTTCGACGCGCGAGGAACATGGGCGCGCGACGCTTTCTGGGCGCCCGAAGGATACGAAATCGACGGAAAGTTCTATCTGTTTTTCAGCGCTCAAAACGCCCCGTTTCCCTGGACGCAAGCGGAAAAATTCAACATTGGCGTCGCGATCGCCGACTCGCCGAAAGGTCCGTTCAAACTGCTCAAAGACGAGCCGATTTTCGACCCCGGCTATCCGATCATCGACGCGAATCTCTTTATCGACGACGACGGAACCCCTTATTTGACGTTCTCGCGATGCTGTTATCAACACCCTGTCGAATCTGAACTAGCCGAAAAATGCCGACGAGAGAAAAAATTTCAGGAAATAGAGGAAAGCTGGGCGTACGGAATCGAGCTGACGTGCGATTTCACCGGCGTCGTCGGCGAGCCGACCCTCCTTATTCGACCGCCCGTCAAGTTGGACGACAAGCAAGCCGAATGGGAAAGCCGATCCGTGACCGCCGGAGAAGTCAATCGCCGCTGGACGGAAGGAACCGCGCTCTTTAAGCTCGGAGACGCGTACTATATCGCCTATTCCGCCAACTTCTTCGGCGGAGACTGGTACGCCGTCGGCTACGCGACCGCGAAAAAACCGCTCGGTCCGTATACGAAAGCCGAAAACAACCCTATTCTGGAAAAGAATACGCAAAGCGGCGGAACGGCGCGCGGAGTCGGACACGGAAACGTGTTTTTCTCGCCCGACCGCTCGGAGATGTGGTACGTCTATCACGCCCGAACCGATACGAACGACCGCAAACTTTTTATCGACAAGATGATTCTTAACGACGACGGAACGATCTCGATCGACGGACCGAGCGTCGACCCGAAACCTGTTCCGAAATTTGTTAAAAAGTAAGCGCCCGTTCCCGCGTCGCGGAAAGATCTCGACGAGTCGAGGCGGCGTCGAACGTCGACCAGGTCCGCGCCGACTAATCGGACAAGACGAGCCGGAAGCCGCGGTAGTCGTACCGATACGCGGGACCGTAATTGCATCGGCTTTCGGAGCGACGGTCCGAGGCGCCTCCGCGCCGGGAGTCGACGGAGAAAAAAACCGATAACGGTCGTTGGCGCGGGAGTCGAAACGTGGCGACGAACGGTCTCGCCTCGTCTAGCGTCGCCGGATCAGAACCAATCTCGGTTCCAAACCGCCCGGCTCGACGCGAACCAGCCTTCCGTCTTGCGTCGCGGACGAACCGAGCCTGGTCTCGACGATTTCGGCGTCTTTGGGAACGACGAACTCCGCGCGGCAAGGCTCGCGCGACGCGTTGACGACAAGCAGCCAGGTTCCCTCGTCGGAGCCGTAAAGGCGATAACTCGCGTCTCGAGACGACGTTTCCGTAGGACGAACGTCGAGCGTTTCGCCCGCGGAAAGCAGAATCGGAAATTGATCGCTTATCTCTCGCGCCATTCTCTTAACGTCCGCCCAACGCTCTTCAAACGGATCGCGAACGAGCGCGGTTCCTCCCTCCTCGAGCGTCTTGTCCATATTGAGCAGGTCGAAGAAACTGAAAAAGACCAGTCCGTTCGCCCCGTTGGCGACGCACAGCCAGGCCATGCAACGAATTTCCTCGTAAGTCGGCGCGCGATATTCTTTCTTTTCGCTCTCGGTTTTCTTATACGACGCCTGATTGAAAATCTGAGGAACCTGCCAGACGGCTCGTTTGCCAAACACGGCTTTCACCGTGTCTTTCGTCCATTCCGCCGCCATGACCGGCTCGCGCTTGGGAATCGGATACGGATCGCTCCCGACGACGTCGAACGTCGGAAGATACGAGCGCAATTCGTCGACCTGATACAGGACGCTCCACGTCGGTCGGCTCGGATCGAGCTTCTCCATTTGATCGCGACGCGCCTTCAGGTCGTCGAACGCGGTCGGGGGCAGTTCGTCGTTAATATACCACGCGAGAACGCCCGGCGCGTCCTTCACGGCGTCGACGATCGTTTCCACGCGCGCGTTTCCTTCCTCCATCGTCGCGACGGCAAGCGTCGGATAGTTTTCTTTGACGCTGTAAATCGTGTAAATTCCGGCGTCAAACAGCGCGTCGACCGTCTCGCGTCCGAACGGTTCGTAAGGCATGACGCAATTAAACGCGGAATCGCGAATCAGGTCGATCTCGCGAGACGTCGCGACGGTCAAATACAACCCTAACGGAAAGAACGGCTCGCCGTTGTGAATCAATCGGAGATTCTCGTCGACGTAACTGACGCGCTCGGGGAACTTGTCGAGTTTCGCGAACGGCGTCGAAATCGTTTCAAGCTCTTTCGTATTCGGATCGATCGTCGAGCAGGTCAACGCGTAATCGCCGACGGCGAGCCCCGACGAATCGAAAGAAAAACGGTAATAATCGTCGGTTGCTTCGACAAGTTCGGCGCGAGCCGCGTCGCCGTTTTCGCCGACGATCGTCAGCTCCGGCGCGAGCGCTTTGAAATCGACGCCCTTGATCGTCCGCGTATAACCGACGTAGACGTCGACGGTTCCGCCGATCGACCGATTGCGGTAACGATCGGTCGTCATGGCGGTAAACAGTCGTAAACGATAGCGTTTAATTTCCACGTCGTCGAACAAGGCGGTTCCGGAACTCGCCCCCGTTACGTATACGGCGACGTGAGGATTCGCCGCCTCTTCGGGAACGCGCGTCCAACCGGAAACTTTTATCCAACCGTCGGTCGTCCCGTCGACGCCTTCGGCAAATTCGCCGCCGAGCCAACTTCCGTCTTGCCGCCCCCATTCGAGGCAAATCGACGCGCGCCCCCCGACGAGATCGAGCGTCTTAATCCGCGCGGAGAATTCGACGATATCGCCCGGTTCGACGCCGACCGTTTGCATCAGCAACGCGTTGTTCGACGTTTCTCCCGACCATCGCAGGCACGAGTCGCCGGAACGCGCGTCCTCCGACGAGACGACGAACGAAGAATCGCCAAGCCAGTCCGACGCGCCCCCGTCGTCGTTCGCGAGTTCAAAAGACGGATTCGCGACGCAATACGAGCCGTCGTCGCCTTTTGACGCGTCAAATCCTCCCAAAACGGCGATCGATAATACGACGAGCGTCGAAAAAAAGTTTTTCATGGTCGACGTCCTTTTTCGGAACAAACGCGACGGAACGATCTTGAACGTCGCGTCGGAAGCGCGTTCAAAATCTGTTCCGTCGTCTTTTGGAAAATCAACGGATAACGCGAGCCGCCTTGTTCGACTACTTAATCAAAATCAATCTCGGCTCCAAAGCGCCCAGGTCGACGCGGACGGTCGCGCCGTCCTGAGTCGCGGACGAGCCGAGCCTGGTCTCGACGACTTTGGCGCCTTCGGGAACCGCAAACTCCGCTTGTCGCGGCTCTTTCGCTTTATTTACGACAAGAATCCACGTTCCTTCGTCCGCGCCGTAGAGCCGATAAATCGCGTCCTCGGACGACGCGCTCGTCGGGGCGACGTCGAGCGTTTCGCCCGCCGAAAGCAAAATCGGAAACTCGTCGCGAATCTCCCGCGCCATCTTCTTGACTTCGCCCCAGCGTTCGTCAAACGGTTCGCGAACGGAGGCGAATCCCCCGTCGGCGACCGTCTTGTCCATTTTGAAAAGGTCGAAGAAACTGTAGAAAATCAGACCGTTCGCGCCGTTGGCGACGCACATCCACGCCATCCCGCGCATTTCCTCGTAAGTCGGCGCGCGGTAATCCCGCTTTTCGCGCTCCGTCTTCTTATACGACGCCCAGTTGAAAATTTGGGGAACCTGCCAGACGGCTCGTTTGCCAAACCCGGCGTTCATCGTCTTTTGCGTCCACGTCGCCGCCATGGAAGGCGGGTTGGCGGAAATCGGATAGGGATCGCTCCCGACGACGTCGAACGTCGAGAGATACAATCGCAACTCGTCCACCTGATACAACACGACCCACGTCGGGCGACCGGGGTCGAGCGCCTCCATTTGATCGCGACGCGACGCCAGGTCTTTGACCATCGACGACGGCAATTCGTCGTTGATATACCATGCGATAACGCCGGGGCAGTCTTTGAGCGCGTTAACGGTCTTTTCAGTGCGCGCGTTCCCTTCTTCCATCGTCGCGACGTTCAACGTCGGGTAATTGTCTTTGACGCTGTAAATCGTGTAAAGACCCGCGTCGAGAAGCGCGTCGACCGTTTCGCGCCCGATCCCCTGATAGGGCATGACGCAGTTGAACGGCGAATCGCCGAGAAGCCGGATCTCGTTCTCGTTGGCGCCCGACAAATAGAGCCCCAACGGGAAGAACGGCTCGCCGTTGTGAATCAGTCGGAGATTCTCGTCGACGTAACTGACGCGCTCGGGGAACTTGTCGAGTTTCGCAAAGGGCGTGGAAATCGTTTCGAGCTTCTTCGTATTCGGATCGATCATCGAGCAAGTCAACGCGTATTTTCCGACGTCAAGAGCCGTCGCGTCAAAGGAAAAACGATAGAAGTCGTCCCCCGCTTCGACAAAAGCCGCGCTCGACTTGGAGCCGTCTTCGCCGTTGATCGTCAGCTCGGGCTTGAGCGCTTTGAAATCGACGTTCTTAATCGTTTTCGTATAACCGACGTAAACGTCGACGGTTCCGTCGACCGCCTGAGCGCGGTAGCGATCGGTCGTCATCGCGGTGAAGAGCGGAAGATTAAAGCGCGAGATCTCGACGTCGTCGAACCAAGCGGTTCCCGAGCCCGACTCGCTCACGTAAACGGTGACGCAAGGATTGGCGGCGTCTTCCGGAACGCGCGCATGACCGGAAACTTTCACCCAGTCGTCGTTCGTCCCGTTGGCGCCCTGCGTATAGCCGCCCCCGTACCACGTTCCGTCCTGATGATTCCATTCGACGCAAATCGTCGCGCGTCCGCCCTTCAAATCTTTGGTCTTAACCCAAACGGAAAACTCGACGATATCCCCCGGCTCGATATTGACGTTCTGCGAGCATAATTCGTAATGACTCCCGTCGCCCGTCCAGCGAAGACACGCGTTGCCGGAACGCGCGCCTTCGGACGCGACGACGAACGTTTGAGGATTGCCGCGCCAATCGGCGGCGCCCCCGTCGGCGTTCGACTGTTCAAAAGAAGGATTCGCGACGTAATACGCGCCCTCTTCGCCAAAAGAAGCGCCTGCCATGCCAAAAATCGCGATCAAAGAAGCGACGATCGCGAAAACGCGTCTTTTCATTGTTTAGGCTCCTTGTGCAAAGGTGAAAAATAGAACGCCGTTCGTCGACCCAGCGACGTTTCGCGCTTTTCGGGAATTGTACTCGAAACTAATCGCGACGTCGAGTTGTTTGGGGATTTTTAAAAGAAGCGGCGGTTTCGACCCCAACGCTCGCGGACGCCCGTTTTTCGTTCAAACGGCGCTCGGTTCCTCGAAGTTTTCGTATCCGCTTTCGCGAGACGAGATCGGCGACGTTTCCGACGCGACAAAATTCGTCGGATTGTTCAAATTCTTTCTACCGGATTGGAACCCTTTCAGTTTCCTGTTTTATGAATTGCCGAGATAACGTTGATTACGGCGCGTCTTCGCCCTCGTATTGTTCGCCTCCAAGAACCGGCGCGTCTTCTTGCGTTTCGTCAAGTTGGACGCGATACTTCCCCCTGTAGCGGTTCCAGCCCCAATGTTCG
>CAMZEO010000082.1 GCA_947305735.1 uncultured Planctomycetales bacterium | reverse complement strand
TTTGATAGAGTCTGATACTCGGTTGCGTCCTAATTGACAAAGCGTTTATATTTGTTTTCCATTTTAGCGGTTTTCTGAATGAACGTTTATAAATTATTGAGTCTGAGTAATTTCGTTTCGATTTTATATATATAGGTTGTTCTTTGAGATGAGACACGCGTTTCGCACGTTGATGTCGGGTATAAAAAGCCTGTATTTGCACCCGATGCGTTCCCTACTGACGGTACTGGGTATCTTCATCGGAGTCGCAAGCGTTATTTGGCTTATGGCGATCGGCGAAGGAATTAGTCAGAAGGCGCAGGAACAGATCGAAAGCTTAGGCGCCGACAATATTATTGTCAGTACGATTAAGCCGCCCAACGAGGCTCTTTCGTCCGCGAGCGGCGGTCGCGGTATGCAACTTCCTGAATATGGTTTGACCCGGGCGGATTATTCACGGTTGACGGAGACAATCCCGACTATTGTTAATTCCGCGCCCATTAAAGATTATCAGGAAACTTTTCAAAACGGGCGATGGAAGATTGACGGTCGTTTGGTCGGTTGTACCGCCTCCTATGTGGACGTCGTTAAAATTACCATGTTCGAAGGTCGTTTTTTTACGGACGAAGAGAATTCCGAGGCGCAGGATTATTGTATTTTAGGCGCCGGCGTCGCCCAAACGTTGTTTCCCTATGAAGAACCGCTTGGCAAGTTGATTCGCGTTGGGGACAACTATTATTACCGGGTGATTGGAATAGCCGATTCTCGCGCCCCTTCGGCGGCTATCGGTAGTTCGTTAAAGTCGGAAGATTATTCTTACGACGTGTATATCCCCCTTCAAACGATGCAAACACGCGTTGGAGACACCGTGGTTGTCCGACGGAGCGGTTCTATGGAAGGGGAGACCGTTCAACTCAAGCAGATTACGCTCAAAGTCGGCAACGTTTCAGACGTTATGCAGACGTCCGAACTTATCAAATTGACTCTCGACAAATATCACAACAAATTTGAAGATTATGGTATCACGGTGCCTTTGGAGTTATTGGAACAGGCAAAAACGACCCGTATGATGTTTAACGTTTTTATGGGATTGATCGCCGGTATTTCGTTAGTGGTTGGCGGTATCGGCATTATGAACATTATGCTGGCGACGGTAACCGAGCGAACGCGGGAGATTGGTATCAGACGCGCTTTGGGAGCAAAACGCGGCGATATTATAAGACAGTTTCTCATAGAAACGATCGTGCTATCCGTGGTAGGAGGCGGACTAGGAGTTTTGGTGGGATTGACTTGTTCGCCTGTAACTAAATTTGCTATGGGCATTCTCAAAAAGACGAATCCTGATCTCCTCGCCAGCTTGCCGCCTATTGTTCAAGAGCTAACGCCTATCATCGTATTCTGGTCGGTGCCTTTGGCGTTTATGATTTCTATTCTTATAGGCGTGGTTTTTGGCGTTTACCCCGCTATTCGCGCCGCTAGAATGGATCCGATTGAAGCGTTACGGCATGAGTAGTCGGTTTTTGAACTGAATCTCCGTCGGACTCCTGGTGGATTTGGAACCCACCAACAACCACAAAATATTAATATAAAACGGCGACCACCGAGAACACCACGATATCGAACACTCTTTCCCTCCACGACGCTCTTCCGATCTGTACCCAGTCTCCAAAAAAGACGAGACGGGGGAAGTCGAAAAGTCCATACGTCGATAGTTGTTGGCGAATCGTTCTTGATCAGGCTCCAAGTAGTTTCGAAAGTATGGAATTTCTTTGATCTGGGCGTTGGGAGGAGATCGTTTTTACTCGACGTCGTTTTAAGAACACCGTTGTCGAGCGTGTTTTAAAGGCGAAGCTGGCAGCACGACCGTTCGGTTTGATTTTTTGTCGTTCACGGAGTCTTGCTGGATAAACAGAAAAAGCGGGGCAAACACGCTTGACGTCTCCCGTAAAAAGACCTCAATGACGCCTTCCAAGGACGATTTATGCGGATCGAGCGCTTCCGCATAAATCGTCTTTGAGTTTATCGAAAAAAGCAACGCTTATTTTTACGATGACTCGTCAGTTCTTCTTCCAAATGAAACGATAGTTAAAACGTCGGTTGGGAGCCGTGTCGCCCGCAGTGCAAAGAGAGATTGGATCAACGAGTTCTGCTGCGTTGTCGCTCCATTTGTAGTCAAAATTGATCTCTTCTCCGGAAGAATCTACATACTTGCGGGGTACTACGACGTCCAAAAGGCGATCTTTGACGGCGTAATTTAATATGCTCAACTTCTCCCACTCCTTCCCGTTCCAGCGGCAAAGAGTCGTTTGAGAGTCGTTAATTACGTTTTTGTTGATCAAATAATCGTAACCATACCATCCGCTGGAATAGTCTTGATCGGAATTAATGAGAAGCAACGCCCAGTTAGGATCGGACGACGGCGTCCAATCGTTTGCCGTTTCGGCGAAAAAGTACAGGTTGTCTTCATCGACTCCTATTTTGCAAGTGATAATGTCGTTCCTTCCCGTAACGTCGACATAGCGATTTCCACCGTAACCAACGGCGTCTCGGTGGACAACGTCTCCAGTTGTATCGCGGTATTCGACTTTAATCGTTTCCCACAGGTCTAGAGCCGCTTTGGGGGAACCGTCAGGGACGGATACGTATCCGATGTTTACGGGCGCGGGACGGACTACCTTGTATCTTCGTATATTGTTGACGGTTTGCATATAATAATTATCCGTGTAGCCTCCCTTCATCGGTTGAATACAACGGTTAAATTCGGCGTTGTATTGATCGACGAAAAAGTATTGCGCGTCTTTTCCGCGCCGCATGAAATCCAATGCGCGAAGCGTTTCCGGCGTCGTATATCTTCCAGCGGTCCATTCGTTCCAGTCGTTAAGGTAAAGAAATTGCGGATTAACCGCAAGAGCTTCGTTCCAACGGTCTTGATAGTATATTCCATACGCTTCCGGATGTTCGACAACTTTGCCCAGCCAAGGGACGTAAGTCGGTTTGGGAAGGTCGCGTTCGTTTAATTCTGGTTCCCCTTTTTCGCGCGTCCAAGATTTGCCGATCAAACTTGCGGGATGTTGCGCCGGCGTAACGGCGGCTTCCTCGCGTTTGCCGTCATGAAGAGAGACGAGCTCTTCCGGTTTTAGTTTTTGAACGTCTTTATTACCGAGATCGTATCCAAACGACCAATTATCCTCGGTTCCGATATAGCGTTTTCCATTCCACTTATAGTATCCCCACCACATACATCGCAATGTAAAAAACTTTTTAACGTCGTTTGTATAGTCGGAATAGTACTCTTCCGTATACTCGGGATTGCCATAATGAGGATTGTCTTTATTCGTCTTAGCGTCTGGATCATAATGGATGTTAGCGCTCTTTCTGTCAACCCCGTTGGCGTCGACGTCGGGAGTCGAGTTGTAGAGAAGCAACGGTTTGCCATCCCAATAGAACCAAAGATCTTCAAAACGACGCGTTTTGTAATACGCTTCATATAATTTTTGCACGACGGTTATTGAGTCGCCGTTAAAAGACCAGAAGCAGAATTTAGGAACCTGATTTCCTTCAGACTTCATTTTCTTCATTGTATTGAACAGAACATTCCATTCGTCCCAATAAAGAACCGCGTTGGTGACGTCTAATATAATGACGTCGACTCCCGCGTCTACAAGCTCCGACATATCTTTGCGAATGACGTATTCGTCTTGGCTGAGGAAATAACCTGTTTCCGGTTCTCCCCAGTGCAACGACCACGAATTACGCCAAGCAGGGTGATTGGCGTCAAGTCTGGCGTCAGGCGCTTCTTCGAGAATTTTAGTAACGTCGCTTGTATAGGGATTAGGTTGATTGGCGTGGTTTTGCGTATGCCATGTTATGTAAAAAATCCCCACTATCCGACGCTGATCATTCTTTACCGCGCCAACTTCGTCAATAGTTGGAGTCGAGCGGTCAAGGGCGTCGACCGCAAACCAAGTGTCGGAAAACAAATCCCGAAATTGGGACGAATCCGTCTTTTCAGCGGCGACGTCAGCTGTCGCTGCTTTTTCGTTTAAATCTGAACAAAGCGAAAAGGCATGTCGCGTCGTCAGCGCGCAAAGAATCCCCGACCCTATTAGAAGAAACAGCGTCAGTCGGCGGGTTGCGCTCGACGCAAACGAATTTGACGACAATAAACTCTTCATGATACGACTGTCCCGAACAATAACGCAACGATTCAAAACGTAACGGTTTCAAAAGAAACTCATTCCAAGCGACTGCACATTATGAATGGTTTTTTATTGTTCGTCAAATAGTTTTTGCATACTATTTTTTGAGGCGGGTTCTTGCGCGGACATTAGGGAAAACTTATTCGAATAATCGTTAAAACTGTTGTTTTAGACGTTTTTTTAAAAATCAGGCGAACAGACATGACTTATTTCTGAATTTTTTTCGCGCGCGTTGCCGAGAAAACCTGACACAGCTAGAAGGGAAAAGTCGGATATGAATCGTGGGGAGAAACTCTATCGACTAACACCCTTGGAAATGCGTTGGAAATTGCTATTCACCAAATTGTTTTTTTTTGTTACTATCGAGAGGTTCAGACGTACTGAGGGATACTTTTTACATATTCGGTTGAATTTGACTTTCGTTCGCAATAGATATTAGGATTTCAGTCATGGACGGTCAAGCGACAACAGCGGCGACGGGTAGGGATTTAATGGGAGAACTTTGGTTCTCTTTTAAAGCAAATCCGGACGATATGCGTTTGCGTAACCAAATAATGGAACATTATATGCCGTTGGTTCGCAGACGCGCCGAACGTATTCGCGCGAAGCTACCCAACGAGATTGAACTGGACGATCTCGTCTCGGCGGGCTCGTTAGGGCTTATCGACGCTATTCGCGCTTTTGAACCTGAGCGCGGCGTTAAATTCGAGACTTTTTGTCTTCCGAGGGTTCAAGGAGCCATGCTTGACGAACTCCGTTCGATGGACTGGGCTCCGCGCATGGTGCGTTCCAGAACGTCGAAGTTGAACGAGGCCGACAAAATCCTCGTGGGAAAATTCGGGCGTCGTCCTTCCGAGGAGGAATTGGCCACCTTTCTAGAGCAGCCTGTCGACGATGTTCGCCAGACGATTGTCGACTCCAATCGCGTCAATATGTCAAGACTTGATAAAAAGTGGAGCGATCAGTCCGGGGAAGGGGACGTTACCGAGATGGACGTGCTACCCGATAGACGTTCCGAGCTTCCGACGGAGCGGCTCGAACGTCTCGACGTTATTCGTAAATGCACGCAGCAGTTGAGCGATAAAGAACGTCTCATAATTATTCTCTATTACTACGAAGAAATGACAATGAAAGAAATTGGCATGGCTTTGAAGTTGAGCGAAAGCCGCGTTAGCCAGATGCATTCGGCAATCGTCAAGAAAATGAGGTCGTTAAATCAACGTTTACGATATGATTTGTGAGATTGCGACTTTTCAACGCGATCACAGAATTAAGGAGAGCCGCTTAGAGAGACTTCGTTTGTCTTTCGGGCGGCTTTCTTACCAGATCGAATACTTTTTTTTAGTTCGCCGCGCTTCTTTCAAATCTCCAAACGCCGGAACCGACGTCGGCAATTTTCCAAAAAGCTCCTTTGTTTTCAACTTCAAAGCTGTTCTGAACAGGTTGTCCCTCAACGGTAACGACGTCCTCGTCCGAGATGCGCGGAATATAAACATCGGCGCGCGCGTTGCCTGGAATATTTGCTTCCAATTGATAATTGTCTGTTTGGTTGATTCTTATTTCCACTGTTCCTCTAATTGTTGGAACGCGCGCTTCAACTTTTTTAAGATTGGCAATTTGGGGTTTAATTCGAATTTTAGCGAATCCCGGTTCAACAGGCTCGACTCCGACGAGTTTTCGCGGAATAATGTTTGCCGGCGCGGCTCCCCAAGCGTGATTCCAGTCTTGATTGGGCTTGTATCGGTCGTCCCAAGCTTCAAGCGAAATGGTTGAACCTACTCGAATCATATTGATCCATCCGCGCAAATCCGTCGCCGTCATTCGTTCTAAACCATACGCGCCGTTTTCTCCTTCATAGACGGCGTCGAGTAGAAATTGAGCTCCGTAGACGCTGCATTTCATTCCGCGCGATTCAACGAACTTAGCGACGCTTTCGATGTTTTCTTGCGACGCGAGACCAAACGCAAGGGGGAACATATTTCCATGTAACGAGACGTGATCCGTTGAGTCGCCGTCGCGATAAACGCCGCGTTTTTTATCAAAGAAAACGGTCTGAAAGGAGTTTCTGACTTTTTCAATTTGTTTTTCGAAGAAAGACGCGTCTTCTTCTTTGCGCAAAGCTTCCGCAAATTTTTTCATTGAGTTGAGCGCGAAGAAATGATAGGAATTAACAACGGCGTTGAAATCATTAAAAACAAAACCGTCCGTTTCGCCTGATTCCGCGTTTTCGTTTCCCGCCAAACCTTTATGGGGCCAATCAACAATATCGCTAAAATTGTTTCCAGAAAAATGAATAGAATCCAGTACTTCACGCGTCAGCTTACCTCTGCGAGTACTGATTAGTCCATTATCTTCAGCCAGCGCAATCAGCGATTTAGCTTTGAGTTCGTCATAATAACGCGCAATGTAACGAGAATCGCCTGTATAGAGATAGTCATACCAAGCCATTTGAACGATTTGAAGATTCCATTCAGTCGGCCATGTAGGATGGAAGATCATATATTCCTGCGAGAAACGAGCTAAGGAGTATTCTCGATCAACAGAATAATGGCTTAACTGATTCAAAAGCGCGTCTCCTTCATAGGGTATTCGTTCGCGATCTCCATCGAGATAAACGCCCGCGAATGTCGTCGCTTCGATAGAGTAACGACACATCTCCCACACTTTGTTGAGATTTTCATTATCGGAATGAAAATAGGAACTTGTTTCGTTAAAAGGATATGTGACACTTTCTCGTTGACAGGAAAGAAGTCGAGGTTTGATTGCTCTATCAAGCAAGGTTTTTGAGTTTAGTTCGGAGGAAGCGGTAAATTCGACTTCGGCGTATCGAAAAGGCATTACCTCCCCCACATAATCGGGCATTCGAAAAGCCGCCCCAGTTGAATTACGTCGATCGACGCGCGTTTTTATCGCGTACGTATGTCTTCCGGGAAGCAGCTCAAGGTGATATTCCCAATACCGAGTCGTCCCCGCTGGGGTTCGATCAACGCGACCATTCCGAATGCGTTCGCCCAGTCGAATAAGCGCGATTTGAATATGCGGCGCGTCTATTTCCACTTTAAATTGACCAAAGGCGGCACGTCCAAAATCAATAAATGTAGCGTTTTCGTCCAGCGTTGACGTAGATACAGGGACGTCGACTTGTTTAACCAACGGATACTTGCTAATTCCAAATTCCTGGCAATTCTCCGCAGTTTTAAACGCTTTTACTTCCGACCATTCCGAGATCTGATCATTTTGATCCCAAATACGAACCCTCCAGAAATAGACGGTCGAGTTTTCAAGGGGCTTTAGCGCTCCGTAGCCGACCGAAGTAGACTTGGAATCGATTGTTTTTCCAGAATCCCAAATTATCAAAGACGAACGGACTTCGTCAAAAGCTAGACGCGACGACGCCAGTTGAATTTGCCACGCCGTTTGAATCGTATTAGGTTCGGGAGACGAAACAATCCACGAGAAAGTCGGCTTTGACGAACGTATTTCCGCGTACTGAACTCTCTCTATGACGTCTGTGAGCTGATCGATTTTTAATTGCGTAGGGAGTCCGTCTCGCCATACTGTGTCGGTGTTCTCAATCAGATCGACCATAAGTCCGTAGGGTGGATTGATTGCAAGCGCGTTCCCGGCGTCATAAAGGGACAAAAGGAGAAAAAAGAACAGAAACACCGGAAGTATATTTGCGCTCTTTTTCGAAAAATTAACGATTGTTACTCGCTTTGTTGCCATCAGGAGGCTTCTTTGTCGATCGATAGACAAATACATAGGATTCCTCAGATTCTTAAAATGTTAAATCATTGACGTTTGAACCTCAATGATCATTAGTTTCATGTTGGCGGGAAGCCGAAAACGACGGACCAAACTAATTGACCAAAGATTTTGGAAACTACCGTCGTTTTGTTCCCGTTTGTTAAATTTTACGTTTTTAGGAATCGCTTGTAAAGCGACCTGTTCAGCGCGATGAAACGTTTAAGAGGAGAGATTAATACAGTTGACGCCGCGCGTATAATTGCTATAATCCAGAGGTCTGGTCGGAGCGGGTCGTCGATTGTTTTTTGCGGAGAAACTTGGTTACGACGCGCGATTTCAGTACTTCACAGAGGATGAGTGCCCGAGTGGTTGAAGGGACCGGTCTTGAAAACCGGCGACGGTTTACGCCGTCCGCGGGTTCGAATCCTGCCTCATCCGCTTTAGTTGTCCGCCTTCTTTTTGGCGGTGGGCAACTTTTACATTATTTTGTTTTAGCGAGGAAGACTGGTAATGATTTCAAACGCGCGACTTGCGGCGTATTTGCGATTTGTCAGAATTGTCGCGGTTGTTCTCGTTGTCGCGGTTGTCTGTTTGCGCTTGGAGTCCGCGTGGGCGCAGTCGGGAGTAGTTCACGGCGCGCATGGCGCGGTTGGTTCCGTTCGTTCGAATTTCGGTTTAAGGAGAATCGATCGTCCGAGCGATTTCTCTTTTGTTGGCGACGAGTTCGTTTCGACGAGTTTGCCGCCCAATAGTTGGTTTTCTGATTCTATTGCCACATACAACGTGGGCGTTACTGAAGTTTCTTGGTTTTCACGAGAGGGGACTTCTTTTTCAGCCATCCTTTTTTACCCGGCGTCGACTCCGGTTGGCGTTGGTAAATTTTCGGCGATCGTATTTTCTCATGGTTTAGGCGCTTCCGCCTCCGACTTCTCGTATTTAGGACACGCTTGGGCAAGTAGGGGAATAGTCACGCTTTGCCTGAGGCATCCGGGTAGCGACGATTCTATTTGGCGCAGAAAGATTCGTCCTATGAACGAATTAAGAGAAGCGTATGAGAGATATTGGTCGGCAAGAGACCGCGCGTTGGCTATTCGCTCGGGAATAGATTTTTTGTATGCAAGTCATGGCGAGCCTACTCCTTGGGGAAGGGGGCTCGACCTTCTTAGGATAGGCGTTGCTGGAAACGACCTTGGAGCTTTGGGCGCGCTTTTAGTCGCCGGTCAGATTCCTCCAGATAATGGTTCGTCTTTAAAGGATTCGCGCGTAGCCGGCGCGCTTGCTCTTTCTCCGCCTGTTTTTTGCGGTATGGAGCAGGCTCCATATGTTTATGGGTCGATTAGCGTGCCTACCATGATAGTTACTGGGACGGAGGACAATGGTATCGTAGGCTCTACTCAGGCATTTCAACGTCGAATTCCGTATGACAATATTAGAAATGTCGATCGCTATCTTGTTGTTCTGTTGGGCGGAGATCATCGAGTTTACGGCGGTCGTAAAATTGGAACGAGGCAAGCGAACGACCGTTTTTTTCAAGAGACAATCGCGAGGGAAACTGCAGACTTTTTTACCGCATACTTGACGCGGGATCCCCAAGTATTGTGGCAAATGCGTTCTTACGGAAGAGTAGGAGCCCTGTCTAATGCGCGAGTAGAGCGTCAAATTGGCGGAAAGATTTGATTCCTCGAATCGACGTCTTTAGCTTTTGGTTTATAGGCTTTGAAGTCAGTTTCTTTTCAGTCTTTTTCATTTGATTTCCCTTTGTTTTCTCCTATTTTGGGCTTGATTGTCAAGCTCTTTCTTTCTATACTCCTCCGGAGTGTTTTTCAACTGGTTGGGATTGATTTGAATCGATAACAAATGTTGAAAAACAGTCTTTTGACGCTCGTTGTTTCGTAAAAGTATTGTTTGTTTTGTCGAATGTCGCGACGATTTCGAATATGGCGTTCTTTCACCTCGCGCCCGCGTTTGCTTGACGTAAAAAGCGAACGCGGTATGAGGAAAATGGATTCTTGCCTTGCTGGCGACACGTTGCGTTTGTTCGGCTTTCTTTGTCTCCTTTGGTTGAGTTGTAATTCGATCGCTCGGGGAGAATTTCCCTTTGGGACAAAGACGTCGCCAAATTCAATCTGGAGTTCTTTCGGAAACGAAACATATTTTTCTCACGTTGGAGATTATCAAACAACGCGCGCTCAAGAAACTGCGGAAGAACGATTGTTTTTTTCTGACGAGGACTTTACAGACGCGGATTTAATAGACCGATATGATTCAAAACAAGTCGGTAACTCAACGTTGTACGTTCCTGCAAAAGACGTTTCTTCTTCAAAGATTATTATTTCCGCTCAATATGGTTGGAAGGGGGCGTCCGACGAATACGGGGACGTATACGTACTTTATGGCGACTGTCAGGCGATGCAAGACGACGGTCGCGCGACGGCGCCTGTCGCCGTCGTTTGGATTGATCAACGCCGTCGGGAAGACGGAGCTCTTTCTTGCGGCTCAAAAGTTTACGCGTACTTTGAAAAAGACGGTTCCGCTGGAATGCAAATTGATTTGAAATCGGCCTGTGTTTCAGCAAAAACCGACGACAACGTCTGGCTTGGCGAATTACAGTCATTGAGCGACGTTGATTTGCGAATAGCGCTCCCCGGAGACGCGCAACTTCAACCTGACGAGGTATACTTTCGAGCTTTAAATTTTTTAAAACAAGAGTATTCGAATAAAAGCGAGCCAAATTCATACGACAGAGAACCCGTTTCTTTAGAAACGACAAACGACTCCTTTTTCGACGCGGGCGAGACGATATCTGACGAACGATCGAATCCGACTATTTCGGACGGTAAATCTGTTCTCGGTTGGAATAATTCGGGTTCTGGCGACGTGATTCGCGAGATTCCCGAAACTTCCGACGTCGGCGTTAAAACTGCGGGACTTGCTGGAAATTTAAAAACGGTTAAACAAAGATTTCGCTTTATTGATCGTTATGAGACCCAACATAATATTCAACCGCTAAACGATACTTTCGATGGCAAAAGCGCGTGGTCGGTATCCAATGGTTTTACTTTAATCGTTCAGGGTGTGAATATTGCGAACGTAGTTTCCAACGACGTCTTGGAATTGTCCGCAGATTCTGCCGTCGTATGGACTTCCGTCGTTGACTTGGAACGCTTAGACGAGATCGACGTCGACGATTTGGATTTTGAAATATATCTTGACGGAAACGTCGTCTTTCGCGAAGGGAACAATGTCGTCTACGCGAAAAGAATGTATTACGATGTAAAACATCGAGTCGGCATTATTGAAGAGGCCGAAATGATCGCGGAGATTCCCGATATGGAGGGAGCCTTTTTTCGATTGGGCGCCGCTCGAATTGTTCAAGAGACTCCCAATACTCTTCGCGCTACCGACGCTTGGACTTCCACGAGCATGATGGGTAAGCCAACGTACCGGTTGCAGTCAAATTCCGTGACCGCGGAAAGAAGAAGTCGACCGCTATACGACGCGTTGACGGGAAACGCCGTGATTGATTCTAAAACCGGTTTGCAGGCGACCGAAGACAAAGAACTTGTTATTGCCGAGAACAATTTTGTTTCTATTGGGAATATGCCGGTTTTTTATTGGCCTTGGATGGCAATGGATATACGCGATCGCGCGCTCTACCTGAAAAGTTTAAAATTTGGTCATGACGGCGTTTTGGGGTATCAAGTTCGGACAAGTTGGGATTTGTTCCAGTTGTTGCAGGCTAATAATCGTCCGGAAGGCGTCGAGTGGGATTTAGATCTGGACTATTTGTCGAAGCGCGGTTTCGGACATGGTTCGACGTTTAGATATGAACGCGATTCATTGTGGAATTGGGATTCGCGCGCCGTCGGTCTTGCCAATTATTACGGAGTTTACGACAAAGGAAAGGATAATCTCGGGAATGGACGACAAGGGATTTCTTTCGGTCACAAATACCGATATCGCGGGATCTGGAAGCACCGTCAAGAGTTAAATTGCGACTGGTTTAATTGCGGTTTGACCGACGACTGTTCTATTAGGGAAGGATGGACGTTTACCGGTCAGATTGGCAAATCCAGCGATCGCAATTTTTTACCGGAGTTTTTTGAAGACGAATGGAATACATCCTCTAATCCTGAAACGCGTTTTGAATTAAAACGAACGATTAACAACCGTTCGTTTGGCGTCGACTTAGCAGTTCGTTCGGATTCTTTTTATACCCAAAGTAACTGGCTTCCTAAATTGGACCATTTTTGGCTGGGTCAGTCTTTATTTAACTCTCCGTTTGTATGGTATGAACATACAAAAGTCGGATTTGCTCAATTTAAAACCGCCGATCCACCCTACGATCCTGTCGACAAAAGCTTATTCAGATATCTGGATTGGGAACTATCGTCGGATTCGACGAGCAACGTTCCGGAATTTGGCGGCACGACGACGCTTTCAGGAGATAGTTTGGTTTTTTCGACCCGTCATGAAATTGACGCGCCTTTCCAACTAGGAGCTATCAAAACGACTCCTTACGCTCTCGGCGAATATGGTTTTTGGGGAAGGGCGGAAGGGGAAAAAAACGTCAGCCGCCTCTATGGACGACTTGGACTTCGACTCAATCTTCCTATATGGACAATTAATTCTGACGTTGAAAGCCGAACTTGGTACCTAAACGGCCTGGCTCATAAAATGAATTTTGTCGTGGACGCTTCGTATTCGGAAGCTAACAAAAATTACGACGATCTAATTTTGTTTGATCAAATTGACGATTGGCAAGTTCAGGATTTTCGCCGTCGATACTCTGTAACGACTTTTTCAGGAAGCGGTCAATCCGGACTGGACGCAATTCCCGTTCGGTTTGACGAGCGATATTATGCGATACGACAGGGGATGCTTGCGGGCAACGTGTCTTCGCCTGCAACCGAGCTGGTCGACGACTTGCAATTAGTGAGAATAGGATGGGACAATCGTTGGCAGACGAAACGCGGTCCTGCCGGGAATCGTCGCGTTGTCGATTGGATCACGCTGAACGCGGGTATTAACTTATATCCGAAGAATAGCGAGAACTTTGGTAAAGCGTCCGGTCTGCTTGATTACGAATCAAGCTGGCAAATAGGCGATCGCTTAGCCGTATTGTCTTCAGGACTTTACGATTTTTGGGGGTCTGGGCAAAAAATTACTCGAATAGGGGTTCAGAGGAAACGTCCCGGTTTGAGTTCTTGTTATCTAGGCGTTGATCGTTTAAGCGGTCCGATCGATTCGACGTATTTGAATTTTGGTTTAACTTATCGCGCGTCCGAGAAGTGGGGAATCGGTTTCAGCAATTCTTTTGATTTAAGCGAAGGGTATAACATTGGACAAAAATTGACGGTCAGCAGAATAGGCGAATCCTTTGTCGTTACCGTAGGCGCAAGCAGAAACGAGAGTAAAAACAATTGGGGCGTTAACCTTTCCGTAGAACCAGTTTTCCTGTTTGATAAAAATAAGCGGGAAGAAGGATTGTTAGGTTTGGGGAATATGTAAACAGGCGCGACGTTCGTCAAAAAGAACGATGAGACACGTTTTATCGCTTTCTTTCGTCGAAGTTTTTTCTTTACATTGATCTTCAGGGTTGGTATAATGACGACGCGGCGAGTTCTTTGTTTTTGTCTTGAGACACGCTTGCCGTTTGCCGACGAATACGAAAATTTAGATTAAATGGAGAGACAATGAGAGCACGTTTTACCAGACGCGAAATGTTAGGCGTTTCACTTGCCGGAGTTGCAATGATGAATCATTTTGGAGGTTGGGCTACGGGTGAAGAGAAGAAGTTTGACAAACCTGAGAATTTCAAAGGCGACATTAAACAGTCTGTATCGAAGTGGTGTTTTAATTCTATCCCATTGGACGAATTCTGTGAAATTTGCAAGGGAATGGGAATGGTCGGCGTCGATTTGATTAATCCCGAAGATTGGGAACTCGTTGGGAAACATGGACTTACCGTCACGATGGGTAATGTTCCCGAGGTTCAGATTGCCGTTGGCATTAACCGCGCGGAAAATCACGATCGAATTGTTGCATCCTATGAGAAATACATTCCAATGGCGGCTGAACTCAACGTCCCCAACCTGATTGCGCTGTCGGGCAATCGCCAGGGGTTGGACGACGAAACCGGTTTGAAAAACTGTATTGCGGCTCTCAAACGAGTCGCTCTCGTCGCTGAGAAACACAACGTCAACATTAATATGGAACTTCTCAACTCAAAAGACCATGTCGACTATATGGCCGATACCGTCGAATGGGGAGTCGATCTTGTAAAAGGCGTCGGTAGCGAGCGCGTCAAACTTCTCTTTGATATTTATCATATGCATCGTATGGAAGGAGACGTGATTTATCATATTCGTAACGCTTATGAATGCATCGGTCATTTTCATACTGCCGGTTGTCCGGGACGCAACGATTTGGATGATCAGCAAGAACTGTATTATCCCGCTATTATGCGCGCTATTAAAGGTTTAGGATACAAAGGATACGTCGCTCACGAGTTCATTCCGAAAAATGGCGTGGAGTCTTTGTTTAACGCCGTTAAATTATGCGACGTTTGAGCGTAATTGTTTTCGTTGTTTCTCCTAAGGAAGTCAAACGTTGTCGGTGGAACTAACGTTTGACTTCTTTTTTTACCCATCGTCGCGAGGTCGCGGATCTTTTTTTGTAAAACGTATAAAACATTAACTCTTCAAAGAGAGGCGTTGTCGTGAGAGTCTGTTTTTGGCATTTGGCTGTCGTATTTATTCTGTGTTTTTCGTGTTCCTCGTTTGGACAGGACGACGCGTCCTTGAAACCGGGCGTCGCGTTGACGTTTGACGACGTTCATAATGTTAAAAATTGGATCAAATATATTGATCTGTTTAAGAAATATAACGCTAAAG
>CAMZEO010000081.1 GCA_947305735.1 uncultured Planctomycetales bacterium | reverse complement strand
GGACGAACCCGCCGCCCCCCTCTTCCTGATTGCGAACGAACGGCGGCGCGTTGGAGACTTCGTCAAACGTCAGCTGTTTGTCAAAATTCTTCATGACGACGCCGCGAATATCCATATCGAGGGAGCCGTGGTTCCAGAGGACGAGATAATCCTGCGTTTCCTGGCGCGGGAAAATGCGAACGCAGTTCGCGCGACCGCCGTTCTTTTTGTCGTCGGGGTACTGCGGATAGTTCGACCAGAGAAAGATCGGGTCTTCCCACGGTCCGGAAAAGCTGTCGGTCTTTGATCTTACGATCGCGTTGCCGCCGACTTTCCAGTCGGTGAAACCGTTGGTTCCGTCGACGAAGCAGAAGAGAAGACACGGTCGTCCGTCAAGATCGCGGAAGACGTAGGGGTCGCCCGAATAGGTCTGACCTTCCAACAGGTCGACGACGATCCCGATATCTTCCCAGCCTTCGGCGCCGGGCGCTTTTTTGTATCCGATAATACGCGAGTAGGAGCCGACTCGCCCGCCTCCGTACTGCTCGTCGACCGAGTAGTAAGCGCAGAAAATATAAAGCGTTCCGTCTTTATCGGCGATAACGGACGAGTTGTTTTGCGGAGCGCAGCGCGGATCGAATTTTTCCTGCGAGCCGATCGCGACGACTTCCGGTTCCGACCACGGAATCGAACAGACGGGGCCGTTGGTTCGGCATTCGCGGAACGGCGCGCGCATTGACGCGAACGGATGAACGCCCTGGAACTGCAGTCCGCCGGTTACCCCGGTCTGGACGTTTTCTTCGCAGGATTCGATCGCGATCCGAACGACGTCTCCCGACTTAAGCGGAATCGGCTCGACGGCGAGGCGGTATTCCAGCCCGACGTCATGAGGCGGAAAGACTTTCGGATTCAGTGGATACGGAATCGAATAATCGCGAAGCGGATGTTCAAAAATCGGGATTTCGACCGCTCCCTCGACGCGGTTGCCGTTCACAAAAAGCGCGCCGACAATCGGCGCTTCTTCCGGGGGAAGGCAGTTGGTCATGCGCAGATAATACCCGCTGAGCGTCGCGGTTTGATCCGCCGTCCATTCGAGAACGGTCGCGCCCGGCTTGACGTCTTTCACGGGGATGGATTTTTCAATTTCCGCGCCGAACGTCGTTAAACCGACAAGCAGCGCGACAAGAGCTAAAGTAACGTTAGAAAAATGTTTCATTGATAATAATCCTCTTTATCGCGGACAGGCCCAAGACATACCGGACCGGACGTCGTGTTCAATAAACGTCGTAAGGCGAGACCTTCGGCAATTCCGCCGCTTTTAGTTCCAGTTCTTCCACGACGATCGGTCCGACGAGTCCGCTCGGCTCAAGCGGATCGGTCGCAAGATAGCCGCGATACGGCGGCGTTTTATGTTCGGGATCGTCTTCTTTAAGAAGAACGACGTTTGTTTTCGTAAATCGTTGTTCCGGCTCGAGCGCCGCGTCGCCTATGAGCCGATTGCGCCAACAGTTGCAGACGTCGATTTCCAACCGATTCTTTCCGGGTTTCGGCGCGTCTTGCAGTTCGATCTTCCAGGGGTCGGTCCAGACGACGCCGAGATCGACTCCGTTGAGCTTGACGCGCGCTATGTCTCTTACCGTTCCCAGAGAGAGTTCAAGTCGTTTCGACGCCTGTTCTTCGGTCAGTTCAAATTCGATCGAATACGTTGCGGTTCCGGAATAATACCTGATTCCCAGATCGTCGTTTTCGTTCCAGTAAGTCAATCGCTCGAAAGTCGTTTGCTCGGGTCCGCCGTATTTCGGATCGAATTTGACCGTCCAGGGGCCGTTCAACTCGACGGATGGAGTCCTTTTCAAATATTCGCAAGGGGTTGAAACTTCGTCGTTGGAGAAGACGACAAAAACGGAACCCGCGCGCGGAAGAGAAATAGGGAGGACGAACGTTCCGTCGGCTCCAGCCAAGTCGTTTTGCGCTTGCGTAACGGAACCGTCCATAGGATTCCAAAACGCCGCTTTTTTGCCTGAAACTCGGAATTTGCATTCTATTCCGAAAAAGGACTTTTCCAGCGCGGAGACGAAGTATATGTCGACGTCGCCGACTTTTCGATGCGTAAATTCCAGAGTCGACGCGTCGCCGTCCGGCATATCGGCGCCGATAGTCTTAAAGAGCGAACGCGACTCGAAGTCGGGCGCGATTTTCAACTTTTTGAGCGCGGACGCCAAGTCGACGCCGCGAAAGACGTTCGCGAAATCGCCGGAGCGCCAGAGTTCGTCGGCGAGCGCGCGGACGTTTTTGTCGCAGTCGGGGTAATTTTCCAGCCCGACGGAGCGTTTCGGCTCGATCGCGCCAAGAACGATCGGAGCGCCTTGCGCGGCGAGGTCGCGAATCTTTCGGATCGCCTTTTCCGGTATGTTTTCTTCGGCCGGATCGAAGACGAGGACGCGATATTTCGCGCCGCCGGGCAAAACGAACCGACCGTCTTCGTAAGTCAGACGCTCGACGAGAACTTTTGTGTCGAGCAGGTCGTATTTATAGCCGTCGGGAAGCGCGAGCGTCGACTTGTCGTTCCACGTTTTCGCCAACCCCCACGTTTCGTAGTTTTTGTCGCTCGCGTAGACGCAGACGTCCGCGACAGGAACTCCTTGTCGGAGCAGATGTTGACAACGCGCCATGTAATCCATGAACGGCTTGACGTACGGCTGCCACGTCACGTTCGAGTTCACGTGCGAGCCGGCGAAATATTCAAAGCCGGGCTTGCCCAGCTCTTCCGGCGACGCGGTGTACGTATGCCAGATCATGAAATTCGCGCCCGAGATAAAACTCGCGTCCGCGTAAGGTTTTAACATCGCCGGATACGACGTCCAGTGCTTGGTCATATGCGTGAACGCTTCGAGCGAGACGTCGCGCCGTCCGTAGATATGCGCCGCCATCGCGGCGTAGGGCGCGTTCGTGCGAGCAAGGTCGCCGATCCAGAACTCGCCCTGCGGGAAGTCGTTTTGACCCCAGAAGGTCAGCATGTCCGCCTCTTTAAAGAGCGGGGAGTTGCGATTCCACGGCCCGCCGTCCTCCGAATGCCAGCGAACGCCGCGCTCGTGGCAGAGTCGCCCGACCGTTTCGTAGCAGTTGGCGCGGAAGGAGTCGGAGATCGTCTTCATGTAGTCGACGACGAACCGGCTCGGATCAAGGTCCCCTTCAGGCGCAAGCCCGCGCAGAATCGGGAGATAATCGCGAATTTCGTACCCGCGTTTTTCCGCGAAGAATCGGTCGAATCCGTCGCTCCAGTTCGGATGAACCCCTTCCCAGGAGACGTTGTAGAAGTGCGAAAGGGTTTTGCCAGCGTTCCCGCCGACCGCGTCGAGCAACGCGCCGGGCGTCTTGTTGAAATAGTCCTCGACCGCTTTCGCGTTGAGAATATCGACGCAACCCGGCTCGCCGATTCGGACGGAGCCGAATCGCAGAACTTTCCAACGTCCTTCGGGAACGTCCCATTCGAGTTTGCCGTCCTTGATTTGCCCGGTCAAATCGACGACCCGGTCGTATCGCGGCGCGTTTTCGACCGGATAGACGACCGGACTCCACGTCTCGTTCAATTTAACGGCTTCGCGACCTTCGGAGACGGGCGTCGCAATGCGAACGGCGAGCGCGCCGACGTCCTTGTAATACCGCTTGTCGTCGGGAAGGGCGAAGTCGAGCGAGACGCTCTTGGGACCGTTAAGATTTCCTTCGGTCCAGATCAGTTCGCGGGGACCAAGCTCTTTCATATCCCAGGGGCCGCGCAATTGTCCGCCGCTGTCGGAGATGTTGAAACTGACCTGCAGTCCGAGCCGCGCCGCTTCCGAAACGAGCCAGCTCATCATGTCGACCCATTCGTCGGACATGAATTCGCGCTTAATATCAAGCGGGACGGGGACGTGCGTTTTGGAGTCGTAGTCGTCCCAATACCGACGCGAGTCGAAGACGAGCAGCCCTCCGACTCCGATTTCTTTCATATTCTCCAGATCGCGCGTGATCAACTCTCTGGAAGTGTTCCCTTTAAGTTGCCAGTAGTAGACCCACGGACGAACGGAATTGGTCGGATTTGCGAACGTTTCCGGGGACATGACGCCCGGATCGCCGGGATCGAACGCGGGTTCCTGACAATACGTAAGACTTACGGTTAAAGTCGCGATCAACGCGATCGCGACGACGATAAAACGACGCGACAATGGACGATCTCCTGCAAAAACAAGGGCGCAAGCGCGACCGAACTCTCGATCGCTCATCGTCGTTAATATAACAAAAATGACCGCGAAATAAAACTGTTTTTACATTCTTCTTGCAAAGTTTTTGCTTGGTTCTACCGTCAAACGATCGCGACGCGTTTGTTGAAAAGAAAAGAAACGACGCGGTTCCGCAAGTTCAGTAAAGATATAACGACTTTTTTTGGAATCCCGCCAACGATATGCCTTGGAAATATGAGAAAAACGGTATCTTACCCGTCGCGTTGTTTGTCGCGGTTTTTTGCTGTTTTAAGATGTTTTGACGACGTACAATGGAGACTGAAGATATTATAGAAACAACGGAACGGAACCTTTCAAAACTTGTCGACAGGAATTTTCCAGCAATACAGGCGCCGAGCCCAAGACGGACGAGGGGTAGTCAATTTGGTTAAAATCGTCTCAGAGTTATCTCCAATATTTGAAAACGGTTCGCGCTTAGCCGATTTCTTTAAAAAAGAGATGCTTTTTCATTGATTGACAATAAAGCTTTCGTAAAATGTCGACAAGTCCTAGAACGTCGTCTCGATTGTATCGAATAAGAAGATCGAGAGCTGATAAATCTCCCGATTCATATCGATCCCATAAAGCTACGGCGTCGGCGCCGTTAAGCTCTTCAAGGGGGACTTCTCTTCTTTTAACGCCTAACGTTTTCATAGAACGCTTCAAACCGCGCGTTATTCCCCAGCCATGAAGTATCTTACGAAGATCAAAACTCAAAAAATGGAATTCCAAGTTAAACTCGCGTTGAAGAAAGGGAACATCGAACGAGTCCCCGTTATACGTTACGACATATCTTGCGTCGGCAATTCTCTCAATACCATCGTTTAAATCGCGTCCACGAATATACGTTCTGGCGTCGGCGCCGTTGGAAATCGTCAACAACGTCGTGAAGGAGTCTTCTTTCAACCCCGTCGTTTCGATATCAAAATAGAGAACTTCCCCCTTGATATAGGGCAATAGACGGCAACGCATTGCTGGGGAAAGCTTATTATAAAACCATAAAACGCCCTTGTCTTCTCTTTGTAATTGACGTTCCGCTTCGTCTAAATCTCTGAGAATAAGACTATGTTTGGTTCCTGAAAAAGGCGACTTCGACAAAAGTCGATAGTCGTTCCACGTCCAAACGCTCTGATTCCATAGCGTTTCTTCGGCGTCTTGATCTAATCCGCCCATTCCGCAAAAAGAAAACGTCAACATCCTTTTAACCTGTTTCCTCTTCCGAAACGCCGTCCCATTTCTCAGCGATCAAATTCAATCCGCAAACGCGAACCGGGAGTCGATCGGTCTCTCCAAACGATTCAACGTTAAATCCTTGTTGACTGTTATCCGAATTCAAAACAAGTAATCCTAAATTCGGCGAATTGCGAAACACATACTCTAAAACGCGTTTACGAACTCGTTTATTTACCGTCCCGACAAAAACGTTCGGTCTGGGTTCGACGAACCAACGTTTTAATAATCCTCTAACGGCGGGAGGAACGTCGTTTGCGACAATTACGGTCATTGACGTTCTCCCTTTTCGATCGAGTTGTCTTTTATCCCAAGCAAGTCAAAAATATCCTTCGGTATTCTTTTGATCAGTCGGACGTTTTCGATTTTTTGTTTCAACAACGTTATAACCTGAGACTCGTCGGCTTGCGGATCGATGCTTATCGCTTGAAAAGCTGCTTCCAACGTAGTTTCCGGCTTGTAAATATCGGCGATATCGTAAACAAAAGGCAAAGTTCCCGTTTTATGAACGAACCCAAGTTGCGGAAGAAAGCCTAAAGAAGCGATTATCGAAGAACATAGCGCGTATAACGAAGCGTTAGCGGCGGATATAGCGCGGTTGATTCCGTCGGCGAGATCCCAATGCGTCGCGTCGTATTTTCTGCCTTTCCATTGAACGCCGTATTTGACGCCCGTCTCGGCGTAGAGCGCCTTGACGCGTTTGCCCTCCATTCCTCGCAACGTCTCGATCGATTTTCCTTCGACCTCCTCTCGTGGAAATCGTAAAAGAAACATTCGTCTCGCCACTTCGGTTCGGGTTTTACGAGAAGCGAACAGTTCCGCCTGAATCTTCGCGTTGGTATTGTCGTGAGTTGGAGTTAAGCCGCATGCGTAAAAACGCATGCCCTGTTCTCCAACCCACGAAATAGGAGTGTTCACGTCGGCGCACGCCTTTACGGCGGCGTGCGTTATCGACACGCCCGGTCCCAACAGCAAGGCGCTGATCGTTGCGACGGGTATTCTCAAAACGGTTCGGTCGGCTCCTATCCACTTAACGCTCGAATCGTCGACTTCGACTCGTCCGTGTTCCAAATAGAGCGGAGTCCAGCGATCGACGCATTGCGGCAAGGAGTCGCGAGACGGTTTTTCAAAAACGGGCACGACAATACCTCGCTATTCTTGATCGGCGTCGGAATCCCATTCGGAAACGACAATTCTGCGAATTCCGAACTCTTCGCCGGAACCCCTGCTCAATCGATTAAACGTAACGGGCATGTCTCGATAGACCGTAACGTCTTCGTCGCCGGGCTTAGCGTCGCGAATAACGCGTTCTGGCCTGTCGCACCCGGCTAAAGAACATAAACGTTCTATCGCCGCCATCCGTTCGTCGTAAATTCCCTGAGCGACGGGGCTTGCAGGAACGCAACACTTGCGTCCAAACCAAACGCCCCATACGGGATTCCGCAAAGCGGAGTCAATGCGTTCAACAAGGGAATCGTCTCCGGAAACGAGAACGCCGAAACGCGCGTCGGTTAAGTAGTCGCGATATGTTAACTCTGCGGAATTACTACGCTTTCCGTCAGCCTTTCGAAGCCTTCCAAATTGCAGTTCTTCCGAAACGTTTTCGTATCCTGCGCCAACAGTGTGATAATCCATAAGGTTGGCTACGCGAAGCGGTCTTTCTTCGGATATAAAACGTTTTAAAACCAACGTTTCTATCTCAAGAACTGTCATTTTTCGGAGGAAATCGGAGTCGGAACGGTCGATCCCCATGGCGGCGCAAAAAATCCCCGTAACGGCGCTACGCGTCGGATAAGGAAGCGTCGTTCGACGATTGAACCGACTTTCCACCCCGTAAGACTGCATAGGCGCGTCGAAATATGCCGCCAAATACTTGCCAGCAGACATATTATTCCCCCATCGCGCACGTAACGATCGAATCAAGCCAACTGGATTCGTCGTCTAAAGTGAACTCGCCTTTACAGGTAAGACAATACGCCTTTTTCATCTTGTCCCAATGTTTTTTCAGTTCTTCAATAGAAGGAGCGACGTATCCGCCTTCGCGATCCGCTTTGATTGGTTTTTCAAAAGCGTTGATTAACGATAACGGTTGACCCTGACGAACAAAAGCCAACGCGAATTGCGGCAACGTGTACCCGAACATTGAGTTTTTACGAGCGCCGGGAACAGCTTCAAGAACGGCGCGCAAAAAAACGTTTAAAGCGGCCCTACGATCGTTAACGTCAACGTCTTTAAGGTGTTCGGAATCATTAAACAAATCGAGATTCAAACCAACGTAACGATAGTAACAAGCGGAATTTGCTTCAAATACGTTTATGTGCGCGGCACCTGCGACGTCTTTTGGTTTGGTATCGTCGACGGCAGAAAAGAAATCGACTTCGTTGGCCGCCGCATGCGTCGACAAAGCATGACTAAACATGCCCGCCGCTTCAAGAGTTAAAGCAGGCTCAGAAGCGACCATTCTTCCGAAAAGCGAAATATCGACGGCGTCTTTTCGCTTGATTCCTTTAATCGCTTTAGCAATTTTTTTACTATCGATCTTCTCGCCCATTGTTTCAACCAATTGATCGGCAAGAGCTTCGATTTCTTGAGTTGAAAGATAGAGCAACGTTGCTTTTTTCCCTTCTTCTTTCGAGCTTGAAATAGAACTAATTGCTTCTTCAGCTATTTTTTGAGCCTTATTTTCGTCAATTCCACGCTCAACAAGCTTCCCAGCCAACGACTCGCTGTGATAAAGACCGCGTTTGCCGGCAAAATACTCGGGCGCGATTCCAAACGCATATTCGCGAATCGCTCGTTTCCAACACTGACTGCTAACGCGAGCGCGTTGCACGCCGCCAAAAATCGCCGATTTGGGCGCTCCAACGTCGTCGCGGTTCAAACAGGTAAACGGAAAAGATTGAATCAAGTGCACTTCAATTAAATTCATAGCAGTACTTCCTTTATTTCTATGTTATTAACAACTACTATTCAATGGGATTAAGTAATAACAGACCGAAACCAAAACCTTTAGCGGAACCGATCCCCGTCTTCCAGGCGGCGGTAAATTTCTCGCGGTCGACGACGTTTAACACGCCTCGAAACTCGACGTTAGAATGAACGCCCTTTTGATCTTTTGACTTGAAGAAATAATCCTTCGTGGGAGGATCAAACGTCAAACGCTCAATAACAAAACCGCCGTTTGTTCCTTTGTCGCTCAGCCATTTCTCGAGTTCGTTACGGTCGTAAATAGCTGTTCGGCGACCGTTTTTACGTCGAGAGCCGTCTTCAAGTCGTACGACGCGCATGACCGTCGGATTTGCGCATAAAGAAAACTCGTAGCGTTGATGCGTCAGAAACGTGTCCGCGACCTCTTTTGTCGACCAACGGCCGGGCGCTTCGGCAACGTCCGGTTTCTTCTCGGACAAAAGCCAAAGGACGCAACAACCGTCTTTGCGATCGATTCGCCAAAGGAATTCATGTTCGGAGCCCGGCTCGACCTCCGGAAAAAATTTCCAGAGGTATTGGTGCCAGGCGTAACGGTCTCTCAATCGACGTTTCGCAGCGTCGACGTTAGAGACGACGCCTTGAGTTAAATATGTCGTCATTGCAGACTCTCCTCTTCTTCCGATTCCTGCTCGATCGAAACAGGATCGCAAACGTTAGGAACGTGCCAATAATTTGCCGCCCATTTTATTTTGGTTTCTTCTGCACGCTTATCCCATGTGAGAAGATCCCAGAAAAGCCGTTCCCATGGAATGGGAACATTCTTTGCTTTCGACGCAAGAATCGGCGCTTTAAGACGTTCGCAAACGTCCTCAACAGAAGCGCAAGCTAAGATACGTCGAAAAGCGACGTCAAAAGTAACGCTTCGCTCATTTTCTTTTTCAGTAAGAGAAAGAGCAAGCATCATCGTGCCAAAATCTGCAAAAGGCCTTTCGTCTATTTTGGGATTTATAGCATATCCGGCGGCTATCGTTTGGAAAACAATTCTCTGGTCTGCGTCAAGTTTACAAAATCGACCTATGTAAGGCCACGAACGCGTTTCCGTCGCTTTGCTAAATCCGCGACGCAAATCGGCTAACACGCCGCGATCTTTTTCGGGCGACAGACCATACAGATATTTTATAAAAGTATGTCGCTCTTTTTGTTCCTGATTATTCATCAGTATTCCCTCCGTTCAAATCAAATAAAAAATCTGAATTACGCGGTTTATTATTTGTCTTTTTCGTAACCGACGGCGACGTCGCGCCCTTGACTTTTTAAAAAGTCCAACAAATGGGGTTCACTTCATTCGCGCTTATTGACTTTTTTCTTAGCTTTTGCAGGCTTTGACTTATCTTCTGCCGGAACCTTTGGCTCTCTTTTCTTAGAGACGCAGTAGAGCCTTCTAAGTCCGACGGCATACGCCTGCATTTGTCGAGCTGTGTTTCGAGGACAAACAAACTCATAGGTCGATTTCATTTCTTCGGTAACAATCTCTAACCATTTGTCCAGAGAATCGTTACTTGCACAGTCCTCTAATTTAGACCGTTGCTGTTCCAACGACGACCAAAAGTGTTTTTTAGCTCGGATTACAAGCGACGTTTTACTTCTCAAACCCTCCTTTTGCGATTCCTCTTTTAAGGAATCGCAGTATGTTTTAATGGCTGTAACCAACCTTTTTTCGGCGGAATCCGCGCGTTCAACGCCGGATTCATAAAGCGACAACGAACGGTCGCCATAAATATCGCTTGATATTTCAAGATTCCATGAAGCCGCGTCGATGATTTTGGCCTTATCGGCGTTCAATCCCCCTACAAAAATTTTAAAAACAAACTTTTTGTTTTGAGGATCAACTTCGTTCAAATGTATAGCTATATTTTCGAGCGCGAGAGATCCAGCTTTTGTTTGTTGTTTTCGAGCTAAAACCGCTCCTAAATCGCGCCATGGACTTCTCTCTGGATCTGTCCTGACATATTTCCATTCAGGACTTTTTTTGCCAGTCTTGGCGACGATTGTTCCCATCGGTTCGCGCGTTATTTTTCCGGCGTCAGAAGCGTTTCCCCACAATTTAGAGTAAGAAACGCCGTTGGCAAGAATCATCTGTCGTCCGTCCTCTTCCAATTCGATAAATCGAGCGAGAGAAGCTAAACGTCCCAACCAGGAGCAAGAAATCTCTTCCTTGTTTTCATCGAGAAAATCGTCGTATTCCCAAACAGGTTTTCCCAACGGCATATTGCCAAGTCTATCGGCAGGAACAATGTTCAGCCAAATGTTTTCCGCAAGGTTTTTACCCTTCAAAAGCGTTATCAACATTGAACTTTCAATGCAAGGCGCTCCTTCGCTTGACGTATTGACGCCTGTTTTTTTTCCGCGATATACCGCAATTCCAATTAACCCTCCGGGAGAAAAAGCCTGAAAAGTCAACAATTTTAACGCTAACCAACTCGGTTCATGCACGCGTCCGCCTTCTACGGCGTTTTGATCGAACAACGTACTCGAATTGCCGCAAGTCAAACCAAAATCTAGTTTATCGGTTTCCTTGCGATTGTCGGATTCAAGCCCCCTAACCTGCAAAAACGGAAACTCGCCAAACAGATCGAATCGTGACTTCCACCGTTCGAGATAAGCAATAGAGTCGCGAATAAAAACGCCTCTTGCTTTTTTCCAACCTTCGTTGTCAGCCGGCCCGTCAAGCGCGCGTTGCGCAATACAAACAAAGAGTCGATAAAGGGCGATCGTTTCCAACGGTCCCGACGCCAGGTCGACCAATTCTTCGGCGCGTTCAAAAAGGTCGCGCAACCCGACCGAACGCTCTTGACCGTTTGCGTCGAGGACGGGAATCCAAGGTTCGTCGATTAGGCTAAACGAACGCCCTTTTTTCTCGATCTTACCATTCAAAATCTTCGTAGAACTCATCGTTCTCCTCGTCTTCTTCTATGACGCGGTTTATTAAACCGCTCTTTCGTTTGGCTTCGCTTACCTTTTCCTGTTCTTTTGGAACGTCGTATAAACCAAGTTCGTTTGAATACGCCAAAGGGATTTCTCGCCCGTCCAACGTTGAAATCTTTCCCGTAAGAGCGTCCAATATTATCGGAACAAAACGCTCCGTTTTCGCAAAATAAAGTCTTGAAAGCGTTTTGTAGACGCTTTCCCGTTCAAAATCTTTGATCCATTGCTCGTCGACTCGTCGCTTTCTTTTCGTTACAACGTTTCGAGTCAACGAGATCGCGTCTTGCAGACGACGGTAACCGTCCAGGACGACCGATTCGCCGGAGGAAAGGTGGATTCGTAAATCGGAGGCGTAATTGACGCCCGTTATCAAAAGTAAATCGAGCGTTTCGGATTCGTTGTAACGAGTCGGCGCCTCGTTGCGATCGGAAACGATCGGCAAGACGCCTGCGGTCAACAATCCCGCTTTACCCAACATCGTTTGAATTTTCGCTTTCATGCTCGCGCGCATTTTTTGCGCGTCGTCAGGCTCTTCGCGTTGACGGTACGTGTCCTCGATAAGTTTGCGTATATCGGACGGTATGGCTAAAAAGTCTCTTTTACTCCATTCCTCCGCAGAACGCCAAAGAACATACGACGGATAAACGAAGGCGTCGGCGCCCAGCCGTTCTTCAAAAGGTTCGTCTCCTGAGACAGGATAGACGACCGTCGCAACCGCTTTTTCAGCTCGGCGTTCCGAACGAGAATGTCGCCACAATCGCCCTATTCTTTGTATCAACATGTCGGTCGGAGCCAGATCGGTTATCAAATAGTCGGCGTCAATATCGACGCTCTGCTCGACAATTTGAGTGGAAACCAAAATAGCTCCGCTCGCGCGATCGCCGTTTTTGCCAAAAATGGCAAACGCTTGTTTTTCAATTTGTTCGCGACGCCACGCTGGAAAACGTCCGTGAAGAAGAATTATCCGCTCGCCTGGCAACGAAGCGCTCGCGCTACTCTTGATCGCGCGGTACAAAGACTGCGCTTTGTCGATAGTATTGGCGACGCATAAAACCAGTTCGCCGCGTTCCGCGTGTTCGACCGGGCGTTCGGCAATCGACGCCTGATCTCTCTCCGTCCTTTCAATGGTCACGAAGCGGTCTTTTGGCGGCTCCAACGTTATTTTTCCCGACGTTCCGTCGGCGTAGCAATAGGAAATCATCGGATACGGATCGATCGAACCGTCGTCTTCCGAGACGTCTTGCTTTAGAGCTCCAAAGGACTCCAATAATTGCCGACGTCGTTCTTGAGTCAACGTCGCGGAAAGGATAATCGCCGAGGAACCGACTTTCGCCAAACGACTTATCAGATTATCTAACAACGCGCCGGTATACGAATCGTACGAATGAGCCTCGTCGACAATAAGAACCTTGCCCGCCAAGCCAAACAGCCTTAAAAACGCGTGTTTTATCGGCAAGACGCCCATCAACGCCTGATCGACGGTCCCAACGCCGTAAGATTGTAAAAGAGCGCGTTTTGAAGGACGGAACCAGGCGTGTCCCCAAAAGACGTCACTGGACTCCTCGTCTTGTTCGCCGTTGTCTTTCTTAACTCTTCCTCTCTCGTCAAGAGAGCGCGTCCAAGCCAGACTGTGAAGCAATCTGGAACCGACGTCTTCGCTTTCAAAAGCGCGAGCGAGAAAGGGAGAAAAGCGTTCGTATATTTTGTCGCTCGTTGTTCTTGTCGGCAACGCAAAATAAACGCCGCTGTGAGTCTTATTGCGCAATAAGTTCCAAACGCTCCACAAAGCCGCTTCCGTCTTGCCGCAACCTGTCGGGGCCTCGACAATAAAAAGGCCGGGCTGTTTCGCCGTCTCGTATAAAACCCGCTGAACTTCGTTGGGAACAACGTTTGGAGCGACGTCGGAAAATAGGTTGGAAAACGACTTCTCATTTAAGGATTTCGGCGCAGTCCACCCTATTTCGTCGAGAATCTCGTCGGCGCGTTTGAACAAGTCGACGCTATTCAAATCCTCGCTTTTAATAAAACGCTCGTCCGACCCCAACCAATCGGAAACGACGACAAACGCCGTCGCTAAATCTTTTTGTTCCCTGCTGGGAGGAGCGACGTCAACGCGCGGTCGGTCAAAAATCTGAAAGACGCGTTCGATTGCCTCCTCGCGCAATTTCTGCCAATCAAAGCCTCCAAATATTTCGCAATCTTTACGATAAAAGTCGTTGGATGGCAGATTGCCATGATGCGCTCCAACGGCAAAAGACCACTCGCCGAATCCTATCTCGTCGAGTTGCTTGAGAACGCAGTATCCTATAAAGGCGTGATTTTGATCCGGACTCCCAACATCGTCACAAGAAGAACAATGGAAATCGACAAGTCTCTGTTGTTCGACTCCTCGGCGTCGCTTTTCAACATTCCGCCAAATCTTTCCCTGAAATCCCGGCGAAATTTTGCCAAGATCATGAAGCGCGGCCAAGCTTACAACTATCGACTTGGGAAGAATACGTTGGACGTTTGACGAGAGCCGTTCCCATAATCCGGACGCGACGGCCCCGACGTAGATTAAATGCGTCAAGACGTCGCAACCGGGCCGATCTCCGTCCGACGTCTTTGCAAGGCAATCGGTCAATTCCAACACGGGAATTGAATTGTTCGATTTCTTTAATTTAACCATAGTTACAAGCGCTTAACGTTAGATTGAAACAATCGTCAACGAGAATTTTTCTCGGAAACTCGGCGAACAATTGCGCTATCATTGTATTATTCATTTTGTACAAAATCAAGTACTTCTAGATAATTTTTAAAAATTTCTAAAAATTTTTGAATTTGACTAAAAATCAAACGTTCGATTTGTCTGGAAATCCCTACTCAGGTGGGGATAACTCTCCATTGACACAAGCGCCACGACTGAATCGGAACATCCCTGCGCGTGCAGAGAAAACGATAACCCAAACTTAACAGAACCTAAACAACACGGAACATCCCTACGCGTGTAGGGAAAACATCAAGAACAGCCGAGCCGGACAGCGCGTCGTCGGAACATCCCTACGCGTGTAGGGAAAACCAGCAGAGACGATGAGCGACATACAATGCAGTCGGAACATCCCTACGCGTGTAGGGAAAACTTTTAACCCTCTATCATTAAACAATCTGTAGCCGGAACATCCCTACGCGTGTAGGGAAAACTCTTTAACAAAAGCCCAAGCAAAACCGAGAACCGGAACATCCCTACGCGTGTAGGGAAAACTGACGCGACATATTCAACGCCGTCTATTTCAGCGGAACATCCCTACGCGTGTAGGGAAAACAATTTGAAGGCTACTCGGAACTAATCACTTTCTGGAACATCCCTACGCGTGTAGGGAAAACAATCGGCGCGACGCCAAGCCGCTCGAAAACGTCGGAACATCCCTACGCGTGTAGGGAAAACAGATCGGAAGAGCGTCG